>NZ_FNCU01000015.1:0-187111 GCF_900099855.1 Bradyrhizobium sp. Rc2d | reverse complement strand
CGGATGTCGAGACTGATCAGGTTCATGCGGCGTCCATATCGCCCAGAATTTATGCAAAATCCATGCTAGCGCACGTAGCGTCGCGGTCATGGCGACGCAGCCGGACCCGCTTCAATCAGAGGAAGCTAGCCCATTCGCGACGACGTCATCAATCGCGACATCGAGACCGAGGCGCGGCGAGAGCGCGATACGCTGACCGCTAATGTCGTCGGTCTGCGAGACGAAGGTGCAGGCGGCGTTCTCGGCTTGCGGCATGCCGAGCTGATCTGATCGGGCGCAATGGCGCTGCACAGATTTGCTGCATGGCGATATGAATTACAGCAGTCTGCGCTGCAATAACGCGCTTGACTTCGCTTTCGATCTCAACGACCGTGTCGTCTAAGCGTTGGGCAGCTCGGCCCGTCAACGCGACGAGTTCAAATCATTTCCAACACCACGCGCATCTCGCGTGTTCGGTTGGCGGCGAGGGCGCCCTCGGCTTAACAGCCGGCGGGCGCTTTTTTGTTTTGGATCGAGTGATGGCGCGGACGCGATATCGTATCGGTGTGATGTTCTCGACCACGGGGTCGTACAGCGTCGTCGCACGTTCGATGCTCAATGGAGCGCTGCTCGCGTTCAATGAGATGAACGCCGGCTCCGACACGATTGCGCTTGAGCCGGTCGTGGTCGATCCCACCGGCGATCTCGCCCGGTACCGCTCGCTCAGCCGCGACCTGCTCAACTCCGGGATCCGTCACGTCGTCGGCTGCTACACCTCCTCGAGCCGGAAGGAGGTCATTCCCTGCTTCGAGAAGTTCGACGGCATGCTCTGGTATCCGTCGCACTACGAAGGTTTCGAGAGCTCCGACAACGTCGTCTATACGGGGGCCGCGCCAAATCAGCACGTCCTCCCGCTGGTTGACTATCTCGCCACGCGCGTCGGCAAGCGCGCCTTCTGCGTCGGCTCCAACTACATCTGGGCGTGGGAGAACAACCGCATCTTCCGCGAGGCGCTCGCCGCGCGTGGCGGCACCGTGCTCGCCGAGCGCTATCTCTCGGTCGGCGATACGGAGGTCGACCAGGTGATCGCGGCGATCATCGACCAGCGGCCCGACTTCGTCTTCAATAACTTGATTGGCACCAGCGCCTACGCCTTCTTTCGCGCGTTCCGCGCCGCCTGTCGCGCGCGTGGCATCGATCAGGCTGCGGAAATCCCGGTTGCCAGCTGCACGCTTTCGGAGCCTGAGTTGCCGGAGATCGGCCCTGATGCGGTCGATGGACATTTGTCGTCGAGCGTCTATTTCTCGTCGCTGAACTCCCCTGAAAATGCCGCCTTCATCGCAGCCTATACGCGATCCTTTCCGGAGGGGCCGGTGTCGTCGGCCGATGCCGAAGCTTCCTACATCGCCGTCAAGCTGCTCGCAGCGGCCTTATCGCAGGCCGGCAGCGACGACGCTCGCACGGTGCGGGCCGCGGTCGCCGACCAACGGCTGCGCGCGCCGCAAGGGGAGGTCCGCATCGACCGGCAGACCTTTCACGCCTGGCTCACGCCGCGGATCGGCCGCTCGGCGGCCCACGGGCAGTTCGAAGTGCTGCTGGAATCGCGCGAGCCGATCGCGCCCGATCCATATCTCGTCCAGTCGTCGCCGCGCTTCGCCAGCGCGATGCGCTCTCCGCTGTTGAAGGTGGTGCAATCATGAGCTCCCGACTGTTACAGAACTTCAAGGGCGGCCGTGCCATCGTAGTCACCCGGCGAGGGGGATGGGAGAGCACGCTCGAAACCACGCTGGCCAAGCTCGGCGTCTCCACTGAATACCCTGAAATCATCGACGGCCAGGCCCAGATCGACGTTGTTGGCCTTCAGGCCGATCGCGACATCCTGTTCGTCGACGGCGATCTCGAAGGCGCGGTCGCGATCGAGGTCAACCCGGCTTCGCGGCTGCCGCCGGTTCCGGTGGTCGGTCTCGTCGGCGTCGAAGCGCCCAGCCGGCTGAAGGCGCTGGTCAATCTCGGTGCCACCTCGTTTCTGCGCAAACCGGTGCATGGCGGTGCGGTCTACACGTCCCTGTTCATGGGCATCAACCAGTTCCTGCTGCGCGCCGAAATGTATGAGCGCCTGCAAGGCCTCGAGGAGCGCCGCCGCGGCCGCCGGGCGGTGATCCGGGCGGTCATCCTGCTAATGCAGCAGGATGGCCTCGACGAGGAAGGTGCCTATTCCCAGCTCCGCCGCGACAGCATGCGCGCGCGGCAGAACATGGAACTCTATTGCGAGGAGTTTCTGAGCAAGCGGGCGAAGCCGCCCGACACGTCCGGCCGCACGACCGGCATTACGCTGCAAGGCGGTAAGAAGCAGGCCATCTAGGAGAAGCAAAATGAGCAAGTCTGTATTGCGGGGGCTGCGCGCCGCAGCCCTCACGGGGACGCTTGTCCTCGGATCATCCCTTGGATCACAATTGGCGCTCGCGGCGGAAAACCCGATCAAGCTCGGCGTTCTGGAGGATCAGTCTGGCGACTTCGCCGCGGCGACGATCGGCAAGGTTCACGCCATCCAGTTCGCCGCCGACGAGATCAACAAGGCAGGCGGCATCATGGGCCGGCCGCTGGAGCTCGTTGCCTACGACACCCAGTCCGACAACACCCGCTACCAGGAGTTCATGCGGCGCGTGCTCCAGCGCGACAAGGTCGACGTCGTGTTCGCGGGCTTCTCCTCGGCCTCGCGCGAGGCGTACCGCCCGATCGTCGACCAGTTCAACGGTTTTGCCTTCTACAACAACCAGTACGAGGGTGGCGTCTGCGACGGTCATATGATCGTGACAGGCGCGGTGCCTGAGCAACAGTTCTCCACGCTCATTCCGTACATGATGGAGAAGTACGGCAAGAACGTCTACACGCTCGCAGCCGACTACAATTTTGGCCAGATCTCGGCGGAATGGGTGCGCAAGATCGTCAAGGAGAACGGCGGCAAGATGGCCGGCGAGGAGTTCATCCCGCTCGGTGTCTCGCAGTTCTCCCAGAGCATCCAGAACATCCAGAAGGCGAAGCCGGACTTCGTGGTCACGCTGCTGGTCGGCACCGCGCAGGCCTCCTATTACGAGCAGGCCGCCTCCGCCAACGTCAACCTGCCGATGGCGTCCTCGGTGAACGTCGGGCAGGGTTACGAGCACAAGCGCTTCAAGCCGCCGAGCCTGAAGGACATGTTCGTCACCACCAACTACATCGAAGAGATCGACTCGCCCAAGAGCAAGGAATTCTACGCCAAGTTCAAGGCGAAGTTCCCGAGCGAGCCTTATGTGAACCAGGAGGCCGAAAACTCCTATCTTGCCGTCTATCTCTACAAGCAGATGGTGGAGCGCGCGAAGTCGACCAAGCGCGAGGAGATCCGCAAGGTGATCGCGCTCGGCGACGTCTGCATGGACGCGCCGGAAGGCAAGGTCTGCATCGACCCTAAGAGCCAGCACATGTCGCACACGATCTATCTCGCCAAAGTCGGTGCCGATCACTCGATCTCGTTCCCGAAGACCTGGGAGGACATCAAGCCGTACTGGCTCGGTGAAGCCGGCTGCGATCTCACCAAGAAGGATCCGATGGCCCAGTACACGCCGTCGAATCCGCCGCCGAAACCCTGACCGGCGGCTGATCGCTCCGGCGCTCGCGGCGCGCCGGGGCGATTACGGATATCTGCGACGGCAACGCCGCATCCTCCCACTTCCTGGTTGATTCATGGACATCGCGACCCACGTATTCTCGGCGCTCTATCAATTCGGCGACGCCTTCGCGTTTCTGGTGCTTTCGGCCTGCGGGCTCGCGGTGATCTTCGGCATGATGGGCGTGATCAATCTTGCCCATGGCGAGTTCATCATGTGCGGCGCCTACGTCACGGCCGCGACTGTGCATGCCGGCCTGCCGCTACCACTGGGAATACTTGCCGGCACTCTCGTCTCGGCGCTGGTCGGCGTCGTGGTGGAGCTCGCGGTGATCCGTCATCTCTACGACCGGCCGCTCGATACCATCGTCGCGACCTGGGGGCTCAGCTTGATTGCGACGCAGGGCACGCTGATCATGGTGGGCTCGACGATGGCAGGCGTCGGCACGCCGTTCGGCAGCTTTCAGGTCGGCGACTACTCCTATTCGATCTATCGCATCGTGCTGTTCTGTGCCGCGCTCGGTGTGCTGGCGGGGCTCTATGCGCTGTTCAACTGGACGCGCTTCGGCGTGCTGGCACGCGCCACCATCCAGGTGCCGCATATGGCGGCCGCGCTCGGCGTCGACACGCGCCTGATCTACAGCCTCACCTTCGCCTGCGGGGCAGGGCTCGCCGGCCTTGCCGGCGGGCTCTACGCGCCGACCATGACGCTGGTGCCGACCATGGGCGCGACCTTCATCATGGAGGCCTTCGTTACCGTCGTGATCGGTGGCGCGGACGTCTTCCTCGGCACGGCGCCTGCGGGTGGCGTACTCGCGGTGGTGAAATCGGCGATGACGTCCTGGCAGGGGCAGCTGTTCGGCCAGATCGGCCTGCTGGTCGCCGTCATCATCGTGGTCCGGGTGCTGCCGAAAGGTATCTCCGGCTTCGTGCTGCGCGAGCGCACCTGACGGAGTGATGGCGTCGTGACCAATCTTCTCGCAATGTTCCGTCGTCTCGAAGGCCCGCAGACCGCTGGTCGCGGTCCGGCCTTCTGGGGCCTGTTCGCACTCGTGCTCGCCGTCGTACTCGCTTATCCGCTGTTCAGCGACGGCTACACGGTCGGCAATACCGTCTATTTCTTCGTCTGGGTGTTCATCGCGCTCAGCCTCTGCCTGATCTGGGGCTATGGCGGCTCGCTCTCGTTCGGCCAGACCGCCTTCTTCGGGATCGCAGGCTATGGCTACGGCATCCTCACCATCAATTTCGGCTCGGCCTACGGCTTCACGCTGGTGGCGCTGATCGCGGCGGTGGCGATCGCCGCGCTGTTCGCGGTCCTGCTCGGCTACTTCATGTTCTTCGGCCGCATCGCCGGCGTCTTCCTCGGCATCGTCACGCTTGCCGTCACCTTGATGCTGGAACGCTTCATGGCACAGACCGCGGGGCCGGAATGGCACATCGGAGCTGCGCGGCTCAACGGCTTCAACGGCATGAGCGCGATGCCGCCTCTGACCATCCCCTGGCCGGGCGAGCCCATCGTGCTGTTCGCCGATGTCGGTCTCTACTACCTCGTGCTGGGCCTTCTGGTCTTTGTCTATCTGGCCTTGCGTATCCTGATGAATTCGTCGTTTGGCAACGTCATCGTCGCGATCCGCGAGAACCCTGAAAGGGCCGAGATGCTGGGCTACGACGTGCGCAAGTACCAGCTCATCACATTCGTCATCGGCGCCGCGCTCGCGGGTCTGTCCGGCGTGCTGTACACGGTGTGGGGGCAGTACATCACGCCGTCGAGCATGGGCATGACGGCCGCGGCGCTGCCGCTGATATGGGTCGCAGTCGGCGGGCGCAGCGACCTGACGTCGACCGTGATCGGCACGCTGGTGGTGCTCGCCGCGTTCCAGGCGCTCACGATCTACGGCAGCCAGTACGCGCTGGTCTTCATGGGCGTGCTGCTGGTGCTCACGGTCCTGATCGCCCCGAACGGTCTCGTGCTTGGGGTGATGAACTGGCTCGGCCGCATCGCCGCCCGCCTCACGCAGAGGGCCGGCTGATGTCGCTGCTCGAACTGCGCAAGCTGAACAAGCATTTCGGTGGTCTGCACGTCACCAATTCCGTGGATCTCACGCTGCTGGCCGGCGAGATCCATTGCCTGATCGGCCCGAATGGCGCCGGCAAGAGCACGCTATTCCGCCTGATCCTCGGCGAACATCATCCCGGCAGCGGTGACATTCTCTTCGCCGGAGAGAACATCACGTCGCTCAAATCCTTTGCGCGGATTCATCGCGGTCTCTCGGTTAAGTTCCAGGTGCCTGGTGTGTTCAAGGGCCTGTCGGTCCGCCAGAATCTCGAGATCGCCCTGCAGAGCCGGCATCGCGGTGCGGAGCTCGAAGCGGAGATCGGT
Source organism: Bradyrhizobium sp. Rc2d (assembly GCF_900099855.1). Lineage (NCBI taxonomy): Bacteria > Pseudomonadati > Pseudomonadota > Alphaproteobacteria > Hyphomicrobiales > Nitrobacteraceae > Bradyrhizobium > Bradyrhizobium sp. Rc2d. Next base: position 181,109 of record NZ_FNCU01000015.1, on the reverse strand, counting down.
CGGCTGCTGAGCTTCCTCGGACTGGAGTCGGAGCAAGCGCAGATTGCCGGCAATCTCAGCCATGGTCAGAAGCAATGGCTCGAGATCGGCATGGCGATCAGCCTGAAGCCGCGCCTTCTGCTGCTGGACGAGCCCACCGCCGGCATGTCGCCCGAGGAAACCCACATGACTGGCGAGATGGTGCAGCGGCTCAATGCCGACGGCATGACGGTGCTGGCGATCGAGCACGACATGGCCTTCGTTCGCCAGGTGGCTCAACGCGTTACCGTGCTGCATCTGGGCCAGGTGTTTGCACAAGGCTCGATCGACGAGATCGTGGCCGACGAACGCGTGGCGGCGATCTATCTCGGGCAGGCTCATGTTTGATCAGCCGCGCAAGGAAGTGATCCTGTCGACGCTGGCTCTGCGCGCCGGCTATGGCGGCAAGCCGGTGCTCCAGGGCCTCGAGATCGAGGTGCGCGAAGGCGAGATCGTTGCCGTCATCGGCCGCAACGGCGTCGGCAAGTCCACGCTGATGAAGAGCCTGATCGGGCTCGTGCCGGCGATGAGCGGCTCGATCGTCTATCGCGGCGAGGCCGTCGAATCTCTGCCAGCGCACAAGCGGGCGCGCCTCGGCATGGGCTATGTGCCGCAGGGGCGCGACGTGTTTCCGCGGCTGACCGTCGGCGAGAACGTCGCGGTCGGCGCAGCGATCAGGGGCGGCGGCATTCCCGAAGCGGGCCGGCGCAAGATCGTCGAGGCTTTTCCGATCCTCGAAGAGCGCTGGCATCAGCGCGCCGGCACCATGTCCGGCGGCCAGCAGCAGCAGCTCGCGATCGGCCGGGTACTGATCGCCGATCCCAACCTCGTCCTGCTCGACGAGCCCTCGGAGGGCATCCAGCCCAACATCGTCCAGGACATTGCGCGCAACATGGTCGAGCTCAACCATAGGACCGGGGTGACCATCATCCTGGTCGAGCAGAATCTCGACATGATCCGCGCCATGGCGCAGCGTTGCTACGTCATGGACAAGGGACGCATCGTCGCGAACCTCGATCGCACGGCGCTCGACGATGCGGCCGAGATGCGCCGTCATCTTGCGGTTTGAAGACTAGCCAACGACAGAAGGAGAAAAGCAAATGTCCTGGCAGAAAGACTCCATCATGGCCCGCAAGGGCGTCGCCAAGGGCGAGCGCGGCACGACGCACACCATCACGGAGAGCGAGCAGGGCAAGTACCACTATGTCTACGGCCCCTATGTGAAGCCGGTGCTGACCGTCGATCCCGGCGCCGTCGTCTCGGCAGAGACCCATGATGCGTTCGAGGGCGCCATCAAGAAGGAGACCGACAGCCCGTCAAAGATGCTCAACTTCCCGTTCCTCAATCCGCAGAACGGGCCGATCCACGTCAACGGCGCCGAGAAGGGCGATACGCTCGCGATCTATATCGAGAGCATAGTGCCGCGCGGGCCGCAGCCGCGTGGCACCACGGTGATCATGCCGGAATTCGGTGGCTTGGTCAGTACGGGCAACACGGCGCTGCTCAACCCGGCGCTGCCGGAGCGGGTCAAGAAGCTCGAGATCGACGCCAAGACCGGAACCAAATGGAACGACAAGATCACGCTGCCCTATGAGCCGTTCATCGGCACCATCGGCACCTCGCCGGAGATCGAGGCGATATCTTCGCTGGTCCCGGACTACTACGGCGGCAACATGGATCTTCCCGACGTCGGTGTCGGGGCCATCATCTACCTGCCCGTCAACACCAAGGGGGCCTTGCTCTATCTCGGCGACTGCCATGCGGCGCAGGGCGATGGCGAGCTCTGCGGCGTCGCCATTGAGCATCCGACCGTGACCACGGTTCAGGTCGATCTCATCAAGAACTGGACCATCGCCTGGCCGCGGCTCGAGACCAGGGACTTCATCATGACGATTGGTTCGGCGCGCCCGATGGAAGATGCAGCCCGCATCGCCTATCGCGAGCTCTGCCGCTGGATGGCGGCCGACTACGGCTTCGACGAGATCGACGCCTATATGCTGCTGACCCAGGCCGGCCGTGTCAGGCTCGGCAACATGGTCGATCCCAAATACACGTTGGGCGCCTCCATCAAGAAGTCCTATCTCGGTTGAGGCCGATCGGAATGCCCATCATTCACAAGGTCGCCGCCGTCCAGTTCGAGCCGATCATGTTCGAGAAGGAACGCAACGTCGCGCGCCTGGTCGAGCTCTGCGAGCAGGCGGCGGCGGCCGGTGCAAGACTCATCGTCACACCAGAAATGGGAACGACGGGTTATTGTTGGTTCGACCGGGCCGAGGTCGCGCCGTTCGTCGAGACGATCCCCGGACCGACAACAAATCGCTTTGTGGCGCTGGCGCGCAAATATGATTGCTACATGGTCGTCGGCATGCCCGAGGTCGACGAGGACGGCATCTACTTCAACAGCGCCGTCCTGATCGGGCCCGACGGCATCATCGGTCGCCACCGCAAGACCCACCCCTACATTTCTGAGCCGAAATGGGCTGCGGCGGGCGATCTGCATAATCAGGTGTTCGAGACGCCGATCGGACGGATCGCGCTGCTTATCTGCATGGACATTCATTTCGTCGAAACCGCGCGGCTGATGGCGCTGGGCGGCGCGGATGTTATCTGCCACATCTCGAACTGGCTGGCGGAGCGTACGCCGGCGCCTTACTGGATCAGCCGCGCCTTCGAGAACGGCTGCTACGTCATCGAGAGCAATCGATGGGGGCTCGAACGCACGGTGCAGTTCAGTGGCGGGAGCTGCGTGATCGCGCCGGACGGGCATGTGACGGCTGTGCTCGACAAAGGCGACGGGGTGCTGCTGTCGGAGATCGATCTCGACGCCGCACGCGCCCGCCGCGTGCTTGGGGAAGCCGTCTTCGTGCAGCGCCGGCCGGAGCTCTATCCGGAGTTGCTTACCGACACGTTCAGCTGGAATCCGCGCGACTTTTTCGGCCTCTATGGCCACGAGCCCTGGCCGACCGGCAAGGTTTCGCGCGTCAGTGTCGCGCAATTTGCGCCCGGCGATGACATCAGCCAGAATCATGAGAAAATCTCGGTGCTCACCCGCAAGGCCCGCGCCGAAGGCGCGGAGCTCGTCGTCTTCCCGGAACTCGCCCTGACGGGCCTTGCCGATCCTGCAAGAAGGGCACAACCGATTCCGGGGCCGGCGACTGACAGCCTTGGCAGGCTTGCAGAGGAGCTCGACCTCTATCTTGTCTACGGCCTCGCCGAACGTGACGGCGATCTGGTCTACAACAGCGCTTGCCTCATCACGCCGGATGGGGACATCTCGGTCTATCGCAAGACGCATCTCACCGCCGACGAGCGAAGCTGGGCGACCGCCGGTGACGGCTGGACCGTTGTCGACACGCCAATCGGCCGCATCGGGCTGTTGATCGGTCACGATGCGTCGTTTCCGGAGGTGGGCCGGGTGCTGGCGCTTCGCGGCTGCGATCTCGTCGCGTGTCCTGCCGCGATCAAGGGACGCTTCAGTTCGTCGCATCCCGGCACGCAGGTCGAGCAGCCGAAGCCGATTCCAACCGGCCCGGATCCGCACCACTGGCATCATTTCCGCGTTCGCGCCGGCGAGAATAACTTGTTCTTCGCTTTCGCCAATGTCGTCGATCCAGAACGCGGCTATCCTGGGCTGAGCGGCGTATTCGGCCCTGACACGTTCGCATTCCCGCGGCAGGAGGCGATCGCGGCCGGCGGCACGGGGCTTGCTACGGCGCTGGTCGACACCACCAATCTCGACAGCGTCTATCCGACGAATGTCGTGCGGCGAAAGGATCTGGTGTCGATGCGCATGCCGCACAGCTATCGCGGATTGGTCAAAGTGGCTGCGATCAATTACTGAACCAAGAAACCAAGAAAAGGAAGCCGACCATGGATTTGGGACTGAAGGGCGCCAAGGTTCTCGTCACCGGAAGTACCAAGGGGATTGGCCGCGCGATCGCCGAGACATTCGTCGCCGAGGGCGCCGATGTCGGTGTGTGCTCGCGCAATCTGGCCGAGGTCGAAAGCACGGTGGCTGCGCTCAAGGCCAAGGGCGTCGCAGCCTATGGTGGTGCGGTCGACGTCGCCGACGCGGCCGTCCTGAATGCCTGGGTCGGCGATATGGCGGCAAGGCTTGGCGGCATCGACGTCGTCGTCGCCAATGTCAGCGCACTCGCGATCGGACAGGACGACGAAAGTTGGCAAAAGGAGTTCTCGACAGACATGATGGGCACGGTGCGGCTGGTGAACGGGGCCATGCCGTATCTGGAGAAGAGCAAGGCCGGCGCGATCGTCACCATCTCCAGCGTCTCCGGGCGCGAGGTCGATTTCGCGGCTGGTCCCTACGGCACATTCAAGGCGGCGATCATCCATTACACGCAAGGGCTCGCCAATCAGCTCGCGGCGAAGGGCATCCGCGCCAATTCGGTCTCGCCTGGCAACACCTATTTCGAGGGTGGGGTCTGGAACATGATCAAGGACAACAATCCCGAGCTCTACAAGACCGCATTAGCCCTCAACCCGATGGGGCGGATGGGAACGCCGCAGGAAATGGCTAACGCCGTGGTGTTTCTCGCCAGCCGCGCGGCGAGCTTCATCACGGGCACAAATCTTGTCGTCGACGGTGCACTCACGCGTGGGGTACAGTTGTAGCAAAACGTATTGGCGTTTGCCTTGCATTCGACCTCGCTAGCTCAAACTGGCCCATGATGGATCGGAGCGAAGTCATCGCGTACCGCCGAGATCCCTGTCGCACTTGAGGCCTGCAGCGTGCTTTGTCTTGCAGCCGAAGATTCGAAGGCGCGATTGTCGAGATGACCTGTTTGGGGGCCTATTTGCCGGAGCGAGTAAGCGGCTTTCGTCGCGTTTGCATTGGGCGCCGAGGTGTCGAAATCCGGTTCGTCGCAAACCGACACTGCCCTTTGGATCGTCGTTCCAACATGATGGGTTCAACGCGCAGCAATTGGTTATCGACGGCAGGCGGTTATGTGCACGTCCGGCGGCTATACTATTGTCGCGGAAATAGTATAACCGGGGTGAGTGCATAGAGGATTCTATAACCAATTGAAATCGCAAAACTATCGCTTTTCCGTGGCGCCTATGATGGACTGGACCGATCGGCATTGCCGGGTGTTCCACCGTCAACTGACGCGGCGGGCGCTGCTTTATACGGAGATGCTGACCACGGGCGCCATTATTCATGGCGATCGGGAGCGGCTGCTTGGGTTCGACGCGTGCGAGCATCCGGTGGCGCTTCAGCTTGGCGGGTCGGACCCGCACGAGCTCGCGCTGGCTGCGCGGATCGGTGAGGCGTTCGGTTATGACGAGATCAATCTCAATGTCGGCTGCCCGTCCGATCGCGTGAAGGACGGCCGTTTCGGCGCCTGCCTCATGGCAGAGCCGGAACGGGTGGCGAGGTGCGTCGACGCCATGAAGCGCGCGGTCGCGGTTCCCGTCACGGTGAAGTGCCGTATCGGGATCGACGACCAGGACCCTGAAGTGGCGCTCGATACGCTCGCGCGCGCGGTGGTGGCGTCCGGCAGCGATGCGCTGATCGTGCATGCTCGCAAAGCCTGGCTCAACGGCCTTTCGCCGAAGGAGAACCGCGACATCCCGCCGCTCGACTATGATCGCGTCTATCGGCTCAAACGCGCAATGCCTGGTGTGCCCGTCATCATCAATGGCGGCATCCCGGGCATTGACGATGCGAAGGCGCATCTTGCCCAAGTCGACGGTGTGATGCTCGGCCGCGCCGCCTATCAGGAGCCGTGGCGGCTGCTCAGCGTCGATACCGATATCTTCGGCGAGGCGGCGCCGCACGCGTCCATGCAGGACGCGCTCGAGGCGATGATGCCCTACATCGAACAGCAGCTCGCGCGCGGCACCCGGCTGCACGCGATCACGCGGCATTTCGTCGGCGCATTCCACGCCGTTCCCGGCGCGCGCGCCTTCCGCCGCCATCTTGCCGAGCATGGGGTGAAGCCGGGCGCCGGTCTCGACGTGCTGCGCGAGGCGATCGCGCGTATCGGTGCACCTGCGCCAGCGGAGGCAGCGTAGCTCGTCTAGTCGATCGCGATGCGCGAGCGGCGGGGGCCCTTCTGGAGCTCCGGATAACCTGTCAGCATCAGCGTGTCCGCGCGCACGCCCCAGCTTTCCAGGCGGTCGAGGAAGCTCATGCCGAGCAGATTGGTCTTCATCTGGCCACGTTGCACGACCAGGGCCGGCACCGACTTCTCGACCAGCTTGCCGACCGCGAGACGGTCGAGCGTGAGCCGCGCCGCCTTGGTGTGGCCACCCGCGGTCTCCAGGTCGACGTCGTATTCGAGCATCTCGAGCGGCAGTCCGATCGCTTTCGCGGTTTCCCAGGTCAGCACCACGGAGGTCGCACCTGTATCGATCACCATCGGCGCGGTGACGCCGTTGATCTTCGCACGCAGTGCGAACTCGCCACCCTGGCCGCGCGGGATATGCACGGCGGGGGCCGGGGCGGCGGTCTGCGCGCGGAAGATGTGCGAGACCCTGTGGCTGGCGCGCGCGATCTGGTCGGGATCGCCATAGGCGACGACCGCACCTGCGGTGCCGGCGAGCATGATGAGTACGAGCAGGAAGCGGGTCATTGCGCGCCTCCAGATGCGCGCGAGCCGATCAGGTACGTTTCGGCGAAGTCGCGATCGGTGCGAGTCCTGCCTGATCCATCCGCGCCGGCAACAGCGCCATGACCTTCAGCCGCTCCGCGCTGTCCATGGCGTGCCAGCGCGCGATCTCCGGCAAAGTCCGGCCGCAGCCGAAGCAAAGCTTGGTCTTGGGATCGATCATACAGACGGCGACGCACGGCGTTTCTTTGCTCATACGGACATTGTGAGGGATCGTCGGGCATGTCTGCAAGCATCTCGTTAAGAGCCCGTGCCTGCGCTCATGATCGGCTTGTGGCGCGGCCGGCGCTTCTCGTCGGGAACGAGCGAACTCTCGGGCTGCAGCGGCGGAGAATCATCCGACAGCGGCGCCAGCGCGCTCATCACGCGCTCCGGCGGGAAGGTGACGATCACCTCGGTGCCGATGCGCAGCTTCGATTTCAGCGTGAACGTGCCGCCATGCAGGTCGATCAGATTCTTGGCGATGGGCAGGCCGAGGCCTGCGCCCTGTTCGGCCGATTTGATCGAGTTGGAGCCCTGGCCGAACGAGGCGAGCACGACCGGGATCTCGTCCTCGGGGATTCCGGAGCCGGAATCCTTCACCGATAGATATTGTCCACCCGAAGCGGTCCATCCCGCCTTGAGCCAGATCTCTCCGCCCTGCGGCGTGAACTTGATCGAGTTGGAGAGCAGGTTGAGCACGACCTGGCGGATCGCGCGCTCGTCGGCCCAGAGCCGCGGCATGGCCTGCTCGAACACTTCGTGGATGGTGATGCCGCGGCTCGAGGCGCGCAGCTTCATCAAATGATGGCAGTCGGCGACGATGCCGACCAACGACACCGCTTCCTCGTTGAGTTCGTAGCGGCCGGCCTCGATCCGCGACAAATCGAGGATCTCGTTGATGAGGTTGAGCAGGTGCACGCCGGAATTATGGATGTCCGCCGAGTACTCCTTGTAGACCGGCACCGCATGTGCGCCAAAAATCTCGCTCTTCATCACCTCGGAGAAACCGAGGATGGCGTTCAGCGGCGTGCGCAGCTCGTGGCTCATCTGCGCGAGGAAGCGTGACTTGGCGACATTGGCGGATTCGGCGCGGTGACGTGCTTCGTCCGAGATTGCCTTGGCCTGTTCGAGCTCGCCGATCAGTGCGTCCTTCTCGGCGCGTGCCTCGAGCGTGGCGAAGGTCGAGGAGTGCAGGCGGTGGGCCAGCAGGACGAAATAGCCTTCGGCCGCGACCGCGAGTGCCGCCAGAATGTAATTGTCCAGTGAGCCGGTCATCACGAAGCTCAGGGCCATTGCGACCGCGACCGGCGCGGTGGCGGCAACGGCGGCGATCGGCAGATTGGCAGCCAGCATGCTCGATACCGCGATCACCAGCAGCATCAGGAACATCATCAGTGTTTCCGTGACCATGTCGAGCACGGGGTGGATCAGGATCGCCATCCAGCACAGGCCATAGAGCAGGTCGAGCACGACGAAACGCGTTCGCCATGCGCGCGTCGCGGCCGGAGATGTGGCCTCAGTCAGGAACCGCCGGCAGCTGCGGATCATCGCGCTGTGGATGCAGAGCATGCCCGCGGTCCAGGCCGCGGCCGGAATCGGCTGCATCCAGAGCCCGAACAGCACGCCGGTGGCGACCACCAGCAGCATCACGACATAGGAAGCCGACAGCCGCGTCTGGGCATATTGGCGCAGCATCTCGGCGTCGAAGGCCGGCCGGGTTCCGCTGGTCGAGGTTAACTTGTCGCGCGCCTCGCGCACCCGCTGCGCCGCAGCCCTGCGGCTGCTAGCCGATGGAGCGCTCACCGGCTCGGCCGGAAGCTGCACAACCTCGGGCTTTTCAGCGGGGTTACTCATCAAGCAACACGATTCCTGCCCACGCCGGACGCGGGCCTTCTGCATTGTCTATCTCTGGCAAGAAATCCTTAAGAGGTGACTTAAGGAGCTAAAGAATTACGTTAACGGATGATTAAGAAACGCCTCTACCGGAACCGGCAGTGCCGAACGGCCGGTCGCGAGGGATCAATGAAGCAGCGAGTGCTGCGCAATGTAGACCAGTGCACCCGCAAGATATCCCACAAGCGCGGGACCTGCGATCCGGCGGGCGTACCAGAAGAATTCGATCTTCTCGAGCCCCATCGCGGCGACGCCGGCCGCCGAGCCGATGATCAGGATCGAGCCGCCGGTGCCGGCGCAATAGGCGATGAATTCCCAGATGAAGCTGTCCGGCGGGTATTGCACCAGATTGTACATGCCCATCGTCGCCGCGACGAGCGGCACGTTGTCGATGATGGCGCTCAACAGGCCGAGCAGGATGACGATGATGTCGAGACGGCCGACCGTGGTATCGAACCATTTGGCCAGCAGCTCCAGCACGCGGGCGTGCTCCAGGCAGGCGACGGCCAGGAGAATGCCGACGAAGAACACGATGGAACTCATGTCGATGCGCGTCAGCGCATGGACGAGGGTGAGGGGGCGACGCGCATCCTCGTCCTTGTGGCGATGAACGATCTCGCCGACCAGCCAAAGGATGCCCAGCCCGAACAAGATCCCGATGAAGGGTGCGAGGTGCGTCACGGCCTTGAAAACCGGGACGGCGACCAGTGTGCCGAGGCCGAGATAGAACATCAGATTGCGCTCGAACAGCTCGACCTTGAGAGCCTGCGCTTCTCGTTGCAGCGGCGGGACGATGTCCTTCCCTTTGACGGAGTAGCCAATGATGAGCAGCGGTATCAGCAGGTTGAGCAGAGACGGCAGGAATACCGCTCCCATGATGCTGACAGGCGAGATCTGCCCTCCGATCCAGAGCATCGTCGTCGTGACGTCGCCGATGACGGTCCAGGCGCCCCCCGCATTGGCGGCGATGACGATCAGGGAAGCGAACAGCAGGCGGTCGCTCCTGTTGCCGATCAGCTTCTGAACCAGCGAGACCATCACGATGGTGGTCGTGAGGTTGTCGAGGATCGCGCTCAGGAAGAACGTCACGAAGCCGATGATCCACATCAGCGTGGTCTGCTTCGTGGTGCGGATGACCGAGGTGATGACTTCGAAGCCGTTGTGGGCGTCGATCACCTCGACGATCGTCATGGCGCCGATCAGGAAGAAGACGATCTGCGCCGTCGAGGCGACGGATTCGTCGAGCTGGTGGTTGACGAGCGAGGCGTCGCCGACGGACAGCGCGTAGATGGTCCAGAGCAGGCCCGCTCCCAGGAGCGCCGTAGCGCTCTTGTTGATGCCGAGCGGGTGTTCGAGCGCGATGGCAGCATACGCAACGATGAAAACGGCGGCGATCACGCTAAGCAAGTCAGTTTCCCCCGGAATTCGTTCTTCTCAATGCGGCCCACGTCGCTGCGCAGGCCCGCGTCGAGGCTGGTGACGGTCGCAGCTGCCCGGCCGCGACCGTCGACACGTTCCTCAGCGTTGCAGGCGTGCGAGCAAACTGGACGTATCCCAGCGCTTGCCGCCCATCTTCTCGACTTCGGCGTAGAACTGGTCGACCAGCGCAGTCACCGGCAGATTGGCGCCGTTGCGGCGGGCTTCAGCCAGCGAGATCGAGAGGTCCTTGCGCATCCATTCGACCGCGAAGCCGAAATCGTACTTGCCCTCGTTCATGGTCTTGTAGCGATTCTCCATCTGCCAGGACTGCGCGGCCCCTTTTGAGATGGTCTCGATCACTGCGGCGACGTCGAGGCCACTCTTCTTGGCGAAGTGGATACCTTCGGAAAGACCCTGCACCAGACCGGCGATGCAGATCTGGTTGACCATCTTCGTCAGCTGGCCGGCGCCGGCGGGGCCGAGCAGTTTGCACATCCGCGCATAGGCGCCTGTGATGATCGGCTCGGCACCGGCATAGGCGTCCTGCGCGCCGCCGCACATCACTGTCAGCACGCCGTTCTCGGCGCCGGCCTGGCCGCCGGAGACGGGAGCATCGATGAACTTGAAGCCGGCCTTGGTCGCGGCCGCATCGAGCTCGCGCGCGACTTCGGCCGAAGCGGTGGTGTGGTCTACGAAGGTTGCGCCCTTCTCGACGCCGGCAAAAGCGCCGTCGGGTCCGATCGTGACCGCGCGCAGATCGTTGTCGTTGCCGACGCAGCACATCACAAAATCCTGGCCTTCGGCGGCGGCCTTCGGGGTCGGTGCGGTCTTGCCGCCGAACTTGTCCGCCCACTCCTTCGCCTTGGCCGCGGTCCGGTTATAGACGGTGACCTCATGGCCCCCTTTTTTCACGAGGTGTCCGGCCATGGGGAAGCCCATGACACCGAGACCGAGGAAAGCGACTTTTGCCATGTATGGTACCTTGTCCGTAGTTTGGGTTTTACGGTTCTTGCCGGGCGAGCAGGGCGCCTGGTTCCGCCGTGAGGGCGGATTGGGGCGCACCATAAACCCTTGAGGCCAGAGGGCAACGGCTTCGTTTGGCGGTCCCCTGTGCTAGGATGGCCGACCTCAAGGACTTCAAAAAAGGGAGCGAAGGCATGGGCATGGGTTTGGGCGGCGTGAGCGTGGGCGTGCTCGATCATTTCAACATCCGAACCCGGAAACTGGCCGAGACGGTCCGCTTCTACGAAGACGTGCTGGGCCTGGAAAATGGCGCCCGGCCGAATTTCGCCTTCCCGGGCGCCTGGATGTACAGCGAGGGGAAACCGGTGGTGCACCTCGTCGATATTTCTCCGTCCGCCGAGCCACAAAAGCCGGATTCCGGCGTTGTCCACCATGTCGCCTTCGTCAGCCGCGGCTTTGACGGTATGAAGCAGCGGCTGGCGTCCAAGGGGATGAAGTTCGAGTCCCGCCAGGTGCCCGGCGGCGAGCTCTGGCAGATCTTCGTCCACGATCCCAACGGGGTGATGATCGAGCTGAATTACGAGGCGGCCAGGGAGCAGGGGGCGGCGCCCGCGGAGATGGCTGACGATATCGGCAGGCAGTAGCCTTTTGGGCGTTTCCGCTCTAATGGGGCATCTTGAAATCAGGAGATGCGCTTTGAGCGTGACGCAGCAACAGGTTCTCGACAGCCTTGGCCGGATCAAGTCGCCGCGCGGGGTCGCGCTCACCAATGCCAACGTGCTGAGCGCTATCAGCGCCTCTGACGGCAAGGTGTTCTTCTCGATCAATGTCGATGCCGCCGAGGCGCGGGCATGGGAGTCCGTCCGGGCCGAAGCGGAAGCCGCCGTCCGCGCCATTCCCGGCGTCACCACCGCGATGGTGGCGCTCACCGCCGAGCGCAAGCCAGGCTCCGCGCCGCCGCCACCCCCGCAGCCGAGCCGCGGAACGCCAGGCGTGCAGCCGGTCCATGCTCATAAGCCGCCGCAGGGTGGCCAATCGCCGATGGCGCGGCAGTCTGAGATCCCCGGCGTCGCCGCCGTGATCGCGGTCGCCTCCGGCAAGGGCGGGGTGGGCAAGTCGACCACCGCGCTCAATCTGGCGCTTGGCCTGCGCGACCTCGGCCTCAAGGTCGGGTTGCTCGACGCCGACATCTACGGCCCGTCGGTGCCGCGGCTGACCGGCCTGCGCGACAAGCCGGAGCTGAACGACGAGCGCAAGATGATTCCGCTCCGGCGCTTTGGCCTCGCCATCATGTCGATCGGCTTTTTGGTGGAGGAGGAGACCGCGATGATCTGGCGCGGTCCCATGGTGATGTCGGCGGTGACGCAGATGCTGCGCGACGTCGAGTGGGGCAAGCTCGACGTGCTGGTCGTCGACATGCCGCCGGGCACCGGCGATGCCCAGCTCACGCTGGCGCAGAACGTGCCGCTGAAGGGCGCGGTGATCGTCTCGACCCCGCAGGACCTGTCCCTGATCGACGCAAGACGGGGGCTTGCCATGTTCAAGAAGGTCAACGTGCCCGTGCTCGGCATCGTCGAGAACATGAGCTACTTCCAGTGCCCACATTGCGGCACCAAGTCGGACATTTTCGGCCATGGCGGGGCGCGGCACGAGGCCGAGAAGCTTGGAGTCCCGTTCCTGGGCGAGATCCCGCTGCACATGGCGATTCGCGCCACCTCGGATGCCGGCAATCCCGTGGTCGACAGCGAGCCGGACGGACCTCATGCGGCGATCTACCGCGCCATTGCAGGTCAGGTCCGGGACCAGCTCAAGGGTGTCATCGCCGCGGCCTGAACCGGCCGCCGCGGCAAGCTCCGGGGACATGCGACTTTCGTAGAGCCCCGTCATGCCATTGTCGCGTTCCGCAAGCGGGGCTTCCGTGTTAAAGGCCCACGGCAGTCAAGCCCCTTCGGTTCGACGCGGCCTTCACGCGTCGCCGGAATGAGCGGCGGCAAAAGAGAAGTTGAGGGGAAACGCCCCAGCAAGGAGAGAGATGAAGATGAAGCGTCGTGATTTTCTCAAAGTGTCGGCAGCAGGCGCGGCGGCGACCGCAGTGGCCTCGCCGGCAATCGCGCAGTCCTCGCCCGAGGTGAAGTGGCGCCTGACTTCGAGCTTCCCGAAGTCGCTCGACACCATCTATGGCGGCGCCGAGCAGGTGGCGAAATACGTCGCCGAGATGACTGACAACAAGTTCCAGATCCAGGTGTTCGCCGCCGGTGAAATCGTCCCCGGCCTGCAGGCGCTGGATGCGACCTCGAGCGGCACGGTCGAGATGTGCCACACGGTGTCCTACTACTATGTCGGCAAGGACCCGACCTTCGCGATCTTCGCCTCGGTGCCGTTCGGCCTCAATGCGCGCCAGCAGAATTCGTGGCTCTATCAGGGCGGCGGCAACGAGCTCGCCAACGAGTTCTTCAAGAAGTCGAACGTGATCGGCTTTCCCTGCGGCAACACCGGCACCCAGATGGGCGGCTGGTTCCGCAAGGAGATCAAGACCGTTGCCGACCTCTCCGGCCTGAAGATGCGCATCGGCGGCATTGCCGGCCAGGTGCTTCAGAAGGTCGGCGTGGTGCCGCAGCAGCTCGCCGGCGGTGACATCTATCCGGCACTGGAGAAGGGCACCATCGACGCGGCCGAGTGGGTCGGTCCCTACGATGACGAGAAGCTCGGCTTCGCCAAGGTCGCCAAGTACTACTATTATCCGGGCTTCTGGGAAGGCGGTCCGACCGTCCACGCCTTCGCCAACCTGGAAAAGTGGAATGCGCTGCCGAAGAACTATCAGGCGATCCTCACCAACGCGACGGCCAACGCCAACAGCTGGATGGCCGCGCGTTACGACATGCAGAACCCGGCGGCGCTGAAGCGTCTGGTCGCCGGCGGTACCCAGCTGCGTCCCTTCACCAACGAGGTGCTGGAAGCCTGCCTCAAGGCGACCAACGAGCTGTGGGCTGAGATCTCGGGCAAGAACGCCGACTTCAAGAAGTCGATCGACGCCATGCAGGCCTACCGCTCCGACGAATATCTGTGGTGGCAGGTCGCCGAGTACACCTACGACAGCTTCATGATCCGCTCGCGCACCCGCGGCTGATCTACGGCTTAAGTCGTAAGACGAGTAGCCCGGCCTCCTCAAGGAGGCCGGGCTTTTTCTTTGCCGCAGTGCGATCGGGATGGCATTCAGCCCGGCGATGCTCCATGCTGTCCCCCAAGCCTCGGCAAGAAGGCCCAACAAGCAGATCCATCAGGGTAGGAAATCATGAAGAGAAGAGACTTCATCAAGGTCACGGGACTTGGTGCGGCCGGCGCCGCCACGCTCGCGGCGCCCGCGATCGCGCAGTCGATGCCGGAAATCAAATGGCGCATGCCGACGAGCTGGCCGAAATCGCTCGATACGCTGTTCGGCGGCGCCGAGATGATGTGCAAGATGGTCGCGGAAGCGACCGACAACAAATTCCAGATCCAGATCTTCGCCGCCGGCGAGATCGTGCCGGGTCTCCAGGTGCTCGACGCCGTGCAGAACGGCACCTGCGAGATCGGCCACACTGCGTCCTATTACTATTTCGGCAAGGACCCGACCTTCACCTTCGGCTCGGCCGTGCCGTTCGGTCCCAACATGCGCATCAACCAAGCCTGGTACATGCTGGGCGGCGGGCGCGACGTGCTCAACGAGTTCTACAAGGGCTACAATGTCGTCTCGCTGCTCGCGGGCAACACCGGCTGCCAGATGGGCGGCTGGTTCAGGAAGGAGGTCAACACGCCCGACGACATGAAGGGCATGAAATTCCGCATTGGCGGCTTTGCGGGCCGCGTGCTCCAGAAGCTCGGCGTGGTGCCGCAGCAGCTCGCCGGCGGCGATATCTATCCCGCGCTGGAGAAGGGCACCATCGACGCCGCCGAATGGGTCGGCCCCTATGACGACGAGAAGCTCGGCTTCTACAAGATCGCGCCGCACTACTACTATCCCGGTTGGTGGGAAGGCGGACCGATGCTGCTCGCCTTCGTCAACCTCGACAAGTGGAACGCGCTGCCGAAATATTACCAAAGCGTGCTGGAGCAGGCCGGCCATTACGCCAACAACTACATGATGGCGCGCTACGACAACGCCAATCCGCTGGCGCTGAAGAAGCTGCTTGCGGGCGGCACCAAGCTGCACGCCTTCTCGCCGTCGATCATGGATGCCTGCCACAAGGCCGCCAAGGAGCTGCACGCCGAAGTCGGCGCGACCAACGCCAACTTCAAGAAGGTGCACGATTCCCTCGCCAAGTTCACGAGCGACGGCTACGCCTGGTTCCAGGTCGCCGAGGTCGGCTACGACATCTTCATGGCGCGGCGCTCGCAGAGCTGATCACGCCAGCTGTTGCCTGCAACGCCCCGGAGCGAAGGCTCCGGGGCGTTGTCATCTCCGCGTTTGGAGAGTGCCAGACAAAATATGCAAAAACAACCCCATGCACAGTAGACGAGAGGTCGCGGCGGTACGTCCTGTCGATGTTGCCAACAGACTGATACGTCGACGTAAATCAGCGGGATGCGACGATCCTCGCGCGGCCGCGGCCCGCGCTGCGTTTTGAGAGCGAAAGTGGGGGGAGGGACCACCGAGCGACGGATTCGTTTCGCTCGTCCGATGCTGCGAATTGCGAAGCCGCTTGACTCGTCGGGCAACACAGTGGCAAAAAGCCATCATCGAAAAATCCGAAAATCCTGTCGCGGTGCCGATCCTTGGGCGATCCTTGGCCGATCCCTGGGAGTGACCATGGAGTTCGATCCCGATGAGGTTCAAGGCGCACTGCGCAAGGCATGGTCATTGTCGACGGCCAGCCAATGGACCACGGATAATCCGGCGGCGGGGCAATGCAACGTCACCGCGCTGCTCATTCATGACCTCTTTGGCGGCGAGTTGCTGAAGACGCCTCTGCCGCAAGGCGATCATTTTTACAACCGGATCGAGGGGCGGCGGTACGACTCACGGCTTGTCAGTTCGATCAGCCGATCGCGTACATGGACGTACCTGCCAGTCGAGTTGAGGCAGAGCGAGGAGCAACAAACGACGAGCTGGCTGAACTCAGAGTTGCTTTTCAGGAGCACCATACGAAGTCAGGTTAGGGCAGCCGCTGGCGTCGCTCTCTACGCTTTCAGAGGTCCGCTGTAGGCCCACAAGCCGCCAGAGGCCACCACGAAGGCGCAAGAGGTCCTTGCGAGAAGGGCCAAACCGATCGGCTTGGGGCTATGAGCGGAAACCTCTCACTTCGCTGCAAGTCCTGCCAAGCGGATGACGCCGGCGTATTTCTCAGTTTCTTGCACGATGAACTGCTCGAATTGTGCCTGTGAGCCGGGCATCATGTTCCCTCCGAGCTCTGCAAGCTTCTGCTTGATGCTCGGGGTCGCAAGTGCAGCGTTGACCTCGGCATTTAGCTTATCGACGATATCTTTCGGTGTTGCTCGCGGCGCGCCTATGCCGAACCACGATCCTGCCTCGTAGCCTGCGACGGTGTCGGCAGCAATCGGCACGTCGGGGAGGCTTTCCGATCTGCTCAGAGTTGTCACTGCGATCGGGACAAGTTCGCCCCGCTTGATGTGCGCAATCGACGAAGGCATTGGGTCGAACATTGCGTGGATGCTGCCGGCCAGAAGGTCCGAGAGCGCGGGTCTTGAGCCGAGATAGGGTACGAGCGTGACGTCTATGCCTGTCATGGTCTTGAACAGCTCGATGCCGATGTGCTGTGGCGTGCCTCGGCCGGCAAATCCGACCTTGAGCTTTCCGGGATTGGCCTTGGCGTAGGCAACCAGCTCCGAAACCGTCCTGATCGGAACGGAAGGATGCACCTCGATGACAAGCGGGACTTGGTAAAGACCCGCAACTGGCGTGATATCGCGACCAAAATCGAAGTCGAGCTCTTTGAAGAGGGTCGTGTTGATCGTGTTCACCGGCCCGCAGACGAGAAGCGTGTGGCCGTCAGGTTCTGCCTTGACGACGGATCTGGTGGCGACATTTCCGCTCTCGCCCGGTTGGTTTTCGACGATGAAGGGCTGGCCCAAGCGCTCGGAAAGCCAAGGAGCAATCACTCGGCCCGCGATGTCGACTGGTCCTCCGACGGGAAATCCCACTATGAGGCGCACACTTCGCGTCGGATAACTTTCAGCGGCCAACGCGATCCGTGGCACAGCCGCCGCCGTCGCGATCGTGGCAAATGCGATTTTCAGGAGATCACGCCTTTGCAATGGCATACCGTTCTCCTCCGAGCCAGGTGACGGCAGATATCGCACTTTGAGCGGACGTTCGCTATGATATGCTCGGAGCGATCGTGATACTTTTTGGGTATGTCCATGGATCTCCGGCGCCTTCGATATTTCATTGCCGTCGCTGAAGAAAAGCACATCACGCGTGCAGCAGAGCGCCTCGACATGCAGCAGCCGCCCCTGAGTCGCCAAATCAGCTTGATGGAACGAGAAATGAACGTTCAGCTTTTCCGTCGTTCCTCTCGTGGCGTCGAATTGACCATCGCGGGTCAGGCACTCCTTCGCGAGGCCAAAGCCGTCCTCGTGCAGTTCGATCGCGCGATCGAAACAACGCGCCGTGCAGCACGGGGTGAGCAAGGTACTCTATGCATCGGCATCGCACCAACTGCGCCGTTCAACCCACTCGTTCCCGACGCCATCCGCACGTTCCGTGAAAGATTTCCGATGGTTTCGCTGGTTTTGCACGAAGGGCTCAGCAACGAGATCGTTGCTCAGTTCAACAACGATCAGATGGACGTGGCATTCGTACGTGCTCCTCAAGTGCATGCAAACGGAGTCGTGGTGACACTTCTTCAAGAGGAGCCGTTGATCGCGGCGCTGCCAAGTCATCACCCCTTGGCAAGGACCAGATCGAAAACTGTCTCGCTGAAAGGTCTGGCAAGCGACCAATTCATCATGATCGGTCCGGCGGGGACCGGTCTGCACGACGAGACCATGGCGGCGTGTCGAGCGGCGGGGTTTACGCCTCGCCTGGGCCAGCCGGCGCCCCGAATTACGTCCACTCTTGGCTTGGTCGCGGCCGGGCTGGGCATCGCACTTGTGCCGTCGACGATGCAGAGCGCCCGTATCAAGGGGGTCACTTATCGCCGTCTTGCAGATGCCTCTCCAAAGGCTTTTCTCGGGTTGGCCTGGCGGCGAGATGATCCGTCGCCGGTCCTGAAGAAGTTCCTGAGCTTGGTTCGGGTGATGGCAAAGAAGAGACCTTCGTAATTCTGAGCTCACCTGTCCGCTTCGGCGCAAGACAATCGCGCCCCTTCACGGCCGATCGGTCCCTGCCAGATGCGTTCGGAAGAAGGCCAGGGCGGCGGCGTTGAGCTGCTCGTGAAAGGCGGCGCGGTCGAACCCAGGTCTGTCGGTGCAGATGTCGGGACGCTTCTTCGCCAGATCCGGCGTGCAGGGCGGAAGGAATGCAAAATGACCGGCATTCGGCACGAGATGATAGTCGGGTTTGACCGGCAGGTCGCGCTCGATCAGTGAAACAGAGTCCAGCGTGACTTCGCCGCCGGTCTTGTCGTCTCCACTCAGCGCGGACGCCCAAAGCTGGATCGGAATTTTTACGTCCTTCAGAGCCTCCCGGTCGAACAATGGACCGAAGGCGGGGTCGGCAACGACAAGGGCCTTGACGCGCGGGTCATGCGCCAATGCTTGTGCCGGGATCTCGCTTCGTCGCAGTTCGGCGCAGCTGGGTTTCGGAGAATTTTCCGGGCACAAGGCGATGGCCTTTCGCAGATCGGGATTGGCGCCCGCGACCACCAGGCCAGTGTAGCCGCCTCTCGAAAAACCAAAGAACCCGACATGGTCGCGGTCGAGTTTCGCATGATCGGACCATGCGGTGAGCATATGGTCGATCAATCTCGTGATGTCGGCCGGTCGCTCCGTCAATGCGGCGAGCGTGTCCGCGCGGCTCATGTCGCCGCCGCCGGCGTCGACCGGATGGTCGAGTGCGACGACGACGAACCCGGCATCGGCGAACACCGCGGCCGTGTCATGATGGCCGATGAAAGATCCCCCATAGCCATGCGAGATCACGATCAATGGCAGCTTGTCACCTGAGACCGCACAGTCCCGCGTCGCAGGCAAAGTGATCGTGCGAAGTTTGACCTCGCTCGCCTGCTCCTGGCACGGCGACCACACGGCCGTCTGGAATGCTGGCAAGCCGGCCTCGGCCGGCACCGTGATGAAGCGAAAGCCGGCCGCCTGGGCGAACGTCGTCATCAGGCAGAAGGCGGATGCGAGTGTGAATCTGAACAGGTGCATGTGTTGCTCTCGTTTGAGTTCTGCCGGAGTCTCTGTTTGAAGCGGATCGGTCCGCAGGATGGGGTTTCGCTGCGCTCTATCCATCCTACGACCTGTCCGCGGCCATGGCTTACACGAACCTGACAAGAGCGCTCTGACCTCTCGATGCCTGCTCATCAGCGGTGCGGGGCAGAGGCTGTCGATGTCAATCGAACGCGCGAGATTTGGTGCCATCTCAACGCTAGCGTGATGCGTAGTTCTTCGGTGTTCCTTTCGCGGAACGATCAGGCTATCGGAATCCGGCAATCGGACTGAAGTCGCGGCGGTTCGTTCACCGTCGTTCCGACTTCACGGTACGGTATACCGGACTCAACCAGTTCCGACGGGAATTCAGCTTTCACCTGACACGGCGGCTCTCGATCTTTGATCGAGATGCCAGGGCGGCCGTTTCCCGTGGGACTTATCGATGAGCATGGCAATTGAGATCGTACAACTCCTGATACAATCTGCCGACAGTTGGCTTTTTGAAGGTAATCGTTCGGGTCTTAGCGATCGCGAATGGATGGCGTTGCGCTTTCTCGCTCGCGCAAACAGGTTTTCGCGGACGCCGACTGCTCTCGCCAGCTTTTTGGGCACGCCCCGCAGCGCCGCATCGCAGATTGCCGCCGTACTGCAGAGCAAGGGACTGATGGTCCGCAAGCCATCTGCAGAGGATAAGCGCTCGATTTCGCTCTGCCTTACAAGTGAAGGCGAGAGGTTCCTGGAGCGCGATCCGATTAACGCCCTGCGCGATCAGCTTGTGGCCCTTGAGCTTCCCGATCAATCTCGGCTGCGCGATACACTTCGCCGCGTCCTGATTGGGCTCGATGTTGCCAAGCGCCGTCACCGGAGTGACGTTTGCAGTGAATGCATGTTCCTGATCGAGAGCGGAGAGGGGAAGGACCGCCGTTTCAAGTGCCGGCTCTTTCGGAAATCCATAGCCCAAAAGGAGACGACCCTGCTTTGCGCCTATTTCGAGGGGCGGGGCTAAAAGGGCCAGCTTGCTACGTCCGCCGTCCCCGCCTTACGAGTGCACACCTGATTGGCTTACACCAACCTGACCGGTGACCGGTTCCGCTGGGTGCTTTTTTGCTGGCCGAGGCCTCCCGAATGCTGGAAAAGGGCCCAGATGCGGCGCGAGCCGCGCGGTTACACACCGGAACATCCGGCGGGAGTTTGATGCGCCTTCTGATCGTCGAGGACAATGTCGAGCTGTCGCGGCTCGTGGCCGGCGGGCTGGCGGCAGCCGGCTATGAGAGCGACATCGTCGGAAGCGCCGCCGAGGCGCGCGAGGCCGTGGGCAGCGTCAGCTATGCCGCGATGATCCTCGACCTCGGCCTGCCCGACGGCGACGGTCTGTCGGTGCTGCGCGAGCTGCGCCTTAAGATGGAGCCGCTGCCGGTCCTGGTGCTGACCGCGCGCGGCGGCCTGCAGGACCGCGTCAACGGCCTGCGCAGCGGCGCCGACGACTATCTCGCAAAGCCGTTCGCGATGGAGGAACTGGTGGCGCGGCTGGAGGCGATCCTGCGCCGGCCGGGCCAGCTGCTCGGCCGCTCGCTGCGCCTTGCCAATCTCGTCTACGACACCGAGAGCCGCCAGATCTTCGTCGACGACCAGCCGCGGATCATCTCCGCGCGCGAGACCTCGGTGCTGGAGATCCTGCTGCGCCGGCAGGGGCGGGTGGTGCCGAAGAAGAACGTCGAGGACCACATCTTCGGGCTCGAAGGCGAGGTCGCCTCCAATGCGGTCGAGGTCTACGTCTCGCGGCTGCGCAAGCAGCTCACTGAGCACGGCGCCAAGGTGGTGATCCACACCATCCGCGGCGTCGGCTATCTCATGGCCGAGGAAAAATAGCATGGCTGCCGGCGGCCATGTCAGATCGCTCACGTTCAAATCGCTGATCTGGCGGATCGTCTTCCTGCACATCGTCGCGGTCGCGATGGTTGCGATCGTCCTGCCGCTGGTGCTGTTCTGGCTGCTCAATTCCGAGATCGACCAGTTGCACCGCGACGGCATGCGCGCCCAGGCCGAGGTGCTGGCGGAGCGCATCGTCGCCCAGCCGGATGGCTCGCTGACGTTCAACCTGCCCGACAGCCTGCGCGGGCTCTATTCGGACGCTTACGGCCGCTATCAATACGATATTCGCGATGGCGAGGGCCGGCTGCTGTTTTCCTCGCACCGGCGGGCCGGTGCCGCAGCTCTTCGGCCGTCCGAGACGATCTCCGGCGCTGGCGTCACCCGGATCATCGACGGCAAGATGATACGCATCCGGGTCGCCGAGGATCTCGCGCATCGCGACGTCATCATCGACGACATCATTTCGAATTTCTTCCGGCGGGTCGGGTGGATCACCATCCCGATCCTTCTGGTCCTGCTCGCAACCGACATCATCATCTTCCGCCGCGCGATCGCGCCGCTGTGGAGGGCCTCGGAGGAGGCCAGCAATATCGGCCCGGCGCGCACCGACATCCGCCTGCCGACCAAGCAGATCCCGCGCGAGATCATGCCGCTCGTCACCGCCGTCAACCAGGCGCTCGACCGCCTCGAGGACGGCTTTCGGCTGCAGCGGCAGTTCACGGCCGACGCCGCGCATCAACTGCGCACGCCGCTCACGATCCTGCGCACGCGGATCGAGACGCTTGGCGATGGCGCGGCACGCCAGGCGCTGCATGCCGACATCGAAGCCATGAGCCGGATCGTCGCCCAGCTGCTGGAGATCGCCGAGCTCGACACGCTGGTGCTCGATCCCGGCGAGACCGCTGACTTGCGCGCCGTCTGCGCCGAGGTGGTCGGCGCGATCGCCCCGCTCGCGATCGCCCAGCACAAGGACATCGCCCTGCGGGGCAGCGACGCGCCGGTCATGATCCACGGCAATTCGGAGATGCTTCAGCGCGCAATCTTCAACCTCGCCGAAAACGCCATCAAGTTCACGGCCAGGGATACCGCCGTCGAGGTCGAGGTGGGCGAGGACGGCTCAGTGCGCGTGCGCGATTGCGGTCCGGGCATCGCCGAGGCCGAGCGCGAGCTGATCTTCCAGCGCTTCTGGCGCCGTGACCGCCAGCGCAGCGACGGCGCCGGCCTGGGGCTCTCGATCGTGCGCGGGGTCGCGGACGATCATGCGGCGACGGTTGCGGTGGAGAATCTCCCCGGCGGCGGCGCAGAGTTCACGCTGCGGTTTCGGCTGGCGGACGAGACAGTCTCTTTTCCCTCTCCCCGTGTGGGAGAGGGTGGCGTAGGCGGCCTTCGGCCGCCGTCCTCATAACGCCGATGCTTTGCATCGGCTATGGCGATAGCGGCGAGACGGGTGAGGGTCTCGCTCCGCGAGTTCCCTTAGCCATGAAGTGCGCGGAAGCAACCCCTCTCCCACAAGGAGAGGAGGAAGAAAACAACCGCTATTTCAGCTTGCCGGTGGACAGATCCATGATCATGCGTGTGGCCAGATACAGACGCGGCACGATGCTGTTGAGCTGCACATATTCGGCATCGTTGGAGTGTGCACCGAAGCCTGACAGGCCCATGCCCTCCACCACGGCTCCTCTGGTCTTGAGCGCGGCAAACGCGGCGTCGGTGCCGCCGCCGGTCGCCTTCTCGTCGACCTTGAGGGACATTCCGAGCTCCTGATAGATCGTCTTGCCGTAGGCCGCCACGTGGCGCGAGGCCTCGTTGGCCTCCAACGGCGGGCGACGCACCTCGAACTTCAGGGCGACCTTGGACTCGGGCAGCAGGCGATTCTTGATCTTGTCCTGAAGCGCCTTCTCCAACTCGTCAAAGTCGGCCACCTTGAGCGCACGCGCATCGGCCTGGGCCGTGGCGTCGGCAGGGATCACATTGCGATTGGTGCCGGATTTGGAGACCGTCCAGTTCAGCTTCAGGCCTTGCTCGGGCTTGGACAGGTCCTTCATCTGGAGCACCTGGTGCGAGAGCTCGTACAGCGCATTCACGCCGCCCTCAGGCCTTGCGCCGGCATGTGACGACTTGCCATGCACGGTGAGATAGGCCGAACCGATGCCGCTGGTGGCGAGGCGCAGCGTGCCGTCGGTCCCGCCGCCTTCGAACGAGAACACCACGTCCTGATCCGCGGCGAACCGGGTGATGGTGCTGCGCCAGCCGGGCGAGGAGATCTCCTCGTCGCCGTTCGTGAGCACCGTGAGCGTGCCGTAATCCTTGAAGCTCAGCTTCTGCAGCAATGCCACGGTATGGAGAATGAGCGCGACGCCCTGCTTGTCGTCGGCGATGCCGAGGCCGTAAGCCTTGTCGCCGTCGATGCGGAACGGCTGGTCCTTCAGCATGCCCTTCAGGTACACCGTGTCCATGTGGGCGATCAGCATGATCTTCTTGCTGCCCGTGCCCTTGAACACGGCGTGCACGGCGGGCCCGACCTTCTCAGGCGTGTCGTCGAGGCGATAGATGTCGGTGGGTTGCAGGATCTCCACCGTGCCGCCGAGCTGCCTGAGTTGGCCGGCAACGCGCTCGGCGATCTGGTTCAGGCCTTCGATGTCCTTGCTGCCGGATTCGATGTTGACGAGATCGCGCAGGGTGTCGAGCAGCGGCTGCTGCTCGTTTTGTGCCAGCGTATGGATATCGGCGATCGGCTCGGCCTGCGCCGTCGTGGCGGCACATGCCAGCCAGAGCGAGGCGATCAACGGGCCAACGAGCGATCGAGTAGGGTGCAAGCGGGGCATGAGCGGCCATCCATGGGGTGGAGGATGGCCCGGTATGCCTGCGTTTCCGGCGCTTGTCACGTGCGCCGTCGCGCGTCATGCGCCGCTTGAGCGGAGCATGACGGCGAGTATCGTCCCCGCTTACTTCTGCGGCGGTCCGAGATCCAGCGGCGGCAGCTCGATCTGGGGCACCTCGATCTTGATCGTGTTGGGGTCGATGTTGGTCTGGACGCCCTTGTAGTGCATCACCATCGCGGGGAACGCGATCACCAGGCCGACCATGATGATCTGGATGACGACGAACGGGATCGCCCCCTGGTAGATCTGGCCCGTGGTGACTGGATCCATCCTCTTGCCGGTGACGCGATCGGTGTATCGCTCCTTCGGCGCGACCGATCGCAGATAGAACAACGCGAAGCCGAACGGCGGATGCATGAACGAGGTCTGCATGTTGACGCCGAGAATGACGCCGAACCAGATCAGGTCGATGCCGAGGTGCTCGGCGGCAGGTCCGAGCAGCGGGATCACGATGAAGGCCAGCTCGAAGAAGTCGAGGAAGAAGGCCAGCACGAACACGAACGCGTTGACGAAGATCAGGAAGCCGACCTGGCCGCCGGGCAGGGAGGTCAGCAGGTGCTCGACCCAGACGTGACCGTTGACGCCGTAGAAGGTGAGCGAGAACACGCGGGCGCCGACCAGGATGAACACGACGAATGCCGACAGCTTGGCGGTCGATTCCGTGGCCTGCCGGATCAGTTCCCAGCTCAGCCGCCGTTTCGCGGCACCGAGGATGAGGGCGCCGGTGGCGCCCATCGCGCCGCCTTCGGTCGGGGTCGCGATACCGATGAAGATCGTGCCCAGCACCAGGAAGATCAGGAACAGCGGCGGCACCATGACGAAGGTGGTCTGCTGCGCCATCTTCGAGAGAAAACGGAAACCGGTGAGCTTCTGGATGACCCAGTTCAGCACGGCGACGACGAACGCGAAGATGATGCCGTAGAACATGCTGAGCACGACGTAGTCGGCGCCATGCGTGTCCGAATTGCGCATCATGAACCAGCCGAACACGCAGCTGGCGAGGAACAGCATGCCGAGCGAGACAAGACCGCGGCTGCCATCATCCTCACGGAAGCCGATGGCCTCCTTCGGCAGGCCCGGTGTCGCTTTCGGGAAGATCATGCTGACGAGGAAGGCGTAAGCGGCGTAGAGGCCGGCGAGCACGAGGCCCGGGATGAAGGCGCCCTCGTACATGTCGCCAACGGATTTGCCGAGCTGGTCGGCCATCACGATCAGAACGAGCGAGGGCGGAATGATCTGCGCGAGCGTGCCGGACGCGGCGATGACGCCGGTCGCGACCCGGCGGTCATAGCCGTAGCGCAGCATGATGGGCAGCGAAATCAGTCCCATCGAAATCACGGAAGCGGCGACCACGCCCGTCGTCGCGGCCAGCAGGGCGCCGACGAACACCACCGCGTAGGCGAGACCGCCGCGGATGGTACCGAACAGTTGGCCGATGGTGTCGAGCAGGTCCTCGGCCATGCCCGACCGCTCCAGCACCAATCCCATGAAGGTGAAGAACGGAATGGCGAGCAGCGTGTCGTTGTTCATCACGCCGTAGACCCGCTCCGGAAGGGCCTGAAGAAAGTCCGGGCGGAACTCGCCGAGCTCGATGCCGACCACGGCGTAGAACAGGCCGACAGCGCCGAGCGAGAATGCTGCGGGATAGCCGAGCAGCAGCATGACGACCAGCGACGCGAACATGATGGGCGCCATATTGGCGATGATAAACGCGGTCATAATTCCCCCTAAACCGTCGCCAACGGCTACTTCTTCTCGATCGCTTCGACGAGATGCTCGACTTCCGCCTCCAGCGCCGACACCTGGGATTCATGCGGGTCCGGCATCATTCCGCGCATGACCGCAATTCGCTTGATCAGCTCGGAGATGCCTTGAACGAACAGCAAAGCGAACCCGATCATGATCAGGGATTTGGCGGGCCATTGCGGCAGACCGCCGGCGTTGCCGGATTGCTCGTTGATCTGGAACGAGCGCTCGAAGAACGGCACGCCCGTGATGATCATGACGATGCACAGCGGAATGAGGAAGAACAGGTGACCGATCACGTCGATGACGTTGCGAGCCGTCTTCGGCAGCGCGTTGTTCACGATGTCGATGCGGATGTGCTCGTTATCGAGCAGCGTCCAGGGCGAGCACAGCAGGAAGACGATGCTGAACAGCACCCATTGCAGCTCGAGCCACGAATTGGACGACGTGTCGAACGTCTTGCGGACGATCGCATTGACCGCCGAAATGATGACGGCGACCACGATCAACCACGCCAGGCGTTTGCCCGTCCAGCGCGTGAACGCGTCAATTCCTCGGCTCAGCTTTAGGAGCGCTTGCAACGATAGGTCCTCCCCGATTGTGCCCCGGCCGTCTTGACTGCGCCGAGTTGGCGCGTGGCTTGTCTCGCCGCGCAGGCATAAGGCAGCCGCACCAAACCAGCGGGCGTGCCGCCAGTCAATTGGAAGTTTGTTGATAGTTAAGGGGAATAACACCCGCGAGCAGGTTAAGGACTACCCGCCGGTGACGCTCATGTGCCTGGAGACGCTGGGACGGTCGTGGCGGCGGTCGATGATGAAGTCGTGGCCCTTGGGCTTCAGCCCGATGGCGCGGTCGATCGCATCCGCAAGCAGCACATCCTCATTCGATGCACGCAGAGGTTTGCGTAAATCCGAGGCATCCTCGTGGCCGAGGCAGGTGTGCAGCGTTCCCGTGCAGGTGATGCGCACACGGTTGCAGGACTCGCAGAAATTATGGGTCATCGGCGTGATGAAGCCGAGCTTGCCGCCGGTCTCGGCGACGCTGACATAGCGCGCCGGTCCGCCCGTGGTCTCGGCCAGATCCGTCAGCGTGAATTGCTGGGCGAGGCGGGCGCGCACCAGCGACAACGGCAGATATTGGTCGATCCGTCCCGATCCGATCTCGCCCATCGGCATCACCTCGATCAGTGTCAGGCCCATGCCCTTGCCATGGGCCCAGCGCATCAGCTCGGGCAGTTCGTCTTCGTTGAGGTTCTTCAGCGCCACCGCGTTGATCTTCACGCTGAGCCCTGCGGCGCGTGCGGCTTCGATGCCTTCCAGGACCTTGTCGATCTCGCCCCAGCGGGTGATCTCGCGAAACTTCCGCGGATCGAGCGTGTCGAGCGAGACGTTGATGCGGCGGACGCCGCAATCGGCAAGCTCGCTCGCATGTTTCGCAAGCTGGGTGCCGTTGGTGGTCAGCGTCAGCTCGTTCAGGGCGCCGCTGGAAAGATGCCGCGATAGCGAGCGCACCAGCGTCATCACGTTGCGGCGGACCAAGGGCTCGCCGCCGGTGAGCCGCAGCTTCTTCACGCCCTTGGCGATGAAGGCCGAGCAGAGCCGATCGAGTTCCTCCAGCGTCAGCAGGTCCGCCTTGGGCAGGAACGTCATGTCCTCCGACATGCAATAGAAGCAGCGCAGGTCGCAGCGGTCGGTGACGGAGACGCGCAAATAGCTGATGGTCCGCCCGAACGGATCGGTCATGGGGCTCGACAG
Organism: Bradyrhizobium sp. Rc2d; assembly: GCF_900099855.1. NCBI lineage: Bacteria > Pseudomonadati > Pseudomonadota > Alphaproteobacteria > Hyphomicrobiales > Nitrobacteraceae > Bradyrhizobium > Bradyrhizobium sp. Rc2d. The sequence goes on along the minus strand of NZ_FNCU01000015.1, from coordinate 153,638 downwards.
CGCGGCGAGGGGACTCGCGGAAGATCCGTTCATACGGGAGGCCTTGTCACTTTGGGCGACTCGCGCACCGATGCTTAGCGGTGCTTGGGAAGCAATCTAAGCATCGCGCTGGCCGAGGACAATCGGGTTGGATACGTAAGGTCAGCGCTTGCCCGCGTTCGGATCGGGGAACGGCGAGGCCGCGGTCTGTGCGGCATCCGCCGGGGCTGCGGCAGCGGCCGGTTTCGGCTTCTTTGGCCGGTGCGGCTTGCGGATCGGTTTGGGCGGAGTGGCCGGCTGGAGCTCTGCGAACACCGGATTCGGGTCGGTGGTCACCGAGGCGGGCGTGGTGAAATCGCCGGGATTCTTGATCACGTTCACCGGCACGTTCGCCGGCTGGTACTTGGCCAGCGCGAAAGCGACCGTAAACGGAGCATCGGGGGCGGGAACCGAGACGGAGCAGGGGGTCTTGCAGCCCGGACCGAGCGAGGTTGTGGCGTCAGCCCCCGGAGGACTTGATTCGAGCCTGACCTGGACGGTCGGCGGGGCCGATTTGAACATGTCCCAGGACATCGAGGAGCAGCCACCAAGGCTCGCTCCTGCTAACGCAATCGCGATGACACGACGCATGACCACCCATTTCTGCGATGAACCGCCACCTACCCCAGCCGGACCTTAGGAGTGTCGTTTGGGGCAGGCAACCGGCGGGCTGCGCATAGGTAATAGATGGTTAATGCGGGGTTCTGCGGAATAATATAGCTTAATCAGTGGCTTGCGGGAGTCCGGGTATTCATCAGGCTGTGCGCTGCGGCGGGCAGGTCGCGCATGTGATGTATCAGCCGGTCCGGCTTCAGTTCGGCGATCGGCACGTCCGTATAGCCGAAGCTGACCCCGATGACGGGCACGCCGGCCCGCCGGGCGACGCCAACATCGGTTCCGGCGTCACCGACCATGATGGAGGCTTTGACCTCTCCGCCGGCGCGGGCCACGGTCTCGCGGAAAATGGTCGGATCGGGCTTCTGGACGCCGAACGTATCGGCGCCGCAGATCGCCGCGAAGCGGCGACTGAGGTCGAGCTGGTCCAAAAGCCGCTGCGACAACCATTCCAGCTTGTTGGTGCAGACCGCAAGGCGATGGCCCTGCGCGGCAAAATGGTCGAGCGCGGCCTCGAGTCCCTCGAATGGGCGGGATTCGACCGCGATATGGTCGGCATAATAGGCGATGAAATCGGCGGTCATCCGGTCCATGTCTGCGGGGGTGACGGTGCGACCCTCGGCCTCCAGGCCCCGTTCGATCAGCTTGCGGGCGCCGGCGCCGATCATGTTGCGGGCCGAGGCCATCGGCACGGGCGGCAGCCCTTCGCGGTCGAGCACGTGATTTAACGCGGTGATCAGGTCGGGCGCCGTATCCACAAGCGTGCCGTCGAGATCGAAGACGATGGTGTGAGGGGAGGTCATGGGCGAAGCGCTACCGGCGCGGTCGTATCGAAGCAAGGGGCGGGACCATAATATCCGCTTATAGACCTGTTCCCAGACCCTGTTCTCCGGGGAAAAACGAGGCTACATAGGCCGCCGCAACCGGCTACACCCGGCGGCACATTCTCGATCCAAAGGCGGGCGCAAACGTGAACATGGACCAGTTGAAGCGGCAGGCTGCAGCGCGCGCCCTCGAGGAAGTGCGCGACGGCATGCAGCTCGGGCTCGGCACCGGCTCGACTGCAAAACATTTCGTCGAGCTGCTCGGCGAGCGCGTTGCCGCCGGGCTCAAGGTGATCGGCGTGCCGACCTCCGAAGCTACGCGCGCTGATGCGGAGCGTTGCGGCGTGCCGCTGACCACGCTGGATGAGATCGACCATCTCGACATCACCGTCGACGGCGCCGACGAGATCGATCCCGAGCTCAACCTCATCAAAGGCGGTGGCGGTGCACTGCTGCGCGAGAAGATCGTGGCGGCCGCCTCGGATCGCATGATCGTGATTGCCGACGACAGCAAATGGGTGCCGACGCTCGGCAAGTTTCCGCTGCCGGTCGAGGTCATCCCGTTCGGGCTTGGGGCGACGCGCCGCGCGATCGAAAAGGCATTTGCTGACTGCGGCGTTTCCGGGCAAATGGCGGTCCGCAAGGCCAAGGACGGCCACGTTTTCGTCACCGACGGCGGCCACTGGATCGTCGATGCCCAGCTCGGACGTATTGTGGATCCACCCAGTCTCGCCAAGGCGTTGAGCGCCATCCCCGGTGTGGTCGAGCATGGCCTGTTCATCGGCCTGGCCAGCTCGGCCGTTCTGGCGGGCGGCGAGGGAATCCGCGTGATTGAACGGCGAAAGCCCTAAGGAGACTAGGAATGAAGAGCGTTTTGAAATTGTTGCCGGCCGCGACCCTTGCTGTGGGGCTGGCCCTCTCGGTCGCCCCGGCTGTGGCCCAGCAGGGCGCGCCTAAGGCTGCGGCGCCGGCCCAGCCGAAGGCCTCGCCGGCGGCGATTGCCGCGGCCAGGGAGATCCTGCAGATCAAGAACGCGACCGCGATGTATCAAGGCGCCGTGCCCGGCCTCGTCGAGAAGACCAAGATCGCGCTGACGCAGCAGAACCTCAACTACCAGAAGGACCTCAACGAGGTCGCGCCGATCGTGGCCCAGCAGCTCGCCGGCCGCCAGAACGAGATCGGTGAAGGCATGGCGCAGATCTATGCCAGCGAGTTCACCGAGCAGGAGCTGAAGGACCTCGTCACCTTCTACAAGTCGCCGCTGGGTAAGAAGCTGATCGAGGCCGAGCCTCGCGCCATCGGGCTGAGCATGGCCTTCATGAACTCCTGGGCCCAGAACTTCTCCGAAACCGTGATGGGAGCCTTCCGCGCCGAGATGCGCAAGCGTGGCAAGGAGATCTGATCGATACTATCTGATCAGAGATCGCTGAAAGGGGTCGGAGTGGACAATGGCTGAATTCGACGTCGACCTCTTCGTCATCGGTGGCGGCTCGGGCGGCGTGCGTGCCGCCCGCATCGCGGCCGGTCACGGCGCCCGCGTGACGATCGCGGAAGAGTACCGCATGGGCGGCACCTGCGTGATCCGCGGCTGCGTGCCGAAGAAGCTGTTCGTGATCGGCTCGCATGTCCGTCACGAGCTCGAGGACGCCGCCGGCTTCGGCTGGACCGTCCCGCCCGCCAGCTTCGACTGGCCGACGCTGATCGCCAACAAGGACAAGGAGATCGCGCGGCTGGAGGCGGCCTACACCGCAAACGTCGAGAAGTCGGGCGCGCAGGTCGTCAAAAGCCGCGCGGTGATCGAGGACGCGCACACCATCCGCCTGCTCGAGAACGACAGGAAGATCACGGCGAAATACATCCTGATCGCCACCGGCGGCGCGCCGAACCACGGCGCAGCAATTCCCGGCATCGAGCACGTGATCTCCTCCAACGAGGCGTTCCATCTTGCGAGGCTGCCGAAGCGGATCGTGATCCAGGGCGGCGGCTATATTGCGCTGGAATTCGCCGGCATCTTCGCCGGCTTCGGCTCCGACGTCACCGTGATCTATCGCGGCGACAACATCCTTCGCGGTTTTGACGAGGATGTTCGGACCCATGTTCGTGCCGAGATGGAGAAGCAGGGCATCACCATCCTCACCGGCTGCACCGTGACCAAGGTCGACCGCCACGGCGAGGAATTCACCACACATCTGTCGAACGGATCGAGCCTCGCCTCCGAGCAGGTGATGTTCGCGATCGGCCGCCATCCCAACGTCGCCAATCTCGGGCTGGAGAATGCCGGCGTCGTCATCAATCCGAGGAATGGCGGCATCGCGGTCGATCATTTCTCGAAGAGCTCGGTCGACAGCATCTATGCGATCGGCGACGTCACCCACCGCTTCAACCTGACGCCGGTCGCGATCCGCGAGGGCAATGCCTTCGCCGACACCGTGTTCGGCAAGCGCGAGGTCAGGGTCGATCACGCCAACATTCCGACCGCCGTGTTCTCGCAGCCGGAGGTCGGCACCGTCGGCCTCACCGAAACCGAGGCGCGGGCGCAGTACAGCCACGTCGACATCTACAAGACGACGTTCCGCCCCATCAAGGCGACGATGTCGGGCCGCGACACGCGCGTGCTGATGAAGCTCGTCGTCGACGGGGCCACTGACCGCGTGCTGGGCTGCCACATCGTCGGCGATGCCGCCGCCGAGATCACCCAGGCGGTCGCGATCGCCGTGAAGATGAAGGCGACCAAGGCCGATTTTGACGCCACGATCGCGCTGCATCCAACCGCGGCCGAAGAGCTCGTCACCATGCGCACGCCGACCGCACGCTACGTGCGTCAGGCGGCGGAGTAGCGTTCGTCCGTGGCCTTAGCGGTTTTGAGGCCTTGACGTTTTGAGGCCTTGACGTTTTGTTCATGTTTTGTTCTTATGCTGCAACCATGATGGGAGGCAGCGATGGACAACCGCATCAACGAAATCCGCAGAACCATTCGAGCGCTTCGTGTCAGCATGCTCGAGGCCGAAGCCATCATGCGTGAGCAAGTTGACCGGGACGAGGACTGCAGCTTCGTCGCGCAGGAAATCCTCAAGATGCGTTCGGTCATGAGCTTGCTCGTCAAGGAGCGTACAACGCTCGGCGATGACGAGCCGATCCTCGTCAATTGCCTCTACGTGCGACGGCGCCGGCCGCCGAAGTCCGCGACTGCCCTTTCCCTGAACTCCGACGGCGTGCCCCTACAACGCGTGGCGAGGGTCTGACTCGGACGAGTGCTCATTCGAACGACTGACGGACCGCCCGTTCGGGCTTGCCGGACGGGCTGTTCGCCCATTTCGCCATGTCCGCCGCGCGCGCGTCGATGAGTTCGCACCAGAGGCAGCTGAGCTCCGCGTGGCCTTTGGCCGAAAGCATCGGAACGAGCCCATGTCCGCAGCCGGCGCAGGATGTGACGCGATTCATGCTTTCCTCCGAGATCGTCAAGTTCACGACCGGCATTGTCGTGAACGAAGCTTGCGCGGGCGCTATGAAGGCTTGTTTTGCGCGAAGCGGACCGCGACAGAGCACCGCGCCCGTTGGGCCCCTCAGACCGGAAGCGGGATCAGCGGCGCGACCTCGCGATCAAGCGGGTTGTCGCTCGTCGCAAGACCTTGCGCGACGCCGACGCGATCGGCCTCGGGGCGATTCTGACTCATCTTGCGCTTGCCTTCGAACCGCACGACCGGAATGCGCACGCCGACGATCCCGCGCAATTGTGCGGCGATGAAATCGGCGGGGGCGTCACTGACGGCCCACGGCTTTGCGCGCGTGCCCTCGTGCCTGGCCGTCAGCCGCGTCACCGCGTCGAGCAGGCGTTCCGGCTCCTGGAAGAATTCGACCGGACCATAGGCGTGCACGGCGAGGTAATTCCAGGTCGGCACGACCTTTCCGGTCTCCTGCTTGGTCGCGTACCACGACGGCGTCACATAGGCGTCGGGACCGTCGAAGATGGCCAGCGCATGCCCGATCGGCGGCAACTGCCATTGCGGGTTCGCTCGCGCCATATGCCCGTACAGGACGCCCCGCTCGCCTTCGCTCTCGTCAAGGAAGAGCGGCAGCGGGGTCGCGACCGGGCCCCCGGCGGTGGCCGTCACCAGGCTGGCAAGGCGTGCGCCGTGGATGGTCGCCCGGATGCTCTCGATGTCGTCGTCCTTGAAGGCCGGGGGGATGTACATGGCGTGTCTCCGTTCTTGGTCCGGAGATAGGTTCAATCTGGCCTGTAATAAACTGCCAGTTTTAAACAATTTCATCAGTCCAGTTGGTCGACCGCCTGGGCAAGAAGCCTGCAGCCCCGTTCGATCTGCGCGACCTCCAGCGCCGAATAGCCCATGACGAGGCCGACGGCCCGGCGCGATCGACCGCGGCTCGCCGAACGCTCGTCGAACAAGGCGGAGACGGGATAGATGCCGACGCCCTTTGCGTGAGCCGTCCTGATCAACGCATCCTCGCGCTTGTGTGGGAGATGATCGAACCACGCCACCACATGCAGCCCGGCGGCCGTACCTTCGATCCGGACGCGATCTCCGAATCGCCGGCGAAGTGCGTCGAGCAGCGCCTGCTGGCGTTCGGCGTTGCGCCGGCGCACGCGCCTGACGTGTCTGTCATACGTGCCGCTTTCGAGCATCGCGGCGAGGGCATCTTGTTCAAAGAGCGGCGTATGCCGGTCCATGATTTGCTTGGCGGCGGCGAACAGGGAGCGCAGCCCTGCGGGCACGACGAGATAGCCGATCCGCAAGGTCGGGGACAGCGTCTTGGAAATGGTCCCGAGATAGATCACGTTGTCGCTGCCCTCCAGCGCGTGCAGTGGCGGGATCGGCTTGGTATCGTAGCGGTACTCGCTGTCGTAATCGTCCTCGATCACATAAGCATCTGCCTTCCGCGCCCAGGCGAGCAATTGGTGCCGGCGCCCGATCGGCATGACTGCGCCGAGCGGATATTGATGCGACGGCGTCACATAGGCGAGGCGGGCTTCGATATCGCCGATCCTGGCCGTCTCCAGTCCGTCTGCATCGACTGGAATCGGCACAGCTTCCGCGCCGGTCGCCGCAAATGTGTGCCGTGCCATCTGATAGCCGGGATCCTCCATGAGGAAGCGGTCACCGGCATCGAGCAGCAGGCGGGCGCAGATGTCGAGGCCCTGCTGCGAGCCGTTCACGACGACGATCTGGTCGACCTCGCAGCGGACGCTGCGCGACCGCCATAGATAGCCCTGAAGCGCGGTCCGCAGCCGCAGCGAGCCGGAGGGATTGTCATAGGCCAGCCGTTCGGGCTTGCGCGCCACTGCCGCGGCCATAGCCTTCTTCCATGCCAGCACCGGAAAGTCCGACGGCGACAACTCGCCATAGCGGAAGTTCGCGACGAGCCCGCGCGGCGGTTCGGTCCAGCGCGGCGGGTCCTGCCGCAGCCGCTCGCCGAATGCTGACAGGTGCGCGCGTCGCGCCGACGGCCGGGATGCGACGCGCGTGCGCCCGCGTTGGACCACGGCGCGGGCAACGCGCGGCCGCGCGCCATGGCGCGTCTCGATGAAGCCCTCGGCCGCAAGCTGTTCGTAGGCGACGGTCACGGTCGAGCGCGCCACGCCCATCTCGTCGGCAAGCGCACGCGAGGACGGCAGCAGCCCGTCGGTGCCGTACACGAGCGACATGATCTGATCGCGCAGCGCTTCGTAGATCTGGCGCGCGCCCATGCGGTCGGCGCGGCGGGCGGGAGTGGTTTTCATCTAGATCGTCCAGCCAGGAAGGATCAGTGCGAAGTGCGTTGTATATCCCACCCACCGTCATTGCGAGCCAACGGTCCGCGCGACGCGCGGCCCGATGACAGGCTCCGCGAGGCAATCCAGAGTCATTCCGCGGAGGGATTCTGGATTGCTTCGCTGCGCTTGCAATGACGGGGTTGGGGCAGCGGACCCAGCTATTGGTCTCGTGCCCCGGACGCAGCGAGCGCCCCTTCGCGGTGCGCTGCTGAGCCGGGGCCCATGCGGCAGCGAACGCGTGGCCTTCTGGGGCCGGCTCAGCGCAGCGACGCCTAAGGCGTTGCAACGCGTCCGGGACACGGTCCCGCACCATGGAACCGATGCGGCGGCTGGTCGCAGTCGCATCGCCTTGATTCCGACAGACCGGTCTTTATGTGTCGGTAAACAAGAATCCGGGCCCCTCTGGCGAGGACGCCGACGATGTCGGCAAACCTCGTGATGTCGGATGACCTGTCCCGCGCGAATGCGATGGATCGGCCGATCGTCGGGCCTTCTTCGGTTCTCTCCGACCAGTCGCTCCATCGCAGCTCCGTGCGGCCATTTCGCAAGATCGAGGAGCAACGATGTCTGACGCCAAGCATTCAAATCCGAACGAGATCGAGATCGCGGATCCGTCCAGCCTGAACGAGCAGGCTGCGGCGGCGCTGGTCATTGCCGGCGCGCTGGTCGCCGTGGCCGACCGGCGCGTTTCGCCGGTCGAGCGCGACGAGGTGATCCGCTTCATCCGGGATCGCGGATTGGCGCCTCATATCGACGACGAAAGGCTGCTTGCGATGTTCGACGCACTCGCCGAACGACTCGAGGAGCCGGATTTTGCCAACGTCGTGATCGAGACGCTGCGGCCGGTATCGGACATGCCGCTGTCGTCTCATCTGATGGAGTTGTCGGAGCGCGTCGCGGCCGCTGACGAAGACGTCCATCCCCATGAGGTGCAGGCGATCAAGCTGTTGCGCTTGCTGACGCTGGCGCTGCCGCGCGCAAAGCGGGTCGTACCGGCCGCGGCCCGCGCCGCCGCCGAGGAATGAGCATGACCACTGCCTCGGACCAGCGTACGACGGGAGCCGAGGACGCTGCCAGCCAGATGGCCGGCGGCGACCCGCGCCTCGACAAACTCGTCAATTGCCTGCCGCCGCGCGTGGGCGACACCGTCACCTATCTGCTCAAGCCGTCGAGCCGCTGGGTCAGGATCCCCTCGGGCGCGCTGCTCGTCGTCGGCGGCGTGTTCTCCTTCCTGCCGATACTGGGTGTCTGGATGCTGCCACTCGGCCTCGCGCTGCTTGCGGAGGACGTGCCCGCGTTGCGCTCCTCACGTTCGAAAGTCCTGGACTGGGTCGAGCGGAAGAAGCCGCAATGGCTCGATCCGTCCGCATCGAAACATGATCGATCATGACTGAACTCATCACCACCGAGGCGCTGGCCGCGCTGCTCCAGGTCGTCCTGATCGACCTCGTGCTGGCCGGCGACAACGCCGTCGTCATCGGCCTTGCCGCGGCAGGGCTGCCGGCCGAGCAGCGCCGGCGCGCCATCGTGGTCGGCATCGTCGCCGCTACTGCGCTCCGCATCGTCTTCGCCGGCGTTGCGACCCAGCTGCTGCAAGTGATCGGCCTCCTGCTCGCCGGCGGCGTGCTGCTGCTCTGGGTCTGCTGGAAGATGTGGCGCGAGCTGCGCGAGCGGGCCGCGCATTCGCGTCAGCTTGCGTTCAGCCATGGCGGCGGCGCGAGCGACGCAGCTGCGCCGCATAAGACTTTCGGGCAGGCTGCCTTGCAAATCGTCGCCGCCGACGTCTCGATGTCGCTCGACAACGTGCTCGCGGTCGCGGGCGCCGCGCGCGAGCATCCCTACATCCTTGCGTTCGGCCTGCTATTGTCGGTGGCGATGATGGGCGTTGCCGCCGACCTGCTCGGCCGCGTGCTGCAGAAGCAGCGCTGGATCGCCTATGTCGGTCTCGCCATCATCGTTTACGTCGCCTTCGAGATGATCTATCGCGGCTCGCTCGAGCTCGCGCCTGTCATCGCGAGTCTCTGAGGCGCATTCCCTGTCTCACTCCGGAGTGATCAATGACGTCTGAAACCAAAGCACTTTCGGCGCATTCCGCGCCAGCGCCGCAGATCGGTCCGTTTGCGCAGCTCATCTTTGGCTCGCGCTGGCTGCAAGTGCCGCTCTATGTCGGCCTGATCATCGCGCAGGGCGTTTATGTGCTGCTGTTCCTGAAAGAGCTCTGGCACCTGGTCGCGCACTCGTTCGACGCCAGTGAGCAGCAGATCATGCTGGTCGTGCTCGGGCTGATCGACGTCGTCATGATCTCGAACCTGCTGGTGATGGTGATCGTCGGCGGATACGAGACCTTCGTCTCCCGGCTGAACCTGACCGGTCATCCCGACGAGCCGGAATGGCTGAGCCACGTCAATGCCAGCGTGCTCAAGATCAAGCTGGCGATGGCGATCATCGGCATCTCCTCGATCTCGCTGCTCAGGACCTTCATAGAGGCGGGCAATCTCGGCACGACGCGCAGCAATTTCACCGAGAGCGGCGTGATGTGGCAGGTGCTGATCCACCTGACCTTCATCATCTCGGCGATCGGCATCGCCTGGGTCGACCGCCTCAGCGAGAGCGGCCATCGCAAGGAGGCGCGCCACGGCTGATGGACCTGGCCGTCTGATACCTCCCGAGCGGCGAAGCCTGGAGCCCGCCTGATCGCGCGATCAGGCGGGCTCTCTTTTCCGGATCGATAAAATTGTCTGCAATCCGCACAGCAGCGGCAAACCCTGCGCACAAGAAACGTGCGGCCTTAAACCTCGACTTTGGAACCCGCGTGCATCCTGCCGGCAAAAGGGCAGGGCATCCGCATGTCTATTCTCAGGGAGATCGTCGCTGCGGTCGCAGGGGTGTACGCGCTCCTGTTCGTCTGCGACGCATTGTTCGGGGTCGGCGAGGCACGCTTCGACGACGCCTATTTCCGCGCCAGCTTCTACGCGCCGCGGCCGAAGGAATTTCGCTTTGCGAGCGATACGCCGCCGGCGGTGCGTGTCAGCGACGCATTTGCGCAATTTGCGCCGGGCGAAGCCAGGCCGAACAGGCGTTACTCGTCGCTGACGACGATCATCCGTTAGTGAAGGTTGGAAGTACGCCCGTCGTTTGTTCGGGGTCCACCTCTCCCCGGCGGGGAGAGGTCGGATTGCACCTGGCGATGCGAAGCATCGTCCAGTGCAATCCGGGTGAGGGGCCGCAGCATTCGGTGAGACTATAACCCCTCACCCGGATCACGATGCGATCCGACCTCTCCCTACGGGAGAGGTGAACCCTCGGCTCGCATTGATTCAGCCCGGCTTCAGCGCACCCTCACTCGCCCTGGATCCATTCGGCGACGCCGCGCCACAGCGTATTGCGGTGATCGGGGCGGAAGAAGCCGAAATGGCCGATGGCCTTGGCGCCGACGTCGGACGGTTTGACCGTCAACACCTCCGGCTTGATCGCGGTGAACCCGCTCGTGAGCAACTCGACCGCGGGGCGCGTCGCCCAGGGATCGTCCGAGAAGCACAGCGCGCGCAATTCGCCCTTGAACCTCGCAAAGTTCTCCAGCGCCGGCAGCCGTGAATCGAAGAGATAGCGGGGGCTCGAGACCCACTGGGCCCATTGCAGGAAAACGCCCTTGGGCAAGTCCTCGCCAATGCCGACCCAGCCGGGCGCGTAGCCCATCGCGTGGACCAGCGGCACGCCGACAAAATTCATGAAGGCGAAGACGCGATATTTCTCCGGCGAGGTCATCAGCCGCCAGGTCGCCGCCTGCGAAGCCACGAAGGCGGCGCGCGAGATGTCCGTGTTGTTGGCGATCAGTCCGAGCGCCTGGCCGCCGAAGGAATGGCCGACATAGGCAAGGGGCAGGGTGTGGTAGCGCTCGCGCATCCAGCGCACCGCGGCGGTGACGTCGAGAGCGGCCCAGTCGGACATCGAGGCCTTGAAGCCGACCAGCGATTTCGGCCGGTTGTAGCCGACCACCGGCAGCCGGGAATCGCCGATGCCGCGATAGTCGTAGGTCAGGACGGCGCAGCCGCGATGGGCGAGATAGGAGGCGAAGCCGCGGTAGATTTTTCGCGGGACGGCGGTGGCGGAGTTGATCAGCACGGCATGGCGCTTGGCGCCGCGCGGCAGAAACAGGGTGCCGGTCAAGGCATACCCGTCGGTCGCCGGGAAGCTGATCTCGTCGATGAAAACGTCGTCCAGTGCGGCGTCCATGGGCAGAAGGTGTCCTGCCGGTTTACTTACCAGTTTCCTTGCCGTTCCCAGCAAATGCGAATTTGGCTTTGCCCGCAAGGGTTTGCAATGCGGAATGGATTTACAACTGGCGGGGCGGGGCTAGCCTGTGTATAAGGCGGCCCTCGCAACCCACAGATCAGGTTGCACTTTTTTGCTTCACGGAGAGATTGCGATGTCCGAGCGGTGGACGCCCGAGTCCTGGCGCAGCAAGCCGGTGCTACAGGTGCCCGATTATCCCGACGCCAAGGCTTTGGCCGACGTCGAGGCGCAGCTTGCGACCTTTCCGCCGCTGGTCTTCGCCGGCGAGGCACGCAATCTGAAGAAGGCCCTGGCGCGGGTTGCGGCCGGCGAGGCCTTCCTGCTCCAGGGCGGCGACTGCGCCGAGAGCTTTGCCGAGCATGGCGCCAACAACATCCGCGACTTCTTCCGCGTGCTGCTTCAGATGGCGGTGGTGCTCACTTACGCCGGCGCCGTCCCCGTGGTGAAAGTCGGCCGCATCGCCGGTCAGTTCGCAAAGCCGCGGTCGTCGCCGACCGAGAAGGTGAGCGGCGTCGAGCTGCCGAGCTATCGCGGCGACATCGTCAACGACATCGCCTTCACCAAGGAAGCGCGCGTGCCGGATCCGCAGCGCCAGCTGATGGCCTATCGCCAGTCGGCCGCGACGCTGAACCTGCTCCGCGCCTTCGCCACCGGCGGCTACGCCAATCTCGGCAGCGTGCACCAATGGATGCTCGGCTTCCTGAAGGATAGCCCGCAGTCCCGCCGCTACAAGGAATTGGCCGACCGCATCTCGGACGCGCTGAATTTCATGCGCGCCTGTGGCCTCGACCTCGAGGCCCACCCCGAGCTGCGCGCCACCGATTTCTACACCAGCCACGAGGCGCTGCTGCTCGGCTACGAGCAGGCCCTGACCCGCGTCGATTCCACCACCGGCGACTGGTACGCGACCTCGGGCCACATGATCTGGATCGGCGACCGCACCCGCCAGCTCGATCACGGCCATATCGAATATTTCCGCGGCATCAAGAACCCGATCGGGCTCAAATGCGGCCCGTCGCTCAAGCCCGACGAATTGCTCAAGCTGATCGACGTGCTCAACCCCGACAACGAGCCCGGCCGGCTGACGCTGATCGGCCGCTTCGGCGCCGACAAGGTCGGCGAGCATCTGCCCAACATGATCCGCGCCGTGCAGCGCGAAGGCAAGGTTGTGGTCTGGTCGTGCGATCCCATGCACGGCAACACCATCACCTCGACGTCAGGCTACAAGACGCGCCCCTTCGACCGCATCCTGTCCGAGGTGAAATCGTTCTTCGCGATCCACGGCGCCGAAGGCACCCATGCCGGCGGCGTGCATCTGGAGATGACCGGCCAGGACGTCACCGAATGCCTCGGTGGCGCCCGCGCCATCACCGACGAGGATCTCAACGACCGCTACCACACGGTCTGCGATCCCCGTCTCAACGCCGAGCAATCCATCGACATGGCTTTCCTGATCGCCGAGCTGCTGAAGCAGGAACGCGCCGGCAAGACCAAGCCGATGCCGGCCGCAGCGGGGCTCTAAGATCTTGCTGCGGATCTGGAAGGCCACGATCAATTCCCGGAACGGTCTGGCCTTTGCGTTTCGATCGGAGCAGGCCGTCCGCGAGGAGATTTTTGCGCTCCTGCTGTCGCTGCCGCTGGCCTGGTTCATCGGGGCGACCGCGATGCGCGCGGTCGAGCTGGTTTGTGCGGTCGCGTTCGTGCTGGTGGTCGAGCTGCTCAACACCGCGATCGAAAAACTCGCCGACCGCCTCACCATGGACCACGACAAGCAGATCGGGCGGGTCAAGGACATGGGCTCGGCCGCAGTTGGCGTTGCGCTGCTGATGGCCGGCGCGTTCTGGATCTTTGCGCTCATCGAGCGGTTGGGTTTCGTCTAGCCCGGAGAATATCCATTGAGCGTGGGAATCCGAGGCTCCTCCTTCACCTCTCCCCAACGGGGAGAGGTCGATTTGCGTCTCGCGATGCGCAGCATCGTCGAGCGTAAATCGGGTGAGGGGGATCAGGTCCCACGAGAGACCGCAACCCCTCACCCGGATTGCCCTGGACGATGCTTCGCATCGCCAGGTGCAATCCGACCTCTCCCTTCGGGAGAGGTGACAGCGAGCGCGCCATGACCGAACGTCTCAACGCATTCGCGGTCACGCTCGCCCAGCTCAATCCGACCGTGGGCGATATCGAAGGCAACGCGGCCAAGGCGCGCTCGGCGCGCGCCCGAGCCGCCACCGACGGCGCCGATCTCGTGCTGTTTCCGGAATTGTTCATCGCCGGCTATCCGCCGGAGGACCTGGTGCAGAAGCCCGCGTTCCAGGCCGCCTGCCGCGCGGCGATCGAGGCGCTCGCGCGCGAGACGGCGGATGGTGGTCCGGCGATGCTGGTCGGCACGCCCTGGGTCGAGGAGGGCAGGCTTTACAATGCCTGTGCGCTTCTCGAGGGCGGCCGTATCTCCGCGCTGCGCTTCAAGTGCAATCTGCCGAATTACGGCGTGTTCGACGAGAAGCGGCTGTTTTCGCAGGGCCCTGCCGCCGGCCCTGTGACGGTGCGCGGCGTGCGCATCGGCGTGCCAATCTGCGAGGACATCTGGCTGGAGGAGTCCGAGGACTACGAGAACGTGGTCGAGACGCTGGCGGAGACTGGCGCCGAGATCATCCTGGTGCCGAACGGCTCGCCTTACGCCCGCGACAAGAACGACGTGCGCTTGTCGGTCGCGGTGGCGCGGGTCACCGAAAGCGGGCTGCCGCTGGTCTATCTCAATCAGGTCTGCGGCCAGGACGAGCTGGTGTTCGACGGCGCCTCCTTCGTGCTCAACGGGGACCTCTCACTCGCGGCGCAACTGCCGGCGTTCGAAGAGAGCATCGTCACGCTGCGCTTCACCAGAAATGGTGACGACTGGCGCTGCGCGGGTCCGATCGCCGCGCAGCCCGAAGGTGACAAGGCCGATTACGCCGCCTGCGTGCTGGGCCTCCGCGATTACGTCGCCAAGAATGGCTTTCCGGGCGTGCTGCTTGGTATCTCCGGCGGCATCGATTCCGCGCTGTGCGCCGCGATCGCGGTCGATGCGCTCGGCGCCGATCAGGTGCATGGCGTGATGCTGCCTTATCGCTACACCGCAGCACACTCGGTTGCGGATGCCGGCGAGCTCGCAGGCCACCTCGGCATCCGCTACGAGGTTTTGCCGATCGCGGAAGCCGTCAACGGGTTCGACACCATCCTGTCCGGCATCTTCAAGAACCTGCCGCCTGACATCACCGAGGAGAATCTCCAGGCTCGCACCCGCGGCACGCTCTTGATGGCGATCTCCAACAAGACCGGCTTGATGGTGGTGACGACAGGCAACAAGTCCGAAATGTCGGTCGGCTACGCCACGCTCTATGGCGACATGAATGGCGGCTTCAATCCGATCAAGGACATCTATAAGACGCAGGTGTTTCGGCTGGCGGCACTGCGCAATTCCTGGAAGCCGGAAGGCGCGCTCGGGCCGGTTGGCGAGATCATTCCGCCCGATATCATCACGCGGCCGCCGACCGCGGAGTTGCGCGAGAACCAGCGGGATGAGGACTCGCTGCCGCCTTACGACGTGCTCGATGCCATCCTGGAACGTCTGGTCGAACGCGAGGAGCCGCTTGATCAAATCATCGCGGCCGGCTTCGACCGCGAGACCGTCACCCGCATCGACCATCTCCTCAACGTAGCCGAATACAAGCGCCGCCAAGCCGCACCCGGCGTGAAGGTGACACCTAAGAATTTCGGCCGCGACCGCCGCTATCCCATCACCAACCGCTTTCGTGACAAGGGCGAGCCGTTGCCGGTGCCCGACGAGACGCTGGTCTCGCGCGGCAGCCGCGCTTCGATTGACGCGTTCGAGGGTTAGCATCGGAGAGAGACGGGCAGTCTCGCTACAATACTCCGCGGTGGACATTGTAGAAACCGACTTCTCCCGCGGAGTACTGGATGCCCCGCCTTCGCGGGGCATGACAGTGAGAACTCAGATTGCCGCTACGACGGGCTTGCGAAGAAGAGCACCCGAAGGAAGTGAGTGTATTCGGATTCGAGCACCATGATCGACACGAATACCAATACCGCGACCGGCGGCAGCAGGATGGCATAGGCCAGGGCCAGTCGCTCCCAGGCCATGTGCATGAAGACGGCGACGATCAAGCCGGCCTTCAACACCATGAACAGCAGGATCAGCGACCATCTGAGATAGCCATGTAGGCCAAAATAATCGACGAGGTAGGAGCACGTGCTGAGGACGAACAACCAGCCCCAGACCACGAGGTAGAGCTTGATCGGGTGCTGTTGACCCTTGGCGTGAACGGCTCCCGTTGCGATTGCGCTATGCACCGGAGCGTGAAGCTGTCCTTCCATGTGTACCGCCGCGTTTGTCATGCGCCGACCTCACCAAAGATAGAAGAATGCAAAGATGAACACCCACACAAGATCGACGAAGTGCCAGTACAGGCCCATGATCTCGACGATCTCGTAATACCCCTTGCGGCTCGTGAAGAAGCCGCGCCTCTCGACGTCGAAGTCGCCGCGAAAGACCTTCCGCGCAATGGCGATCAGGAAGATCACACCGATCGTCACATGGGTGCCGTGAAACCCGGTGATCATGAAGAAGCTCGCACCAAACTGCGGGGCACCCCATGGATTGCCCCAGGGCCGGACGCCCTCCATGATCAGCTTGGTCCATTCGAAGGCCTGCATTCCGACGAAGGTTGCGCCGAAAGCTGCCGTGGCCAGCATCAAGGCCGCGGTTCTGACGCGATCGCGGCGGTAGCCGAAATTGACGGCCATCGCCATCGTGCCGCTGCTGCTGATCAGGATAAACGTCATGATGGCGATCAGGATCAGCGGAATGTGCCTGCCAGCGATGTTGAGAGCGAAGACCTCGCTGGGATTGGGCCAGGGCACGGTCGTCGACATCCGCGCCGTCATGTAGGAGAGCAGGAAGCAACTGAATATGAAGGTGTCGCTGAGGAGGAAGATCCACATCATGGCCTTGCCCCAGGACACGTTCTTGAAGGCGCGCTGATCGGACGCCCAGTCGGCGGCGATGCCGCGCCAGCCTTCAAGCCGCGCAGGCGATTGGCCCGGATTTGTCAGCATGGTCTGAGCCATCTGGTCTCGCCTCCCTAGCTCAGCAATTGGCGGCAGATGTTGACGAAATCGTCGGTCCAGCCCGTGAGAAGGCCGAGCAGGACGAGCCAGACCAGCAGCAGGAAGTGCCAGTAGATGGCGCACAGCTCTACGCTCAAGCGCATGTCGGCGATCTCGGCACCGCGCCACATCTTGGCTGAGGTTCGGCCCAAGGCCACCAGACCGCCCGTCAGATGTAGCCCGTGCACTGCGGTCAACAGGTAGAAGAAGGAATTCGCCGGATTGGACGCCACGAAATATCCGGCAGCCCCGAGCCGTTGCCAGGCCAGGAGCTGTCCGGCAAGGAAGATCACGGCAGATGCTCCGCCAGCGAGCAGGCCGATCATGACGCCTTCAGCATCGTCTCGGCGCGCGGCCACGTACGACCATTGCAGCGCGACACTGCTCAGGACCAGGACGCCGGTGTTGACCCACAGCAGTCGCGGTATCGGCAGCGGCCGCCAGTCCACCACGCTCATGCGCATCGAGTAGGCGCTGATGAAGAGGACGAATAATGTGCTCGCGACGGCGAGAAACACGCCAAGTCCGACCTTCGCTGCCGGCCAGGTCATGGCATCGCCGCCGGGGAAGTCACCGATCGGGCCTTCCTCCAGCCATGGCTTGGCCGTCAGCCGCTGCTGCGACAGCCACCATCCGGCGATCACCGCAAGCACAGCCAGGAACAGGATGATGGCGCTCACGAAGCAGCTCCCTGAACGCGCTGCGTCGCGTGCGGCGGCCGGTTCTGCGGAATGAAGTCCTCCGCGGCGCCGGGGACACTGTAGTCATAGGCCCAGCGGTACACGACCGGGAGCTCCTTGCCCCAATTGCCGTGCCCTGGAGGCGTCTCCGGCGTCTGCCATTCCAGCGTCGTCGCCCGCCACGGATTGCCGCCCGAGGCCTCACCTTTGAACAAGCTCCAGGCAAGGTTGAACAGGAACACCATCTGGCTGAAGCCGACGGTCAAGGCCACCACGGAGATGAACGCGTTCAGTGAATGGGCCGAGGACGGGATGAATGCCGCATCTCCGAGTTCGAAATAGCGGCGCGGAACCCCGAGCAGTCCAAGATAGTGCATGGGGAAGAAGATCAGGTAGGCGCCGAGGAAGGTGACCCAGAAGTGAAACTTGCCCAGGGCCTCGTTCAGCATGCGCCCCGTGACCTTGGGGTACCAATGATAGATCGCGCCGAGCACGACCATGATCGGCGCCACGCCCATCACCATGTGGAAATGCGCGACCACGAACATGGTGTCCGAGAGGGGCACGTCCACGACGACGTTGCCGAGGAAGAGGCCGGTGAGCCCGCCGTTCACAAAGGTGATGATGAAGCCGAGGGCGAACAGCATCGGCACCGTGAGATGGATGTCGCCGCGCCACAGGGTCAGCACCCAGTTGTAGACCTTGATCGCGGTGGGGATTGCGATGATGAGAGTCGTGGTGGCGAAGAAGTACCCGAATTGCGGGAACATGCCGCTCACATACATGTGGTGCGCCCATACGATGAAGCTGAGCGCGCCGATGGCCACGATCGCCCAGACCATCATGCGGTAACCGAAGATGTTCTTGCGCGCATGCGTGCTGATCAGATCGGAGACGATGCCGAAGGCGGGCAGGGCGACGATGTAGACTTCGGGATGGCCGAAGAACCAGAACAGGTGCTGGAAGAGCAGCGGGCTGCCGCCGCCGTATTTCGACAGCGTGCCCATCTCGACGAGCGAAGGCATGAAGAAGCTGGTTCCCAAGAGACGGTCGAGCAGCAGCATGACCGAGGCAACGAACAGTGCAGGGAATGCCAAGAGCGCCATCACGGTCGCCGTGAAAATGCCCCACACCGTCAGCGGCAAGCGCATCAACGTCATGCCGCGGGTGCGCGCCTGGAGCACCGTGACCACGTAATTCAGTCCGCCCATGGTGAAGCCGATGATGAACAGGATCAGGGACGACATCATGAGAATGATGCCCCAATCCTGCCCGGGCGTTCCGGAGAGGATCGCCTGCGGCGGGTATAGCGTCCAGCCGGCGCCGGTGGGGCCGCCGGGCACGAAGAAGGCCGAGGCCAGCACCAGGACTGCGAGCAGGTAGACCCAGTAGCTCAGCATGTTCACATAAGGGAAGACCATGTCCCGGGCGCCGACCATCAGCGGGATCAGGTAGTTGCCGAAGCCACCCAGGAACAACGCGGTGAGCAGATAGATCACCATGATCATGCCGTGCATGGTGATGAACTGGAGGTACTGGTTGGCATCGATGAAGGAGAAGGTGCCGGGGAATCCCAGTTGCAGCCGCATCAGCCACGACAGCACCAGGGCCACCAGCCCGATGGCCGTGGCCGTCAGCGAATACTGAATGGCGATCACCTTGGCGTCCTGCGAGAAGACATATCGCGTCCACCAGCTCCGCGGATGATAGAGCTCGACATCAGGTACTTCGGCAGGCGGAATGCCGGGGATCCCTTCATATGGAATATCGACCATAGAAACCTCCTCGGTCGTTTCCATCGGGGCGAGGCGTTGGCCTCATGCACCCGATCTATCTTGGCGGCGGCAGCTTGCTACTTGCCGCTGGATTGGTACGTCGCCTTCACGACGGCTTTTGCCGGCGACAATTCTGCAAACGTTTTTTGTTGCTCCAGCCAAGCATGATATTCACGCTCTTCGTCGATGATGACCTTGGTCCGCATCTGATAGTGAGCAGCGCCACAAAGCTCCGCACAGAGAACGTCGAACGTTCCGGTTCGGATCGGCTTTATCCAGAAATAGGTCACCATGCCTGGAACCATGTCCATCTTGGCCCGGAATTCGGGCACGTAGAAATCGTGCAGGACATCGACCGAGCGGAGGAGAACCTTGACCGGCTTTCCCACTTGAAGGTGCAGCTCGCCGCTCTCGATCACGACGTCGTCCTGCCCGTGTTGGTCGTCACGATTGAGTCCCATCGGATTGTCGGAAGCGATGTTGCGGACATCGGATGTGCCCAATTGCCCATCCTTGCCCGGAAGGCGGAAGCTCCATTGCCATTGCTGCCCCATCACCTCGACCTCGGTGGCATCCGCAGGCACCGTCACGAACTGGTGCCAGACCACGAGGCCAGGCGCCAGCATGGCCGCGACGCCGACGCCGGTCCCGACGCTCAGCCACCATTCGAGCCTTTTGTTTTCCGGATTGTAGTCGGCCCGTCTTCCCTCTTTGTGGTGAAAGCGGAAGACGCAGTAAGCCATGAAGGCGATGACCGCGACGAAAACAAAGCCCGTGATCCAGAACGTGATGTTGATGGTGTGGTCGATATAGGCCCAGTTCGTGGCGATCGGCGTCCACCACCACGGGCTGTAGAGGTGAAACAGCACCGAGCCGATCGCGACCAGAAGCAATATCAGTGCGACAGCCATCCTGATCCATCCTTGCCACTGAAGGCTACGGATACGAATCCAGGGCGGAGCTCATGTCTGTCGCGATGGCTGGCCTTTCTTGGTTGGCATTCATGCCATCGCCGGCCTGTTGCTTCGCCCATTCCACTGGTCGCGAAATCAAGGGAACGCTCGCGACCATCAATCTCATCGGAGCTAAGGGCGTCTGTGTCTAAAATGGTCCCAGCCTAATCC
This sequence comes from Bradyrhizobium sp. Rc2d, assembly GCF_900099855.1. Taxonomy (NCBI): domain Bacteria; kingdom Pseudomonadati; phylum Pseudomonadota; class Alphaproteobacteria; order Hyphomicrobiales; family Nitrobacteraceae; genus Bradyrhizobium; species Bradyrhizobium sp. Rc2d. The sequence goes on along the minus strand of NZ_FNCU01000015.1, from coordinate 133,379 downwards.
GGCGTCAATAGAGCATATCGGCGTGCCGACGGGGCGTGGGCGTTGCCGATCGTCCGGCCGGTCGACAAAGCATCAGGCATCCGGTGCGCTCAGCGTCAGGGGTGATGCAACGCACAAATCGGGTCGCGCAATTCACCGAACCGTGAGTTCAGCCTTGCCCCGCGCGCGCTAAGCTTGCGAGGCAGGTCGCGACGGGTTCCGTCCGGCCAGGCTCGTTCGCTGAACCTGGGTTACCGTACTCGACCCATCGCGTTTCCTGCTCATCCGGCGGACACGCGTGGCTGGAAAGCGCGTGTTATCGAAACCGCGATTTTCAGGACGGGAGGTCCGTTCATGGCCACTCTGTACTCCCACGACATCAGGCGGCACGTATTCGGCGAAGCGGCCTCCTATCCCATTCGCAAGATCAGCTTGTCCGACCTGTCCGACGCCCTGCGCCTGGGTTGGGAGGATTTCCAGGCGATGCCGAGTCACGCGATCGTCGTGTGCGTGATTTATCCCGTTCTCGGTCTCGTCCTGTTCAGGATGGTGCTCGGCTATTCGGTGCTGCCGCTACTGTTTCCGCTGGCCGCCGGCTTTGCCTTGGTCGGGCCTTTTGCCGCGATCGGTCTCTACGAACTCAGCCGTCGTCGCGAGCGCGGCGAGGAGGTCGATGCATGGGATGCGTTCAAGGTGCTGCGCGCACCTTCGTTCGGCGCCATGGTAGAACTCGGCGTGCTCCTGCTGGTCCTGTTCGGGGCCTGGATCGGTGCCGCGAACGCAATCTATGTCGCAATCTTCGGTCACGCGGCGGCCGCAAGCATTCCCGACTTCGCAACGCGCGTGCTGACGACACCGGAAGGGTGGTCGCTCATCCTCGTCGGTTGCGGTGTCGGCTTCCTGTTTGCGGTTGTGGCATTGTGCGTCAGCGTCGTGTCATTTCCGTTGATGCTCGACAGGCATGCGACTGCGATCGACGCGATCCGCACGTCGCTTCGAGCGGTCGCGGCGAATCCGGTTGCGATGGCCGGATGGGGCCTCATCGTGGCGGCGCTGCTCGTGATCGGCTCGCTGCCGCTATTCGTCGGCCTCGCTGTCGTTCTGCCAGTGCTCGGTCATGCCACCTGGCACCTCTATCGGCGGGTGGTCGAGCCGAATCCGAACCCACCGGACGCACCGCCGCCGCCCCCGAAGGGAAAGCGCTACGCAGCAGACTTTCCGGCCAATCTCTTCCCGTGGAGCCGCGAGGGCGAGTAGTCGCGCGGCGTTTGAGGGATAACGGTTGCGAGTGAGACGGGCGATTGTGCCCCTGGATTGCTGTCATCATCCGCGAAAGCGGATGATCCAGTACCCTGCGGCGCTGCTTGTGTGCACGACTGGCGTCACGGAGTACTGTATGCCCCGCCTTCGCGGGGCATGACAGTAAAAGCAGGGCTGCCTACTTCTGCTGCTGCGGCAGGAAGGTCGGGCCGACCGAGCGGATCGGCTTGTTCTCGGAGTTAGCAGGGGCGCCAGTATCCGCCGGCGGCGGCGCGGCCGGCGCGGTGGACATCGTCGGCGCCGGAGCTGCGCCCTTCTTGGCATTCGCAGGCGTGCCCTTGTTGAGCCGCTGCTGCTGCATCTTCCTGGCGCTCTCTTCGGTGACGATGATGTCGCCCTGCTGCTCGGCCGCCGCCTTGTCGTCGGCCGATTTCAACGCATCCGCCCAGGTCTGGCCCGCGGCCTTGCAGGAGCAGGACGGGTTGAACTCGCTGCGGAATTTGAACGCGGTCGGCAGCGCCGTGTAGGGCTGGCCGCCGATCGAGACCGCCGAGTTCATGTCTTCGCCGGGATTACGATGGGTGTAGAGCACGGCTTCCGCGGCCGGGCACAGCGCCTTGCAGGTCTTCTCGTCGTCGGGGAAGCGCGCCGGCACGGTCGCAAACGAGATCGGGAAATAGGCGCCGTCGCAGGTGCGCACGCACACGGTGCGGAAGGTGCCGGATTGCGGGCCGAGATCGGCGGGCGGCACGGCTTGCGGATTGCCCGCGCTGTTGCCGCCGAACAGATTGCTGAGGAAGTTGCCGCCGCCCTGTGATTGCGCAGCGTTGGCATATTGGGGGCCGCAATTGTTCTGCGCCAGCGCCGCCAGCACTGAGCGGCGCTGGTTATCGCGCTCGGGGCTGAAGCCGCCGGGGCCGCCGCGCAGCCGCTCGAGATTGCCGGTGATCTGGTCCAGATTGGCGCGCATCTGCTGGATCTGGGTGTTGACCGGGCCGCATTGCGCCGACTGGCCGTTGAACAGCGAGAAGAAGCCGGAGGAATCGCAGCCCATGCGCTTGGCCTGCATGGTGACGCGGTCGAGCTCGGCCTGCTGACGGCTCTGCGAATCCTGGTAGCGGCGGATCTGCTCTTCGCGCGCGGGGTCACCGCCGCCGCCGCGGTCGAGCGCGGCGAGCTGGCCTTCCAGCCGCACGCACATCGGATTGGGGCCGAGCCCGTTCTGGCCGGGCTGAGGCGGCGGCCCCGGCGGGCCCGCCTGCGCGAAAGCGGCGGTGGCGAGCACGACCGTGCTCAGGAGCAGGGTGCAGGCAAGGAGGAAGCGGGCACGAGGCAGGGACAACAATTCAGGCATATCCGCCATTCTAGCGAGGTCACGGCCCAATGTGACTTTCCAAGTGACTTTGGAGGGCCGAAGCGCGCCCTCCAATAGCCGCTTCCTGCGGCATCGTCACGTCGTTTCAAGGGCCAAAGATTGGGCCTAAGGTCCGCCAGCTCCGAGCGAATTCAGCGCTGGCAGGTGATTGCGACATATTCGTCGCAACGGCCATGGGAGCAGTTTGCGCCGGATTTGGGGACGGAGCCGGTAATTTCGTCGGGATCGACCCGGCGATAGGCCGAGGCCTGGGCAAAATCCCGTGACTGGCAATAGGTGCGCGCGACGGAGGCGCCGCATTTGTCGCCCTTGGCCAGGCACTGGTCGACCCCGTAGCCGTCCGCCTGGTTGGCGATGATGAAGACGCGGGTCTCGGCGCAAGCGCTGGATGCCGCAATGATGGAGGCGCCGAAAATGAGCGCGAGCAAGGATCGCATGAAAACACCGGGGGGCAAAAAGGAACCGCCAGTTCCAGAATGGGCTCAAATGGTTAAGGATCATGAACCGTCAGGACGAGCGGGGCGCTTTGCGGAGATAAAGCGGCGTTTTCGCGGCTCTCTTGACGCGGGGCCGCCTCATAGCCCATATGTGGCCGCATGAACGGTCTCCTCGCCATTTGCGCCATTTGCCGCGAGATTACGAGCTAGCGATTCGCTGGCTGGAGCCGTCTTTTCTCAAAAAACATTGAGAGCCCTGGACGCCCGGCCAACAGCCGACGGGTATCCATATGGAATTGCGCCTTTACGACACGTTGAGCCGGGAAAAGCGGACCTTTGTACCGCTCGATGCGAAGAACGTCCGTATGTATGTCTGCGGACCGACCGTCTATGACTTCGCCCATATCGGCAATGCACGGCCGGTGATCGTGTTCGACGTGCTGTTTCGGCTGCTGCGCCATCTCTATGGCGAGGCGCATGTCAAATATGTCCGCAACATCACCGACGTCGACGACAAGATCAACGACCGTGCCGCGCGGGATTTTCCCGGCCTGCCGCTGAACGAGGCGATCCGCAAGGTCACGGAGCAGACGGGCCGGCAGTTTCATGCCGACGTCGATGCGCTGGGCGCGCTACGTCCGAGCGTGGAGCCGCGCGCGACCGAGCATATCGGCGAGATGCGCGAGATCATCGAGAAGCTCGTCGCCGGCGGCTTTGCCTATGTCGCCGAAGATCATGTGTTGTTCTCGCCGCAGGCGATGAACGCGGCCAATGCAGGCCTGCCGCGCTACGGCGCGCTGTCCAATCGCTCGCTGGACGAAGTGGTCGCCGGCGCCCGCGTCGATATCGCGCCCTACAAGAAGGGCAATACCGACTTCGTGCTGTGGAAGCCGTCCAAGCCCGGCGAGCCGTCATGGCCGTCGCCGGCCGGCATCGCCGCGCAAGGACGCCCGGGCTGGCACATCGAGTGCTCGGCGATGGCCTGGAAGCACCTCGGCGAGCATTTCGACATCCATGGCGGCGGCATCGATCTCGTGTTTCCGCATCACGAGAACGAGGTCGCGCAGACCTGCTGCGCTTTCCACCAGCAGCGCATGGCGAACTACTGGATGCACAACGGCTTCCTCCAGGTCGAGAGTGAGAAGATGTCGAAGAGCCTCGGCAACTTCATCACCATCCATGAGCTGCTGCAGGATTGGCCGGGCGAGGTGTTGCGTCTGAACATGCTGAAGACGCATTACCGCTCGCCGATCGACTGGACCATGAAGTCGCTGGAGGAGAGCGCCAAGACGCTCGACGATTGGTATCGCGTCGCAGCCGACGTCGAGCCCGGCAGGCCGGCGGCATCCGTGGTCGAGCCGCTGCTCGACGACCTCAACACGTCCCTGGCGATCGCGGCGCTGCACGGCCTGCGCGGCAGCGACGTGAACGCCTTGGCTGGATCGTTGCGGCTGCTCGGTTTTCTCTCCGAGAGCGCAGCGCAATGGGAGGGCCGCAAGCAGCAGGCGAGCGGCATCGATGCGAAGGAAGTCGAGCGCCTGATCGCGGAGCGAACGGCCGCCCGTAGCCGCAAGGACTTCGGAGAGTCCGATCGCATCCGCGATCTGCTCGTCGCGATGGGCGTTGCGATCAAGGACTCCAAGGAGGGTACGACTTGGGAGATTGCGCGATGAAGCGGCCCGACACGCCTTTTCCGCGGCACTGGCTCTATTACATCGTACTGAAGATCGCGCTGCTCGCGGGCGCCGTGGCGCTGGTGCTGAAACTCTATGGGATGTGGTGAAGACCGATGGGACAGACTTTGCCAAAACCCGGCTTGCGGCCGTTCCTGCCTGATGATGTGCCGGTGCTCGCCGCGATCTTCGCCGCCAGCATCGAGGAGCTGACCGGTGACGACTATAGCGAGGCGCAGCAGCAGGCCTGGATGGAGACGGCGGAAAGCGAAGAGTTCGGCAAGCGGCTCGCCGCCGACCTGACCCTGGTCGCGACGCTGGAAGGCTCGCCCATCGGTTTCGCCTCGCTGCGCGGCAACGATCACATCCGCATGCTCTATGTGCATCCGGGAGTGAGCGGGCAGGGCGTCGCGACCATGCTGGTTGATGCGCTGGAGAAGCTTGCCGGCGGCCGCGGTGCGACGAGCCTCTCGGTCGACGCCAGCGACACCGCGCAGGGCTTCTTCGCCAAGCGCGGCTACACCGCCCAGCAGCGCAACAGCGTCACCATGGGCGACGAGTGGCTTGCCAACACCACCATGAAGAAGACGCTCGGAGCGCCGCAATGAGCAAGGAGCGTCTCTATCTGTTCGACACCACGCTGCGCGACGGCGCGCAGACCAACGGTGTCGATTTCACGTTGGCCGACAAGCAGGTTATCGCGGCGATGCTCGATGATCTCGGCATCGACTATGTCGAGGGCGGCTATCCCGGCGCCAATCCGCTCGACAGCGAATTCTTTGCGACCAAGCCAAAGCTCGCCCATGCGCGCTTCACCGCCTTCGGCATGACGCGTCGGGCCGGGCGCTCGGTCTCCAACGATCCCGGCGTCGCCGGGCTTCTGGAAGCAAAGGCCGACGCGATCTGCTTCGTGGCGAAGTCATCGGCCTATCAGGTGCGCGTCGCGCTGGAGACGACGAAGGAGGAAAACCTCGCCTCGATCCGCGACAGCGTTGCGGCCGCGAAGGCCGCCGGCCGCGAGGTCATGCTCGACTGCGAGCACTTTTTCGACGGCTACAGGGAAGACGCGGCGTTCGCGCTCGCCTGCGCCAAGGCTGCCTATGAGGCCGGCGCGCGCTGGGTGGTGCTGTGCGACACCAATGGCGGCACCATGCCTGATGAGGTCGAGGCCATCGTCACCGAGGTGACGAAGCACATTCCCGGCGATCACGTCGGCATCCACGCCCATAACGACACCGAGCAGGCGGTGGCCAATTCGCTCGCCGCGGTGCGCGCTGGCGCGCGGCAGATCCAGGGCACGCTGAACGGCCTCGGCGAGCGCTGCGGCAACGCCAATCTCTGCTCGCTGATTCCGACTCTGAAGCTGAAGAAGAATTTTGCCGACGCCTTCGAGATCGGCGTCACGGCCGAGAAGCTGGCAACGCTCGTCAAAGTCTCGCGCACGCTCGACGACATGCTCAATCGTGTGCCGAACCGGCATGCGGCCTATATCGGCGAGAGCGCCTTCGTCACCAAGACCGGCATTCATGCCTCCGCCGTGCTGAAGGATCCGCAGACCTACGAGCACGTTCTGCCGGAGTTGGTCGGCAATCACCGCAAGGTGCTGGTCTCTGACCAGGCCGGGCGCTCCAATGTCATCGCGGAGCTCGATCGCGCCGGTATCGCCTATGAAAAGAGCGATCCGAAGCTGACGCGCCTCGTCGAGGAGTTGAAGGCACGCGAGGCGGCGGGCTACGCCTATGAATCCGCAAACGCCTCGTTCGAGCTTCTGGCGCGCCGGACGCTCGGCAAGGTGCCGCATTATTTCGAGGTCGAGCAGTTCGACGTCAATGTCGAGCAGCGCTACAATTCGCACGGCGAGCGCGTCACCGTCGCTTTGGCCGTGGTCAAGGTCGACGTCGCCGGCGAGCATCTGATCTCGGCCGCCGAAGGCAACGGTCCCGTCAACGCCCTCGACGTCGCCTTGCGAAAGGACCTCGGCAAGTACCAGAAGTACATCGAGGGCTTGAAACTGATCGATTATCGCGTGCGTATCCTCAACGGCGGCACCGGCGCGGTCACGCGCGTCTTGATCGAGAGCGAGGACGAGAACGGCGACAGCTGGACCACGGTCGGCGTGTCCCCGAACATCATCGACGCCTCGTTCCAGGCGCTGATGGATTCGGTGATCTACAAGCTCGTGAAGTCGGGCGCGCCGACGTAGACCCCCCGACGGCTGTCATACCCCGCGAAAGCGGGTATCCAGTACGCCGCGGCCTATCGACTCAAGCACTGGCGTCACGGCGTACTGGATCGCCCGGTCAAGTGCCGGGCGATGACAGCGAAGAGTGAGGAGAGGCCTGCAATGATGGGTGGGGAGACAGCATGATCGACCACATCTCCGTCGGCGTCAGCGATCTCGATCGCGCCGCGAAATTCTATGAGGCCGCGCTTGCCGCGCTCGGTCTCACGCGCCTCGTGACGCGGCCGCGGACTATCGGCTTCGGCAAGGCCTATCCGGAGTTCTGGATCAACTTGCGCGAGGGCATGCCGCGCGTCGCGCCGGAGAGCGGCGTGCACATCTGCCTGCGGGCGAAGACGACCGGTGAGGTCGACGCGTTTCACGCCGCCGCGCTGTCGGCCGGTGGTGCCTCCGACGGCGCGCCGGGCATCCGCCCGCACGATCGCGTGCGCTATTACGCGGCCTTCGTCACCGACCCCGACGGTAACCGGATCGAGGCGGTGACGTTTCCGAGCGAGTAGCCGTTAAAGCCTGCGTGCCACTTCCGGTGCGAGCTGCTTTTCTGCCTCAGCGACCTGGGCGGCTGCCGTCTTCAGCTTCGGCAGAATCTCTTCGACCCGATCGGCCTTGAGGATGTCGATCGAAAGGCCGGCGCGGATGAACTCGGTCTGGCGCATGTGCGACAAGAGCGAGAACAGCGGCTCCCAGAAATTGTCGATGTTGGCGAGCAGCACTGGCTTGGCGTGACGGCCGAGCTGCTTCCAGGTCATTTGCTCGACCAGCTCCTCCAGCGTGCCGACGCCGCCCGGCAGCGCCACGAAGGCGTCGGAGCGTTCGAACATCAGCCGCTTGCGCTCATGCATGTCGGGGGTGACGATCATCTCTTGCACGCGGGTCAGCGCGTTTTCGCGAAGCCGCAGGAAGTCGGGGATGATGCCGGTGACGGTGCCGCCGTGATCGAGCACGGAGGTTGCGACCGCGCCCATCAGGCCGAGCGAGCCGCCGCCATAGACCAGGCGGATGTTGTTTTCGGCGAGTGCCTTGCCGAATGCCTTGGCGCCTTCGGTGAAGCGGGGATTGGTTCCTGGGCCGGAGCCGCAATAGACACAGACGGTTTTGATTGTGCTCATTGGTGCCATGATGCATTGCAACGAAGAGGCGTCAAGCCCAATCGGTGATTCGGATCACCCGGAAATCTACCGGTAAATGGCGACAAACAATCAAAGATTCGCCATCTGGCGGGGTGCGCGGACATCGGGAAGGCTCTATATGACGAACGAAAATCGTTAATGGTAGCGACGCCCGCATCCGGCGGGCTTTCAGGCTTCTTGATGGACCAACCTCAATCGTTCGACGGCGCCGACGTTCCTGATCCTCCTGCGGGGGGACCACTGGAGCGGGCCACGCTGATGGGCACGTTGGCGCATCTGTGGCCCTATATCTGGCCGGGCGACCGCTTCGATCTGAAGATGCGGGTGGTCTGGTCGCTGGTGCTGCTGCTCGCCGCCAAGCTGATCACGCTCGCCGTGCCGTTCAGCTTCAAATGGGCGACGGATGCGCTGACCGGCGCCAACACCGCGCCGGTGCTGGCGGACAATTGGCATCTTTGGGTGATCGCCCCGCCGCTGCTACTCACCGCGAGCTACGGCGCGATGCGCATCCTGATGGCGGTGCTGACGCAATGGCGCGACGGCATCTTCGCGCGCGTCGCCATGCATGCGGTGCGCAAGCTTGCGACCATCACCTTCATTCACATGCACGAGCTGTCGCTGCGCTTCCACCTCGAGCGCAAGACCGGCGGTCTGACGCGCGTGCTCGAGCGCGGCCGCGAGGGCATCGAGGTCATCGTCCGCATGGTGATCCTCCAGCTGATCCCGACCATCGTCGAGGTCTCGCTGCTGATGGCCGTGCTGCTCTGGCAGTTCGATTGGCGCTACGTGGTCGCGACCCTGATCACGGTCACGTTCTACATGTACTACACCTACATCGCGACCGAGTGGCGGATCGGCATCCGCCGCAAGATGAACGATTCCGATACCGAGGCAAACACCAAGGCGATCGACTCGCTGCTCAATTACGAGACGGTGAAGTATTTCGGCGCCGAGGCGCGCGAGGCACGACGCTACGACAAGTCGGTGGAGCGGTACGAGGAGGCGAGCGTCCGCACCTATACTTCGCTCGCAGTGCTCAACACCGGCCAGGCCGTCATCTTCACGCTCGGTCTGACCGCGACCATGCTGATGTGCGCGATCGGCGTGCGCAACGGTACCAACACGGTCGGCGATTTCGTGCTGGTCAACGCCATGATGATCCAGCTCTACCAGCCCCTGAACTTCATGGGCATGGTCTATCGCGAGATCAAGCAGGCAATCATCGACATCGAGAAGATGTTTGGTGTGCTGGGCCGCGAGGCCGAGATCAAGGACGCGCACGATGCGCAGCCGCTGGTCGTCTCCGCCGGCACGGTGCGCTTCGAGGACGTGCGCTTTGCCTATGAGCCGACGCGGCCGATCCTGAAGGGCATCAGCTTCGAGGTGCCGGCCGGCAAGACGGTTGCGATCGTGGGACCGTCGGGCGCAGGCAAGTCGACGATCTCGCGTCTGCTGTTCCGTCTCTACGATGTCTCCGGCGGTAAGATCCTGATCGACGGCCAGGACATTCGCGAGGTCACGCAGGGTTCGCTGCGCGCTTCGATCGGCATGGTGCCGCAGGACACTGTGCTGTTCAACGATACCATCCGCTACAACATCCGCTACGGCCGCTGGGACGCCAGCGATGCCGAAGTCGAGGAGGCGGCGCGGCTGGCGCAGATCGATCATTTCATCCGCCTGGCGCCGATGGGCTACGAGACCCAGGTCGGCGAGCGCGGCCTGAAGCTGTCCGGCGGCGAGAAGCAGCGCGTCGCGATCGCACGCACCGTGCTCAAGGCCCCGCCGATCCTGGTGCTCGATGAGGCCACCTCGGCGCTCGACACCCACACCGAGCATGAGATCCAGGGCGCGCTCGACCGCGTCGCCAAGAACCGCACCTCGCTGGTGATCGCGCACCGGCTCTCGACCATCGTCGGCGCCGACGAGATCATCGTGCTGGATCAGGGCCGCATCGCCGAGCGCGGCACGCACGCAAAACTGCTCGCGCAGGCCGGCCTCTATGCCAGCATGTGGAACAGGCAGCGCGAGGCCGAGGCGGCACGGGAGAAACTGGCCAAGATGGCCGACGCCAGCGAGGCGCCCAACCGGCAGCCGCCGCCCGTCGACGACGCCCTGACGGCGCCTGCGGCGGCGGAGTGACCTTGTCTCCGGTCCCAACTCTGGCCTAAACAACTCCACCGCGCGGGACGGCCCCGTGCGCCGTCAACCCTTCAGCGGCAGAGAGCGATGTCCATTCTCGATTCGATCCAGCGTCAGATTCCGCCGATCCATAAGGAGGGCTATCCCTTCATCGGCGGCTTTGCGCTGGCAAGCCTGATCCTGTTCTGGCTGTGGTCCCCACTGGGGTGGATCGGCACGATCCTGACCGTGTGGTGCGCGCTGTTCTTCCGCGATCCTGTCCGCGTCACGCCCGTGCGCGAGGGGCTCGTGGTGTCGCCGGCGGATGGCCGCATCTCGATGATCACCATGGCGCTGCCGCCGGCCGAGCTCGGGCTCGGCGACCGGCCATTGCCGCGCATCTCAGTGTTCATGAGCGTGTTCAACTGCCACGTGAATCGCGCTCCCGTAGCGGGCAGGGTGGACCGCATCGCCTACCGGCCCGGCCTGTTCATCAATGCCGAGCTGGACAAGGCGAGCGAGGACAATGAGCGCAACTCTCTGGTGATCACGACACCGACGGCGCGGATCGGCGTGATCCAGATCGCCGGCCTCGTGGCCAAGCGCATCGTCTGCTTCGTCAAGGAGGGGCAGGCGATCGGTGCCGGTGAGCGCTTCGGGCTGATCCGCTTCGGCTCGCGCCTCGACGTCTATTTGCCTGTTGGCACCAAGGCGCTGGTATCCGAAGGGCAAACCGCGATCGCCGGCGAGACGATTTTGGCCGATCTTGCCGGGGATGACCCGAGCCGCAGCTATCGCGCCAATTAACCAATAGTCGGTGCATGTGGCCCTTCCGCCGCAATGGCGGAGGGGAGCGCGGCTTGCTATATCTCGCCTTGAGGTGAGGACGAGCCATGACGCCCTACGATTTGAGAGATCCTGACACGCGCCGGCGGAGGTTCCGTCCGATTCCGGTGCGGATGCTGGTGCCCAACGTCATCACGCTGCTGGCGATCTGCGCCGGCCTGACCTCGATCCGGCTGTCGATCGAGGGGCGGATGTCGCTCGCCGTCTACGCCATCGTGTTCGCGGCCGCGCTCGACGGTATCGACGGCCGCATCGCGCGCATGATCAAGGGCCAGTCCAAATTCGGCGCCGAGCTCGACAGCCTCGCCGATTTCGTCAATTTCGGCGTGGCGCCCGGCCTGATGCTGTATTTCTGGCAGCTGCACGAGCTCGGCAATGCCGGCTGGATCGCCGCGATGGTGTTCGCGATCTCCGGCGGCCTGCGCCTGGCGCGCTTCAACGCCACCATGGACGATCCCAACAAGCCGGCCTTCGCCGCCAATTTCTTCACCGGCGTGCCGGCGCCGGCCGGCGCGATCACCGTGCTGCTGCCGATCTATGTCGCGTTCCTCGATCTCGGGCGCTGGCCCGCGGCGGTAACTGCAGCCTATACACTTCTGATCGCCTTCCTGATGGTGTCGCGCCTGCCGGTGTTTTCGGGCAAGACCAAGCGCATGCGCGTGCCGCCGGAACTGGTGCTGCCGGCGTTCGTCGCCGTCATCGTCTTTATTGCGATCTTGATCGCCTATCCCTGGCACGTGCTGTCGATCGGCACGGTGCTTTATCTGCTCTGCCTGCCGCTCGGCTACAAATCCTACCGCGATCAGGCGCGTGCGATGGAAACCACCGCGCCGGCGGGAGGCGAGGTCGCATCACCGCCTTCGGCACCGACGCTGGCGAATTTGTCGGAGCCGCCGCACGACGACGACCGGCCCGGACGGCTGCACTAAGCGGCCACACGCGGATATCTGCCATGAGGCGCGCCGAGTTGGGTTGAAGCCTGATCTCGGCTATATCGCCCTGTGCCGGCGGCACCGCGCCAACAGCGGCCGCCAATGTGGGAGAGAACGCCGTGACCAATTCCGCGACCGGGCCGCTGCCCGCTTCCGTCCTCGAAGCGCTGGGCCGCTATGACACGCCGACGATCTGCAATGCCATGGAGATCGTGGCGCCGGAGCGGCGGCTGATCGGCTACACCACCAAGCAGCTGGTCTGCCCGTTCCCCGATTTGCCGCCGATCGTCGGCTATGCCCGCACGGTCGCGATCCGCTCGGTGCTGAAATCCTCGCTTCCCGCCGAGGAGCAGTCCAAGCGCCGCATCGACTATTACGAATATGTCGGCACCGGCCACGGTCCGCGCATCTCGGTGATCCAGGACATCGACGGTCCTGATGTCGGCTACGGCGCGTTCTGGGGCGAGGTGCAGAGCAACGTGCACAAGGCGCTCGGCTGTCTCGGCGTCATCACCGACGGCTCGATCCGCGACATCCCGCAATGGGCCCCTGGCTTCCAGGCGCTCGCCGGCTCGATCGGTCCTTCGCATGCCTGGGTGCATGCCGAGAGCTTTGGCGGCGAGGTGCGCGTCGCCGGCATGACCGTGAAGTCGGACGATCTGATCCATGCCGACCAGCACGGCGCCATCGTGATTCCGCTCGACGTCGCGGCAAAGCTGCCCGAAGCCGCCGAGCTCTGTGGCCGCCGCGAGACGCCGATCCTGGAGATCGCGCGCAGTCCCGACTTCTCGCTGGAGAAGCTCAAGGCCGCGCTGAAGCGCTCGGCGGAGATTCACTAAACCCGTGACGAAGCCGCCTACGGCGGCGATGCCGGCCGTGGGTCGCCTTGTTCCGTCAGAAGCAGGGCGGCCTGATCCGGCTCGCCGAACACCGCGGCGGCGCATCCGATCAGAGTGAAGCCGCCGGCAAGATCCCACAGGGTGATGTTGTCCGCATTGTCCGGGAGATGAATCAAGCGCGCCGCGATCACGGCGAAGCCGGCCTCGACAAAAAGCAGGACGCTGAATGCCGGCAGAACCAGTTCCGGCTCGAGCAGGTGGAGCGCTAACACCGCGGGCAGCGCGGTGAGAAGACTGAACAACGTCAACATGGCAAATCGGCTCCTGCGATGGAGCATGCCGCACAGCCGGAGAATACCGCATGATGGCGCGTCACGGATGTGACGCAGGGCCGCAGTCGGAGGACGCGCAATGAGGATGAAGGGCAAAACGGTTCTGATCACCGGCTCGACCGACGGCGTCGGCCGTTACGTTGCGCGCCGGCTGGCTGAACAAGGTGCGAGCGTCCTGATTCATGGCCGCGACGCGGCGCGTGCGAAGACGTTGAGCGACGAGATCGTCAAGGCCGGCGGTATCGCGCCGACTTTCTACCAGGCCGACCTGTCATCGATGTCGGGCACACGTGCGCTCGCGGAGGCCGTGAAGCGTGACCACCGGCGCCTCGACGTCCTGGTCAGCAATGCCGGCATTGGCTCGCAGAATGACGGGCCGCACCGGCAGGTCAGTGTCGACGGTCACGAGCTGCGATTTGCCGTGAACTATCTCGCAGGTTTCCTGCTCGTCCATCTGTTGCTGCCATTGTTGAAGACGGCGGCGCCGTCGCGCATCGTCAACGTCGCCTCGCTCGGCCAGCACCCGATCGATTTCGACGACGTCATGATCACCAGGGGCTACAGTGGCTCGCGCGCCTATGCGCAGAGCAAGCTCGCGCAGATCATGTTCACGATCGATCTGGCGCAGGAATTGAAGGGCACCGGCATCACCGTGAACGCGCTGCATCCCGCAACCTACATGAACACCACGATGGTGCGCGCCGGCGGCATCACGCCGATGTCTACGGTGGAGCAAGGTGGCGCGGCGATCCTGCACCTCGTCGAGGGCGACGACGTCGCTGATAGAAGCGGATTGTTCTTCAACGGCATGAACGAGGCACGCGCAAATCCGCAGGCCTACGATGCCGACGCGCGCAAGCGCCTGCGCGCGCTCAGCCTGGAGCTGACGGGGCTATCGCCCTAAAGCGCGATGAGATCAGGATGAATCGTCATCGCGCTTTAGGTTATTGTTTGAGCATGATCTTTTCGGAAAACCGCTGCACACTTTTCCGGATCATGCTAGCGCGGCCGGTTATGGTTAGCGAAATGTTGAGATTCCTGCCGCCGGCCGGCCATCGCAGCGCCTGCGGCACGGCGTACCATACTGTCCGGACTTAACCTTTACGCGGCTTTAAGGGCGGCGCTCTAGGGTTTCCGACGCGGTTCGGGGTTGGGCCGCGCCAGCGGCCAGGACGGCCGTTGTTGCGTACGCGTTGGAGTCTCCCATGGATATCATGACGGGCGTTGGGCTCACGGCCGGCATCATCGTCATCACCGCGATGATCTTCATGGGTGGCGATCTCCACATGTTCATCTCCGAACATGCCATGATCATCATCTTCGGCGGCTCGATCTCCGCCACCATGATCCGCTTCCCGCTCTCGGCGCTCCTGCATGGCCTTCCGCTCGGCGCCAAATTCGCCTTCACCATGAGCCGCCTGTCGGCCCACGACCTCGTCGACGAGCTCGCCCGCATCGCCGAGATCGCCCGCAAGCAGGGCCCGGTGGGTCTCGAAAAGGTCGAGACCGACGAACCCTTCCTCGCCAAGGGCATCCGCTACGTCGCTGACGGCTACGACCTCGATTTCATCCGCGATAATCTCGAGCGCGACCGCGACAACTTCCTGATGCACCTGGACGAGGGCAGCAAGATCTATCGCGCCATCGGCGACTGCGCCCCGGCCTTCGGCATGATCGGCACGCTGATCGGCATGGTGCAGATGTTCGCGAACATGACCGATCCCTCCAAGCTCGGCCCGTTCATGGCGACCGCGCTGCTCGCGACCCTCTACGGCGCGCTGGTTGCGAACCTGTTCTGTCTGCCAATCGCCGACAAGCTGCACGGCAAGCTGCTCGATGAAGAGACCAATCGCACCCTCATCATCGACGGCATCCTGATGATCCGCGACTCCAAGAGCCCGACCCTGGTGCGTGAAATGCTGCTGGCCTATCTGCCGGAGAAGCATCGTCACGCCGAGGGTGAGCCGGTGCCGGCCTGATCGCGCGCACCGGGATCTAGGCCATGGCCAAGAAGAAACGCGGCGATGCGCATGGCGGCGGTCACGGCTGGTTCGTGACCTTCGCCGACTTGATGGGCCTGATGATGAGCTTCTTCGTGATGCTCGTCGCCTTCTCGACCCAGGATGCCAACAAGCTGAAGATCGTCGCCGGATCGATGCGCGACGCCTTCGGCGTGCAGAGCGAGGCGCGCTATGCCGGCATCGTCGAGTCCGACGGTCTGCCGACCCGTCCGCGGCTGAAGAACGTCGACCACATCCAGCCCGAGGACGCCTCCAACACGCCGACCCCAGACCAGGAGGATCGCGACCGCACCTCGGGGGCGAAGATCAAGGTCGACCGCAATTTCGCGCTCGCTGCGGCCTCGCTGCGCCAGGCGTTGCAGGACATGCCGGAACTGACCGAGATGTCCAAGCACATCATGTTCGAGGAGACCAAGCAGGGCCTCAACCTTGAGATCGTCGACCAGGACGGCCGCTCGATGTTCGCCGACGGCTCCAAGGTGCCGTATGACCGCACCCGCCGCCTGGTCGAGAAGCTTGCTGTCCCGCTCAAGGCGACGCCGCTGCGCGTCTCCATCGCCGGCCACACCGCGGCGGGTTTCGTGCCGGTCCGCAGCGACTACGGCGCTTTCGATCTGTCGGCCGACCGCGCCAATGCCGTGCGCCAGATCCTCGAACGCGAGGGCTTGCCGCCGTCGCACATCTTCGCTGTTTCCGGCAAGGCGGACACCCAGCCGCTGTTTCCGGACGATCCCTCGCTCGCAGCCAACCGGCGGGTGACCATCACCCTGATGCGCGAAGATCCGCCGCTGCCGCCGAATCTGAAGCCGTAGGTCTCTTGCGTTACCATCTTACCTGAGGCATGTCGTCGCGCAGGTGACGGCGTGGCTGCGCCGTCACAGCATCCGCCTCGGCGCCTGCTAACCTGCTAAGGTGGGGTGCCGATTGACAGGCGCGCCGGAAGCGTCAAAAGGCGCCGGATCAAATTCAGGGACGAAGCGTTTTCCACCCTCATGACGGCGAGCATCACATCGACTGAGACCCAGGAAGGGCCGGTCACCTCGGGCTTTTGGTCCCTCACGCTCGGGAGCATCGGCGTCGTCTTCGGCGACATCGGCACCTCGCCGCTCTACGCATTCCACGAGGCCGTCAGGGGGGCGGCGCATGGCGAGCCGGTCTCACGGGTCATGGTGCTCGGCGTACTCTCGCTGATCCTGTGGGCGCTCCTGATTGTCGTCACTGCCAAATATGTCCTGCTGCTGCTGCGCGCCGACAACAACGGGGAGGGCGGCACGCTCTCGCTGATGGCGCTCGGCCAGCGCGCGCTAGGGTGGCGGAGCTGGTTCCTGCTCGCGCTCGGCGTGGTCGGCGCCTCCATGTTCATCGGCGATTCCATGATCACGCCGGCGATTTCGGTGCTATCGGCGGTGGAAGGCCTCAAGCTCGCAACCCCCGCGTTCGAGCACTATGTCGTGCCGCTCACCGTTCTCATCCTGGCGCTGCTGTTCGCGGTCCAGAGCAAGGGTACGGCGCTGGTGGCCTCCGCCTTCGGGCCGGTGATGGTGGTCTGGTTCACCTGCCTTGCGGTGATGGGCGCCGTCCACATCGCCGACGATCCCTCGGTGCTTGCGGCGATCAATCCCTACTACGCGCTGCAATTCCTGCTGTCGCACGGCACGATCGGCCTTGTGACCCTCGGCGCCGTGTTCCTGGCGGTGACCGGCGGCGAGGCGCTCTATGCCGATCTCGGTCATTTCGGCCGCAAGCCGATCCAATCGGCCTGGATGTTCTTCGTGCTGCCCGCGCTCTTGATCAACTATTTCGGACAGGGGGCGCTGGTGCTGTCCGATCCCAGCGCGATCGAGCATTCCTTCTATCGCATGGTGCCTGAAGGTCTGGTGCTGCCGCTGGTCGGGCTTGCGACCGCCGCCACGGTGATCGCGAGCCAGGCGGTGATTACCGGCGCCTATTCGCTGGTCTATCAGGCGGTGCAGCTTGGCCTGCTGCCACGCTTCGAGGTTCGCTACACCTCCGAGACTCACGCTGGCCAGATCTATCTGCCGCGCGTGAACCGGTTGCTGCTGATCGGCGTGATGCTGCTGGTGCTGCTGTTCCACACCCCCAGCAATCTGGCTTCGGCCTATGGCATCGCGGTCTCCACCACCATGGTCGCCGACGGCATCATGGGCTTCGTCGTGATCTGGAAATTGTGGAACTGGCGCGCCGCCACTGCCGCTGCCGTCATCGTGCCCTTCGTCGTGGTCGATATGAGCTTCTTCAGCGCCAACCTGCTCAAGCTGCTCGAAGGCGCCTGGGTGCCGCTGCTGTTCGGCGTGCTCATGGCGGGGACGATCTGGACCTGGCGGCGCGGCTCGGGAATCCTGATCCAGAAGACGCGCCGGATCGAGGTGCCGCTGGACGATCTGATCCGGAGCCTGGAGAAGCGGCCGCCGCACATCGTCAAGGGCACCGCGGTGTTCCTGACCAGCGACCCTGCCTTCGTGCCGACCGCGCTGCTGCACAATCTCAAGCACAACAAGGTGCTGCACGAGCACAACGTGATCCTGACCATCGAGACCGCGCATACGCCGCGGGTCGACCTGTCGGAGCGGTTCCGCATGGAGAAGATCAGCGACAAATTCTCGAAGGTCCGCCTGCGCTTCGGCTTCATGGAGCAGCCGAACGTGCCCAAGGCGCTCGCGATCGCGCGCAAGCAGGGTTGGCAGTTCGACATCATGTCGACGTCGTTCTTCGTGTCGCGGAGGTCGCTGAAGGCCTCGGCGCAATCGGGCATGCCGCTCTGGCAGGACCATCTCTTCATTGCGCTGAGCCGGTCCGCCAATGACGCTACCGACTATTTCCAGATTCCCACCGGGCGGGTGGTTGAAGTCGGCACCCAAGTCACCATTTGACCGCAATTGGCGGACCTATGCTAATTTGCATGGTAAGGGCCCAGAATCGGGCTAGGCTATGCCAGCAGCGCAGGACTATAAGCCCGCGCGCTCTTCCGCCGTTGTGCAGTGAAGCATTTTGAGGCCATCGGGCTCTCCCATGACCAGTGACGTAGCAGTTCCCGCCCCGGAGACGGCGGCGGCCAACGGGCATGGCGACGCCCACACTACAGCCGGTTTCGGTGCGCTGACGCTTGGCAGCATCGGCGTCGTCTATGGCGACATCGGCACCAGCCCGCTCTACGCATTCCGCGAGGCGGTGATGGCCGCCTCAGGCGCGGAGGGGGTGCCGACGCCTGCGGCGGTGCTCGGCGTGCTCTCGCTGATCCTGTGGGCGCTCATCATCGTGGTGACGCTCAAATACGTCGTGATCCTGCTCCGCGCCGACAACAATGGCGAGGGCGGCACGCTCGCGCTGATGGCACTGGCCCAGCGCGCGGTCGGCACGGGCGGGGCGACCATCGTCCTGCTCGGCATCATCTCCGGCGCCCTGTTCTACGGCGATGCCGTGATCACACCGGCGCTCTCGGTGCTGTCGGCGATCGAAGGCATGAAGGACGTCACCTTGACGTTCGAGCCTTACATCGTTCCGCTGACCGTCCTTATCCTGGTTTGTCTGTTCGCCGTGCAGTCACGCGGCACGGCGCGCGTTGCGGCCTTCTTCGGGCCGATCATGTGCGTCTGGTTCGCAGTCCTCGCGGCGGCGGCGATCCATCCGATTATCCAGCAGCCGCAGGTGCTGCTCGCGTTGAACCCCCTCTACGCCGTGTCATTCATGCTGCACCATGGCATTATCGGCTTCATCACGCTGGGTGCGGTGTTTCTGGCTGTGACTGGCGCCGAGGCGCTCTATGCCGACCTTGGTCATTTCGGCAAGCGACCGATCCAGACCGCCTGGCTGTCGATCGTGCTGCCATCGCTGGCGCTGAATTATCTGGGGCAGGGCGCTCTCGTGCTCGGCGATCCCGGCGCGATCGTGAGCCCGTTCTTCCAGCTGTTTCCGCAAGGCTTTTTCCGTGGCAGCATGGTCGTGCTGGCCACCATGGCGACCGTGATCGCGAGCCAGGCGGTGATCACCGGCGCCTATTCGCTGACGCGCCAGGCGATCCAGCTCGGGCTGCTGCCACGCTTCGAAATTCGCCATACGTCGGAAGCCCATTCCGGCCAGATCTTCATCCCGCGCATCAACCAGTTGCTGCTGGTAGCGGTGGTGCTGCTTGTGCTGCTGTTCCGCTCTTCCAGCGCGCTGGCGTCGGCCTACGGCATCTCCGTCACCGGCACCATGGTGGTCACCGCGATGATGGGCTTTGTCGTGATCTGGAAGGTCTGGCGGTGGTCGCCGGTCGCGGCTGCCGCCCTGATTGTGCCGTTCCTGTTCCTCGACCTGACCTTCCTCGCCGCGAACTTGCTCAAGGTCTTCGAAGGCGGCTGGGTGCCGCTGGCGCTCGGCGCGCTCATGATCCTCCTGATGTATACGTGGCGGCGCGGCAGCCGGCTGCTGTTCGATAAGTCGCGCAAGCTCGAGTTCCCGCTTGCCGACCTCGTGGCAATGCTGGAGAAACGACCGCCCCAGCGCGTCCCCGGCACCGCCGTGTTCCTGACCTCGGACCCGCTCAGCGCGCCGACCGCGCTGATGCATAGTCTGAAGCACTACAAGGTGCTGCACGAGAAGAACGTCATTCTCACCATCGAGACCGCGCAGACCCCGCGCATCGACCCGGCCGAGCGGGTGAGGCTGGAGCAGATCTCACCGACCTTCACCAAGGTGACGCTGAAGTTCGGCTTCATGGAATCGCCCAACGTGCCCAAGGCGCTGGCGATCGCGCGCAAGCTCGGCTGGCAGTTCGACATCATGTCGACCTCGTTCTTCCTGTCGCGCAGGGCGCTGAAGCCCGCCGCGCATTCCGGCATGCCGCGCTGGCAGGACCGGCTGTTCATCTCGCTGAGCCGCTCGGCGAACGATGCCACCGACTATTTCCAGATCCCCTCAGGCCGCGTAGTCGAGGTCGGCACGCAGGTGACGATCTAGCTCCCATCGCTGTCGTCGCCCGGCCTTGTGCGCACTTGCGCACTGGACCGGGCGATCCAGTATTCCAGAGACGGTGCGGCTAGAACCGAGGAGCCGCGGCGTACTGGATTCCCCGCCTTCGCGGGGAATGACACCGAATGCGTGGCGGGAGTTGAAGCAGGAGTTTCAGGCATCTGAAACCTGCACTTCAAGTCGCTGCGATTTAGCTTTAACTTGCGCCGCGTGGCTCAAGCCTTTGTAGCGCTTGATTTTCGCGTCCCGAGAGGCGAGGTTGCCCGCCGGCCGGGGACGCCCCGGCATATGCCTGCGACGTTGGAGGATGATGTGGCAAACCAGGTACAGGATCTGACCCCGGACGAGGTCTCCAAAGGTGTCGCGGAAGGGCGCTATCTGCTTGTCGATGTCCGTGAGCCGAACGAGGTTCAGGCCGAAGCCTATCCCTATGGCGTCGTGGTTCCGCTCTCGACCTTCGATCCCAAGGCGATCCCTGATCCGCAAGGCAAGGAGGTCGTGTTCGCCTGCCGCTCGGGCAAGCGCTCGGTGACAGCCTCGCTGGCCGCGCAGGCGGCGGGCCTGCCTTACGACAAGCATCTGGCCGGCGGCATGCTGGGCTGGAAGGCGGCCGGTCTTCCCAGCAAGGTCGGTGGCTGATCGGCCCGATGTCCAAGAGCTCTTCGCTGAACAAGGTCTTCGCCGACCTTCCCGTCACCATCTTCGAGGCGATGTCGCAGGCCGCGCGCGACAATGCCGCCATCAATCTCGGCCAGGGCTTTCCTGACGATCCCGGCCCCGAGGACATCCGCCGCGCCGCGGCCGAGGCCTCGCTGAACGGCTACAACCAGTACCCCTCGATGATGGGCCTGCCGGAGCTGCGCCAGGCGATCGCAACCCATTACGGTCACTGGCACGGGCTCAAGCTCGACCCGATGAGCGAGGTGATGGTGACCTCCGGCGGCACCGAGGCGCTGACCTCGGCGATTCTCGCGGTGGTCCAGCCCGGGGACGAGGTGGTCTGCTTCCAGCCGGTCTATGATTCCTATTTGCCGATCATCCGCCAGGCCGGCGGCATTCCGCGCCTGGTGCGACTCGAGCCGCCGCATTGGCGGCTGAATGAGGACATGCTGAAAAGTGTCTTCAATTCAAAGACCAAGGCGGTGCTGTTCAACAACCCCTTGAATCCGTCCGCAGTGGTGTATCCGCGCGAGGACCTCGAGCTGCTGGCGCGCTATTGCCAGGAATTCGACGTCATCGCGATCTGCGACGAGGTCTGGGAGCACGTCACTTTCGACGAGCACAAGCACATCCCGCTGATCACCATTCCGGGCATGCGCGAGCGCACCATCAAGGTCGGCTCGGCCGGCAAGATCTTCTCGCTGACGGGCTGGAAGATCGGCTTCGTCTGCGCCGCGCCGCCGCTCTTGCGCGTCGCTGCCAAGGTGCACCAGTTCCTGACCTTCACCACCGCGCCGAACCTCCAGGCCGCCGTCGCCTACGGCCTCGGCAAATCCGACGACTACTTCCTGTCGATGCGCAAGGACCTGACGCGGAGCAGGGACCGCCTGACAAAAGGCCTCGAAAGCCTCGGCTTCCCCGTGCTGAAGTCGCAAGGCACCTACTTCCTCACCGTGGACCTGTCGCCGCTCGGGCTCAATGAGAGCGACACCGAGTTCTGCTGGCGGATCGTCAGGGATTACAAGGTGGCGGCGATCCCGGTGTCGGCCTTCTACGAGCAGGACCCGGTGACCTCGGTGGTTCGCTTCTGCTTTGCCAAGAAGGACGAGACGCTCGACACCGCACTGGAGCGGCTGTCGGACGCGGTGCGCGGCCGCAAGAGGTAGATTTGAGATGACAAACGTCGGCCGCTCGAGGCTTTGCCTCGGTCTTGCAATCGCCGCAGCGCTGACGTTGCTCTCCGCTCCCGCCGAGGCCGAGGAGCGGGTCGTCAACTTCTACAACTGGTCCAACTACATGGCGCCGGATGTGCTTGAGGCCTTCACCAAGGAGACCGGCATCAAGGTGGTCTACGACACCTTCGATGCCAACGAGACACTAG
Organism: Bradyrhizobium sp. Rc2d; assembly: GCF_900099855.1. Taxonomy (NCBI): domain Bacteria; kingdom Pseudomonadati; phylum Pseudomonadota; class Alphaproteobacteria; order Hyphomicrobiales; family Nitrobacteraceae; genus Bradyrhizobium; species Bradyrhizobium sp. Rc2d. The sequence continues at coordinate 111,183 of NZ_FNCU01000015.1, read as the reverse complement.
AGACGCGCCTGATGGCCGGCAAGTCCGGCTACGACGTCGTGGTGCCCACCGCCTATTTCCTGCAGCGCCAGATCAAGGCCAACATCTTCCAGAAGCTCGACAAGTCGAAGCTGCCGAACCTCGCCAATGCCTGGCCGATGGTGACCAAGCATCTTGCGACCTACGATCCCGGCAATGTCTACGCCGCCAACTACATGTGGGGCACGACGGGCATCGGCTACAACGTCGCCAAGGTGAAGCAGATCCTGGGACCGGACGCGAAGATCGACAGCTGGGACATCGTGTTCAAGCCGGAGAACCTGGCAAAATTCAGAGACTGCGGCGTGCACATGCTCGACTCCGCCGACGACATCGTTCCGGCGGCGCTAAACTATCTCGGGCTCGATCCAAACTCGACCAAGCAGGCGGACCTCGAGAAGGCCGCCGACGTCGTGGCGAAGGTTCGTCCCTCGGTGCGAAAATTTCACTCGTCCGAATATCTGAGCGCGCTCGCGACCGGCGAGATCTGCTTCGTGGTCGGCTGGTCCGGCGACATCATGCAGGCTCGCGCCCGCGCTGCGGAAGCCAAGAGCGGCATCGAGATCGGCTACACGATCCCGAAGGAGGGCGCGCAGATGTTTTTCGACAATCTTGCGATCCCCGCGGATGCCAAGAACGTCAATGAGGCCTACGCGCTGATCAACTATCTCTACCGGCCCGACGTCGCCGCCAAGAATTCGGACTTTTTGTCCTACGCTAACGGTAACCTCGCCAGCCAGAAGCTGGTCGATCCGAAGATCCTGAACGACAAGAACATCTATCCGGACGAGGCGACGCTCGCAAAACTCTTCGTCATCACGGCGCGCGAGCCGGCGACCCAGCGCATCATCAATAGGCTCTGGACCAAGGTGAAGACGGGAAGGTAGATCGAAAGGCAGGTTCCAAATTCGCTATCCCGCCCGAATTGGTGTATTATCTGCCTCAGCTGAACAGACTAGGCCTTGAGCAATGACGGATCATCCTCGCATCTCGCTTGCGCCTGATGTGCTTGCCGGCAAGCCGGTGATCACCGGGACGCGCATTGCGGTGGAGTTCATCATTGGGTTGATGGCGGACGGCTGGAGCGAGGCCGACATCTTGGCCAATTACCCCGGCATTTCACGCGACGACATTCTTGCGTGCCTGGCTTACGCACGCGATTCGCTGAGTGTCGAAAGGGTTCATCCAAGCGCTGCCTGAGATGCGCTTCCTGGCCGATGAGAATTTTCCTGGTTCCGCAGTAGCCGCACTTCGTGCGTCTGGTCATGATGTCGTCTGGATCAGGACGTCTGCACCCGGCAGCAGCGACCACGAAGTGTTGGCGCAAGCGTCGAAAGAAAGACGAATCTTGCTCACCTTCGACAAGGATTTTGGGGAGCTGGCGAAAGCGTCTTCGCTTCCGTCCACATGCGGCATCGTGCTCTTGCGTGTTCCTCCGCCTGCTCCTGGGCGGATCGGCAAAGTGATCGCCGATCTGGTCTTGGGTCGTGACGATTGGGCGGGACATTTCTCGGTGATCGAGCCCGGTCGAGTCCGAATGCGACCTCTTGCCAAGTAACGTCCGCGCCTACCGCCACCTTCTATGCAACCACAGCCACTGCTCGGGATGCTCCCGCACCCAGCTTTCCACGACGCTCGTGATCGCCTGCGTCGTACCCTGGATGTCGATCTTGCCGTCGGCATCGCGGACCGGTTTGATCTCCTCGGTCAGCTCGCCGCGAAAGCGGCCACCGGGCAGGCGTATGATGCGGACGCCGTGGATCGGGCATTCGATCTGGCGCAGCAGGCGGGCCAGCATCGGGTTGGCGCGGGTCTTGCGCCCGAAGAAGGTGACCTCGACGCCGGCGGTGAGGTACTGGTCGATCAGCATGGCGACGTGCTTGCCGTCCTTCAGCGCCTGCGCAAGGCGAAGCGGCGCGTCGCGCCCCGCAGGGATCAGCGTGCCCATGTTGACCTGACGCATCTCCTGGATGATGCGGTCGGCAGAGGCGATGTTCGGCCGGCGATAGAGGATCGCGGTATCCAGCCCATGCGCGACGGCGGCGAGCGCCGGCAATTCCCAGTTGGCGAGATGCGCGGCGAAGATCAGCGCAGGCTTGCCGTCGTCGCGGATCTGGTCGAACAGCTCGATGCTGCGCGGCGACAATTCGATCCGGCTCTTCTCCGGGTGATCGCGGTCATAATCCCAGACATGGTCAATATGGGCGAACTCGGCGCCGACGCGGCCGAGATTGTCCCAGACGCCCATCAGGATGTTTTCGATCTCTTCCGGCGACTTCTCGGGGAAGGCCGCGGTGAGGTTGGCGCGGCCGATGCGATGCTCGCGCAGGCGCGGCCCGATCATTTTCACGACGCGTGCGAAAAAATCCGAGGTCTTGACCGGATCGAAATAGCGCGTGGTGCGCAGCAGGCCGACCGTGGCGGCGCCGATCAGGCTGCCTCCGAGCGATTTGGCAGCCTCCCGCGCGCGGGCTTTCGTCCTCGCAGTCAGCAGCGCCATGCGTCCGGTCAGGCCGGTTCGCGAGTCAGGATCAGCGAGGCGTTCTGGCCGCCGAAGCCGAACGAGTTCGACATCACCGCAGTGACGCGGGCATCGCGCGCCTTGTTGCCGACGACGTTGAACAGGATCGTGGGATCCGGGGTCTCGTAGTTGATCGTCGGCGGAATGCGTTGATGCTCGAGCGTGAGCAGCGAGAAGATCGCCTCGACCGCACCGGCAGCCGAGATGGTGTGGCCAACCATCGACTTGTTGGAGGTGACCGGAATCTTCTGCGCGAGCTCGCCGAACACCGCCGATGTCGTGTTGAACTCCATCTTGTCGTTCTCGGGTGTCGAGGTGCCGTGCGCGTTGATGTGGTCGATCTGGTCCGGCGTCATGCCGGCATCGGCCAGCGTCTTGTTCATGCAGCCGATGATCGGCTTGCCGTCGGGCGAGGAGCGGGTGCGATGGAAGGAATCGGTGAGCTCGCCGCAGCCGGCGATCACGCCGAGGATCTTTGCGCCGCGCGCAGTCGCCGCCTCGTAGCTTTCGAGCACCAGCGCGCCGGCCCCTTCCGCCATCACAAAACCATCGCGGTTCTTGGAGAAGGGGCGGGAGGCCGCCTGCGGCGGATCGTTCTGGGTCGACAGCGCCGAAAGCAGCGAGAAGCGCACCAGCGCTTCCGGGTTCACGGTGCCGTCGGTCGCGACGCACAGCGCGGCGTCTGTCTCGCCGCGGCGGATCGCCTCGACGCCGAGCTGGATCGAGGTCGCGCCCGAGGCGCAGGCCGTCGACAGCGAGATCGGCGAGCCCTTGGTGCCGAACGTCTCGGCGAGATGCGCGGCGACAGAGCCGAACATGAAGCGATGATGGTAGGCGCTGTACTTGCCGCCGCCGGAAATGCGCAGCAGATCGTCATAGGTGATGTCGAGCTGGCCGACGGCGCGACCGAGTTCGCGACGCTGCGGCCATTCGACCTCGACCGGTGCAACCGCGAGGAAAAGGGGACCCGGGAAATCGGCCTTGGCGCCGATGCCAGCCTGCTCCAGCGCTTCCTGCGTCACCAGGTCGGCCATCCGCTCGGACAGGGCGGTGGAGGAGAACGGATCGACGCTGACGAAATCCACAGTACCGGCCATCGTGGTCCTGAGGCCATCGATCGGAAAGCGCGTGATGGTGCGAATACCGGATTCGCCGGCGACCAGCTTCGCCCAATTGTCGGCCTTGCCGGCGCCGAGCGAGGTCATGATGCCCATGCCGGTGACGACGACGACGGGACGCCCGAATTTGTCGCGTGGTGCAGTCATGTCGTTCCCCGCTTCAGCTAGCTCACTGCCTCGACCAGCGCCATGCCTTCGCCGCGCCAGTGTCCGGCCCCTACCACCACGATCTGGGTGGGTGCGCCCTGCATTTCAATCTCGGTCCCCGTCGAATCATTCGGCGGGAACAGCGCGCCGCGCGAGATCGACAGTGCGGCGAGGGCAATGCCGAGCGGGAATTGCGTTTCCATGGTATGGCCGAACATCGTGCCGGTCGAGCGCACCGGGAGATCGGCATTGCTCTTCAGGAAGCTGCGCTCTTCCGAGGTCGCAGGCTCGGCGCCGGTCGCGCCCGATATGATCGCGCCCTTGCCCGCGCGCTTGGGCAGCTTTTCCCAAAGCTTCTCCAGCGTCGCAGTCATGTCGCCACCCTGCTTGCGCCGGGCGAGGTCGGCAACGACGCTCGACAGCTTCGCGAACGGCTTGGCGCCGCGCGCCTCTGCATGCGCCCGCGATTCCAGCACTAGGAAGGCGCCGGCCGAACCGAGCGCGAAGCCGGGATGCTCCTTGCGCGCCCACACCGGAGCGAACTTGTCCTTCAGGTTGAAGTCGCCGAATTCGTAGAGGACCAGCAGGTCCTTGCGCTCGCCATTGTGCGAGCCGCCGACGAGCGCGATGTCGCTCTCGCCCGAGGCAATGCGCGCGAGCGCAATGCGGGCGGCGTCGGCGCCGGCGACCTCTTCACCCATGAAGGTGCGCGAGGTGCCGCCGAGACCATGGACGATGGCGATGTTGCCGGCGAGCAGGTTGGAAAGCTGGGCCAGGAACAGGGTGGGGCGCAGATCGCTCATCAGCCGCTCGTTGAGGAAGCCGGGCGCGTTGGCGCCCTTGGCCTCGGCCGTGAGCACGCCGGTGTCGACGTTGAGGTCGCGCTCGCCGCCGCCTGCGGCGATCACCATGTCGATCTTCGACAGGATGTCCTTGTTGCCCTTGATCCCGGCGGAGTCGAGCGCAAGGCCCGCGGCATAGGTGCCGATACGTTGCCAGGCTTCCATCTGGCGCTGGTCGCCCTTCTTCGGAATCTGGCTGTCGAAAGAGACCGGCATCAAGGGATGCACGATGTAGGGCGCAAATCCCTTCTCGTCGACATTGATGCGCTTCTCCTGGAGCGCGGCCCAGTTGGCGTCGAGCCCTTCGCCGAGCGAGGTGGCAAGGCCAATGCCGGTGATCCAGACTTCCGTCTGGGCGGGCTTCGAAGCAGTCTCAGTCATGGCGATACAGTCTGTTGCGGAAAGCCGATTCGCTTGGCGAACGCGTCCATGTAGCCGCGCATATCCGCATTGGGGAAGGGGATCAGCGTGAAGGTGAGTGCCGAGTTTGCGCGTAGCTTGCCGCCGACCCTGATCTTGGCTTCGGTCATGGCATAGCCCGAGCCTTCATGGGTAAGGCTCGCTTCGATGCTCATGAGATCGCCCGGGTAGACCGAACCGCGGACCTTGGCCTCCTTCACGGCGGCCAGGATCGGCATGCGCTCGAACTTGAACACGCCGAGCTGAAGCCAGCCGGAGGCTTGCGCCATCGATTCGATCAGGAGCACGCCGGGCATCAAGGGATAACCTGGGAAGTGCCCCTCGAAGACGGTGCTCTCCTTCGGGACTTGGGCCTCGACGACGATCGTCTTTTCGTCGACCTTGAGGTCGACGATACGATCGATCATGTGGAAGTATTCGAGTTGCATGGCCGCGCGCTTAGGCGCTCGCGCCCTTGGCCGCGACGAGCTCGTCGATGCGCGCGCACAGGTTCTTCAGCACGAAATACTGCTCAGTGGTCGCCTTGCCGTCGTTGACCTCCTGGGTCCACTTTTCCAGCGGCAGCTTGATGCCGAACTGCTTGTCGATTGCGAAGGCGATATCAAGGAAATCGAGGCTGTCGATGCCGAGATCATCGATGGCATGACTATCCGGCGTGATCGTGTCGCGCGGGATGTCGCAGGTTTCAGCGATGATCGTGGCGACCTGATCGAATGTGGAAGACATCACTAAGCCTTTGATATATTGCAGGTATTTGTCAGATTTCCAGAGTGGCGCGGTGGGTGGGCATCGCGCCCCTGATGACGCCCTCAAACCCCCCTCTGGCCGGGTCGAAAGCCCGTATATCGGAGCGCCGCCCTGAGTTCAATGGAGCCGGGTAGGCGAGCAGACAGGGCTGGGGATGCCCGCCACAGCCCGTCCGCCGAGGGACGGGTGGCGAGCCGGGTCTAGATGTGCGGTGTCGTGATCTTGACGCAGTCGCGGCGGCCCATCAGCACGCAATCCTGGGTCCGGCGCAGGTCCGCGATGCTCACGGCGAGCCAGATTCCGATCGCGGTCAGCGCGATGGTGAAGGCGAGCGCCGCGATATTGGCGAGCATGCGGTGGCGGAAATCGTCCGGTTCGGTGCGAGGCTGCTCGTAGCGCGTCAGGTCGAGTGGCTCGGGTGCGCGCAATTGCTGCACGGTGCCGTTGCCCCGGCGAACCACCGGGGAAGGCGAGGTGCGCGGCCTGAACTGGAGCACCCGGTGCTCGTCATCAGAGCTTATGGGCCGCTGGGTTGTCATGGGGCGGGGATCACTCCGAAGCAGCGATTTTTAGATAGCACACGCGACGAACCTGTTGCAGAAAATCTTCTCAACGCGTAGCTGCATTTCCTGTTCGCACTATTCTGCATAGGCGCTGTCAAACAGCCGGCCGCGACGCGGTCAGGAATGCGCGGATTGCGTTGCAACAACGGTCGCGGAGCTCATGCCCGCGTCCACATCGGCTTGTGATCTCCGCCTGCAGCCCGACGCATTTTGCCTCCCCACGGACCATGGCATAGTCCAGGGAACCTGTTTCCACCCATTTGCAACCATGAAGGGACCGTTCGACCATGACCAATACGCGCGAGCCGAGAGTGCATCCGGTCCCGATCCTGTCGCTTCGGCCGACGCAGATGACGGTCGGCATGCGAGAGGTCAAGGAGAAGCGGAAGCGCTGGCGCCAGCGCGACAGCAACAAGCAGGCCGACCTGCTCGGCAAGCACATGATCCCCGTCGTCTACGGTCCGGACCTGCGCTATTACGTGATCGACCATCATCATCTCGGCCGCGCGCTGCATGACGAGGGCGTCAAGGACGTGCTGGTGACCATCGTTGGCGACCTCAGAATGGTCGAGCGCGAGGCCTTCTGGGGCGTCATGGACAACAAACGCTGGGTCTATCCCTACGACGCCAAGGGCGAAAGGCGGCCGTTCCGCGACCTGCCGAAATCGGTGGCCGACCTCAAGGATGACCCGTTCCGCAGCCTCGCCGGCGAACTCCGCCGCATCGGCGGCTTCGCCAAGGATACGACGCCGTTCTCCGAATTCCTGTGGGCCGACTATCTGCGCCGAAAACTCTCGCGCAAGGTGATCGATGCCGATTTCGACAAGGCGCTCGAGAAGGCCCTGTCCTCGGCGAGAAGCAAGGATGCGATCTATCTGCCCGGCTGGTGCGGTCCGGCGGACGATGATTAGGGGCGCACCTGTACCGCATGCGGTACCGCAATCCGGACCTCATCACAGCCTCTTGAGCGAAATCATTTTCCGCCCGCATGAAGCGCTCCTGAAACAGAGCCGTCCCATCTTTTGGGGTAATCGGGCTCACACAGGAGGCAGGAATGCGCCGTCTGTTTTTCGCTATTGCCTTGCTCGCCCTCGCGTCAGCAGGGGTTTCGGCCTCGTTTGCCGCAGTTCACCACGCCAAGACATTGACGTTCGCCGAGCGCTTCGCTCCGGCACTCGAGTTGATGGCAAAGCACTAGCGGCATAGCGCTTCGCAGTCGCACGCAACGCATCGGTCGCGCGATCAGTTCGGGCCTTGCGCGCTGGAGAGCGGCGGCGAGCCGCATCCGCGGGTTCTCAGGTCCTGCGTCCTGACGGCGCGCGGGTCCTTGATATGTCGCAAATCCTGTCTGGCGCAGGCCGCTAGGGTCACGATGCATGAGGGGCGAACACGCATTGTGTCCAATGCGGAAGGCTAGTGGGCTCCGGATCATGCCGACCCGGAGACGCGGCGATGAGCCTGATCCTTCGCATTCTGTTTGTTCTAGCCGGAGCCATCACCGCGCTATTCGTCGCGCGGGATGCGCTGAACTTCACCATCATCCAGACCTTCGTCGCCATCCTGCTCGTGACCGCCGTCCTGCTCGCCGGGAGTCTCTGGAGCCTGCGGCGGAAGACGTGAGCGGCGCGAAGAGCGCGAGGTTAGTCGGACCCGCCTAGGCGCTGCTCAGGCCCCTGTTCTGAGGCCGCTTTGTGCGACTCGTCCTTGCCACCGAGGATCCGGTGCAGCCAGCTCTCGACGCGGCGGCCGACCGTCAGCAGAACGAAGGCGAGCGCCAGAGCTGCTGCGACGATCTTCCATTGTCCGGCGCCGCAGATAATGCCGAGGCAGGCGGCGAGGAACGTGCAGGCCGCACTGGTCAGGCCGCTCACGCGAAAACCTTTGCTCTCATGGACAATGACGCCGGCACCGAGGAAGCCGATCCCCGTGAGGATGCCCTGGATCACCCGACTTGCCGCATCGTTGATCCTGCCGGGCTCGGCGAACTCGACGGCGAGCAGCACGACGGCCGCGGTGGAGAGCCCGACGATGCCGAGCGTCTTCAGTCCGATCGGCTTACCTTGCAGATCGCGGTTCAGGCCGATCGCGCCGCCGGCGAGCGTGGCGCTGCCGAGACGCAGCAGAATTTCGGGCCAGTCGAGTTCGGTCATAGCCTGTCGATCACTTCCTCGGCAGTCGTCCCCGTTCGGTCGCATGCCCGTGAAATTTGCCAGCCGGTACGACAGCGCGGCTTGGGCCGGCAAACATAATCGATGCGCGCGGCCGTCTCAACGTGCCACATCCTGGCTGTCATCGCCCGATTTAATCGGGCGATCCAGTATTCCAGAGGCGGGTGTGATTGAACCGAGAAGCTGCGGCGTACGGGATGCCCCGCCTGCCGCCTACGCTAAAGCTTCGGCGCCCCTAGACCACAACCTCGGCGAAGCCTTGGCGTAGCCGGGTCGCGGGGCATGAAAGTGTGCTTGAGGCGTGAGCGCGGCCTTACCGCAACGGCTTCTTCAGCAGGGAGAAGCGGTCGGGATCGAGCCCCATCGAGGGTTGCAGCATCGGGGCTTCGAGGCTGGACATCGTCTTGGCAGGCGGTGCCGCGAACACCGGATCGTTCGGCACGTCGCGCTGCGAGGTGGCGCCGCGCCAGCGTTCGAGCACGGCGCTGACGAAATGCATGTCGTGACCGGAGGTGACCGAGGGCACGCTGCTGATGGTGGCTTCGCCGCGCGGCAATTGATGCGGCGGCACCTCCTTGAAGCGCAGCCGCGTTGGCAGCGCGACGCCTTCGCCGAACGCCAGCACCTCGCGGGTGCCGAGCGAGGGCACGAAGGACAGGAGGTTCGCGGCCGCGTCCGACACTGCGGCGCGGAGCAGCGCCTGGTCGCGATCGTTGGCAAGACGCATCGTGAACAGCGTGTTGCACTGGGAGATGATGGTGGCGTCGAGCTCTGCGGGGCGCTGCGTGATGAGGCCGAGATAGACGCCGTATTTGCGGCCCTCCTTGGCGATGCGCGACACCGCCTTGCGGGTCGGGCCGAAGCCGATGTTGCGGTCGGCGGAGGCGTAGCGGTGCGCTTCCTCGCAGACGAACAGCAGCGGCGACACGCCGTCGCTCCACAGGCCGAAGTCGAAGGCCATCCGGCACAGCACCGAGACGACGGAATCGATCACCTCGGCCGGGAAGCCGGCGAGCTGCATCACTGTCATCGGCTTGCCGTTGGCCGGCAGGCGGAACAAATGGCTGATCACCTCCGCCATGGTGTCGCCGCCGACATTGGCGTTGTCGAACATGAAGGCGTAGCGCGGGTCGTTGCGGACGGCCTCGATGCGCGAGATCAGCTTGTGATAGATGATGCGCGACGAGCGGTTCTCGAGCTTGCCCATGCGTTCGTCGATCAGCGACAGCAGGTCGACCAGGCGATAGGGCACCGGCGTATCGACGGTGTAGCCGATCTGCTTGGGATCGATGCGCTTGAGGCCGATGCGGTCGGCGTTCTGGTACTGGGTGTAGACGCCCTTGGCGAGCGGGATCACCTCGGCGAGGATGTCGAGCTCCTCGGGCACGCCGGCGCGGCCGCCGAACAGCACGTCGACGATTTCCTCGAAGTTGAACAGCCAGAACGGCAGCTTCAGGTTTCGTGGGTTGAGCACCAGCGCGCGATCGCCAAAGCAGCGGCCATATTCGTTGTGCACGTCGAGCAGGAAGATGCGCAGGTTCGGGCGCGCCTTCAGGATCTCGTTGAGCAGGAGCGACACGCCGGTCGATTTGCCGACGCCGGTCGATCCCAGCACGGCGAAGTGCTTGGACAGCATTTCCTCGACATCGACATAAGCGACGACCGAGCGGTCCTGCTGAAGGAAGCCGACATTGATCTGGTCCGACCCGGTCGGAGCATAGATCGTGCGCAGCTCCTGGCTCGTGATCAGGTCAACGGCATCGCCGATGGTCGGATAGTTGGTCACGCCGCGCTGGAATTTGGCCTTGTCGGCGGCGTTGAGGATCTCGCCGAGCAGGTCGACCGAGGCGATCGCGATATAATTGTCGGTGCTCGACAGGTTTTCGCAGGAGACCTCGGTGATCATCGCGACGATGACCGAGCTGGCGCAGCGGATACTGACGAAACGGCCGACGGTCGCCCGAACCTCCGAGATCGGCATCCGGCCTTCCGCCAGAAGCCCGACCCGGGCGAGCGATCCGCGAACCGAAATCACGCGTCCAAAGGATGTCACGATCAATGAACCTGGCAAGAGCAAGGGATTTGATCCGGACTATGCGGGGCCGTCGCTGCACAAACGGTTAAGCCGCAGGCGCGGCCGCTTCGTTAAATCCGCCGTAATTCGGCCGGGAGCCTTGTCGCCAATACATAGTTATGGGCGGCATCCTCGGGAAAATGCTGTAATTTCTAAGTCCGTTGGGATGGCGCGGCGCCTTAGGGAATATTTTACCATTCGGGCATGAGGCGCGACGCGCGGGGAACAATTGTCATCCTGCATGTCGGGTCATCCGGTTCGGGCGACGACTCAGGTTTGTTGACGAGACCTAATCATTTGTACATTAGTACAAATAGGCCACCCCGAGCGCGCCATTTGCGTCCCGATTGCGCGATCCGGTCCCGCGGATTGTAGCCACGCTTGATCGTAGCCACGCTTGGCGGCCACGTTTGGAGGAAACCATGCAGCCCGAACCAATCCTCGATCTCGCCCATCTCGGCCACATGGAGCTCTTGACGCCCAAGCCTGACGAAAGCCTGAAGTTCTTCGTCGATGTCATGGGCATGACCGTCAGCGGGCAGAAGGGCGAGTCGGTCTATTTGCGCGGCTGGGACGATTACGAGCGCTATTCGCTCAAGCTGACGGCGTCGAAGACGTCGGGCATGGAGCACATGGCGCTACGCGCGCGCAGCCAGCAGGCGCTGGAACGCCGCGTCGCTGCATTGAAAGGCTCCGGCTTCGACATCGGCTGGATCGACGGCGACATGGGACAGGGGCCGACTTTCCGCTGCCGCGATCCTGATGGCCACATCGTCGAGCTCTATTACGAGACCGAATGGTATCAGGCGCCGCCGGAGCTGAAGCCTGCACTGAAGAACCAGGCCCAGCGTTTTCCGGCGCGCGGCGTCAACGTCCGCCGGCTCGACCATCTCAACTGCCTCGCGGTCGACATCAAGGCCAACCGCGAGTTCTTCGAGAATTATCTCGGCTGCCGTCTCACCGAGCAGATCGTGCTCAACGACGGCCGTGAAGCCGCGATGTGGCTGACGATGTCGAACAAGAGCTACGACTTCGCCTATTCACTCGATCATTCCGGCACGCCCGGCCGATTCCACCACGTCACCTACGCGCTCGACAGCCGCGAGGAGATTCTTCGCGCGGCAGATATCTTCCTGGAGAACGGCGTGCATATCGAGACCGGCCCGCACAAGCACGCGATCCAGCAGACCTTCTTCCTCTATGTCTACGAGCCCGGCGGCAACCGCGTCGAGGTCGCCAATGCCGGCGCGCGTCTCATCCTCGCGCCGGACTGGAAGCCGATCGTGTGGACCGAGGAGGAGCGCAAGAAGGGCCAGGCCTGGGGCCTGAAGACGATCGAGTCATTCCACACCCACGGCACGCCGCCGGTGGAGATCAAGAAGCACGGCTAATTTGCGGATGCGCGTGCGCGCGCGATCGTCTCGCGCACGCCGGTCCACGCCGGCTTGTCCGGCGCGAACTGCTTGCGCAGGAAGGCGACGAGCTCCTCGACCTGCGCGTCGCTCATGCTGCCCTTGAAGGCGGGCATGTAGCCGAGATCGCTGGAGACGGGTTCGGTGATGCCGTGCAGGATGACCTGCACCAGATTGTCCGCGGTCGCGCTGTGCAGATTGCTGTTGAGCGCGAGCGGGGGCCTGGTGCCGAACAGCGGCAGGCCGCCGACCTCGTGGCAGACGGCGCAGGCGCCCTGATAGAGCCGCGCGCCGGTGGAAGCGGCGACGGTGACTTGCGTCGCGTTCTCGAGTTTCGTTGCGAGCGCGTCTTGCGTTTCTCGGTCGCTCGCGGTGTCATTGAGCGAATTGAGATAGACCGCCATCGCGCGGATGTCCTGGTCGGGTAGCGCCTTGAGGTCCCGGACGATCGGCGCCATCGGGCCGGCCGCGACGCCGTGATAGCGGGAATGGCCGGTGCGCAAGTACGCGAACAGCTCGTCCTCGCTCCACGGGATCGGTGCGCGGGAGAGCGAGGTCAGGGCCGGCGCGTCCCAGCCTTCGGCAAAGCCGCCGGCGAGATAGGCCCCGCGCTGCTCGGCACCGAGCGCATTGCGCGGCGAATGGCAGGCGCTGCAATGGCCGAGACTCTCGACCAGATAGGCGCCGCGATTCCAAAGCTCCGACTTCACGGGATCGGGCTTGAATTCACCCGCCTCATGAAACAGCGCGTTCCATCCCGCGAGCAGCGGCCGAAGATTGAAAGGGAAGGTAAGCGTGTTCGCAGGCTGTGTCGCGCGCACCGCTGGCTGCGCCATCAGGTAGGCATAGAGCGCCTGCAGGTCGGCCTCGCTGGTCTTCGAAAAATGCGTGTAGGGGAAGGCAGGATAGAGCTGCCGTCCGTCGCGATGCAGCCCATCGCGCATCGCGCGCTCGAAGGCGGGGTAGGACCAGGCGCCGATGCCGGTCTCGACATCGGGCGTGATGTTGGTCGAGTAGATCGTGCCGAACGGCGTTTGCAGCGCACGACCGCCGGCATTGAGCGCGCCTCGAACCGTGGTGTGGCACTCCGCGCAGTTGCCGAGCGCTGCAAGCTGCTGGCCGCGCGCGATCGTCGCTGCGGAATAGACCGATGCGTCGGGCCGGGCGATCGGGGGAATTGCGCGCCCCGGCAGAAGCGCCGCGCCGATGCCGATTGCGGCGGTGCAGACGGCCGCGATTGTCGCGAAGATGCCGGCGCGTTTGGCGAACGGGTTCTCCCAGATGCGTGATGGCGGCGGGGTGGCGGGCGCGGGCAGGGCCTGCGGCGTGGCCGCTGCATCGCCGTGCAGCCCCTTCAGAATGCGCTCCGGCGTGAACGGCGGCTCGCGAAAGCGCACGCCGGTGGCATCGAAGATTGCATTCGCAATCGCCGCCGCGCTCGGCACCGAGGCGGACTCGCCGACGCCGAGCGGCGGCTGGTCCTGACGCGGCAGCATCAACACGTCGATCTTGGGCGCGTCCGGGAAGGGAATGATCGGATAAGCGCCCCATTCGCGCGCCGCTACCGCGCCGCGCTCGAACGAGACCTCCTCCATCAGCGCGCGGCTGGTGGACTGGATGACGTTGCCGTGGATCTGGTGGCGCACGCCGTCCGGATTGATCATCAAGCCGGAATCCTGGCCGGCGACCACGCGCGTGACGCTGACGTCGCCGGTGGTCTTGTTCACCGCGACGTCGGCGACCCAGGCCGACCACGCCGCGCCATAGCCGGGGAACTTGCTGTGGACATAGAGCGCATAGGCAAAGCCACGCCCGTGCACGACCTCGCCGTCTTTCTCCTCGCGGACCGGTCGCGGCGTCCAGCCAGCGCGCTCGGCGACCGCATTGACGAGATCGACGGCGCGCTGGTCCTTCAGGTAGCGCAGGCGATACTCGATCGGGTCGACGCCAGCCTCGGTCGCGGCCTCGTCGATGTAGGATTCATGCGCAAAGGTGTTCGGCAGCGCCGAGACGCCGCGGAACCAGGACGCGCGCACGATCGGCGGCATGTCGTGGGCGACGACACGCATGTTGTCGTAGTCGTAAGGCGGGATCGCGGTGCGGTCGCCCATCTGGAGCACGGCGGGATCGGGCGAGATCCGCCCCGTCAGCAGCAGCGCCAGCGTCGGTGCGGCGTTCGACGGATAACGCGTGGCGAGATCGTAGGCAGCGACGCCGCCGTCCGCATTCAGCCCGCCATTGACATCGATGAGCTGCGCGGTGCCCTTGGGCTCCCAGGCGTGCTCCTGCTCGCGCGTCAATTGCACGCGGACGGGCCGGCCGACCGCGCGCGACAGCAGCAGGGCGTCGGCCGTGACGTCGTCGGCACAGTTGCGGCCATAGCAGCCGGCGGCCTCCAGCCTGATGACCTCGATCTCGCTCTCGGGACGCTCGAGGAGGAGTGCAAGGTCGCTGCGCAGCACGTGAGGGTTTTGCGTGCCGGACCAGACCCGGATGTTGCCGTCCTGAAAATCGGCGACGGCGCAGGACGGCCCGATCGAGGCGTGCATCTGATACGGCCAGACATAAGTGCGCTGCATCGGCTTGGCCGCGCCTGATATCGCCGCATCGACGTCGCCCTTGTCGATCAGCGTGCGCGGCGTCGATGGATTGGCGCGCAGCGCGGTCTCGACATCGGCGAGATCGGTCAAAGCAGGCGTCGGCTTCCAGCTCACCTTGAGCTGCTCTGCCGCGCGGATCGCATTCTCCTCGCGCTCTGCGACGATTCCGACGAAATCGCCGATGCGCACCACGGCCACCAGGCCGGGAATGTCGCGCACCGACGCCTCATCGACGGCGATCAGGCTGGTGCCGACGAACGGACCGGCATCGACGCCGGCATAGGGCGGACGCACCACGCGGCCGTGCAGCATGCCTGATACCCGGACGTCGTGCACGAAAGTCAGCTCGCCCGTGGCCTTGGCCGGCACGTCGACCCGCGGCATCGACTGGCCGACGATGGCATAATCGCTGGCCGCCTTGACCGCGACGACGTCGGCAAGCTCGAGGCTGATCGTCTCGTCGCCGATCAGTTCGCCATAGCTCACGCTGCGATTGTCGGGCCCCCGGACGAGACCGTCGTCGATCCTAAGGTCGGCCGCCGGCAGTTCGAGCCGCTCGGCCGCGCGTGCGATCAAGAAGTGCCGCGCCTGGGCTGCGGCCTTGCGCAAGGGCACGGCCGTGATCTGGATCGTCTCGCTTGCGATCGTCGCGCCCTGGTTCGGCACCAATGCGGTATCGCCGAGCACGACGACGACGCGCGCAAAGGACACATCCAACTCCTCGGCGACGATCTGGCCCAGCGCCGTGCGGATGCCGGTGCCGAGATCGACATGGCCGTTATAGGCAGTGACCGCGCCGTCGGCGGTGATGCGGACATAGGTCTCGGTCGTGACCTCGTCCACGGTGCTGATGACGACGAGCGAACCGGATGGCCGCTCAGCTCCATTCGGATGCGGGGAGGCCATCAATCAACGGCCTCGGTGAGCTGGCCGGAGGCGCGCATCACGGCGCGCAGGATTTCGACATGCGTGCCGCAGCGACAGAGATTGTAGCGCAGCGCCGCCAGCGCCTCCTGCTCGGTCGGACGCGGGTTGATCGCGAGCAGCGCCTTGGTGGTCATGATCATGCCGTTGAGGCAGTAGCCGCATTGCGCGGCCTGCTCGTCGATGAAGGCCTGTTGCACGACATCAGGCTTGTCGCGCGTACCGAGGCCTTCGAGCGTCACGATGTCGCGGCCGGCGCAGCCGCTTACGGGGATCACGCAGGACCGCGCCGCGGCCCCGTCGATCAGGACAGTACAGGTGCCGCATTCACCGAGGCCGCAGCCATATTTCGGCCCGTTGAGTGCGAGGTCGTTGCGCAGCACATAGAGCAGCGGCGTGTCTCGCGCCGCAGTGACCTCGTGGATCCTGCCGTTTACGGTGAGGCGGATCGGTGTCTGCGTCATCCTCGTTCCCAAGCCCTGTCAGCGCGCGATTTGTAAGTCGCGACGATACCGTTTGTACACAAACGTGCAAGCCGTCATGCCGCACTGCAGCGCGACTGCCTTCTTTGTGGACAGAGCGGATAGGCATATGAGCTTTTATGCGGCAGGCGCATCTTTTGCGATGCACCGCCGCTTGACAGCTATCGGGACCGCGCGCAACATCGTTCGTATACGAATGATAACCGCGGTCTCCGCTGGCTCTGACATGGTGATGGAAACAACGAGCGCTGCCGTCGACAAGATCCGCTGCGATGCCTGTCCGGTGATGTGCTACATCAAGCCAGGCGCGGCGGGCGCCTGCGACCGTTACGCCAACCACGACGGCAAGCTCGTCCGCGTCGATCCGCACGTGATCCTGGAGCGCACCGTCTCGCACGGCGGCAAGCTCGTCCCGTTCAGCCGCACGGAAGACTGGGACGGCAAGATCGTCCACGAGCCTTCAACCTTTGTGACGGCGATCGGAGCGGGCACGACCTATCCCGACTACAAGCCGGCGCCCTTCATCGTCTCCGCGGAGGTCGACGGCGTCGACATGGTGACTGTCGTCACCGAGGGAATCTTCTCCTATTGCGGCATCAAGGTGAAGATCGACACCGACCGCTATCTCGGGCCGGAGACCGCGACCGTTCGCGCGCAAGGCGAGGCGGTCGGCCACGTCACCACCAGCGAATACGGCTCGCAGATGCTCTCGCTCGGCGGCGTGCATCATCTCACCGGCGGCTCCAAGAAGGAGGGCCGCGTCACCTGCGACACGCTGATGGATCTCGCCAATTGCAAGGCGGTCGAGCTCACCATCGACGGCGGCGCGAGCGTGGTGGTGCAGGCCGGCCAGCCGCCGGTCGTCAACGGCGTGAAGGAAGAGCGCATGCGGGTCGGCTGCGGCTCGGCGACCATCGGCATGTTCGCCAAGCAATGGCACGACAAGGTCGACGAGGTCGTCGTGGTCGACGACCACATCACCGGCGTGCTCTCGGAACATCAGGCCGGCAAGCTGCTCGACATCGCCGATACCGGCATCAAGATGAAGGGCCGCCGTTCGACGCCCGGCCGCTATTTCCAGGTCGCCGATCCCGGCACGGGCTGGGGCGGCACCAATATCTCGGATCCGCTCTCGATCCTCGGCCCGTTTGATGCCAAGGAAGCCAAGCCCGGTCTGACCATGCTGATGGTCTCAACCACCGGCGAGCATTCGTCCTATTATGTGCTCGACGAGGCCTTGAAGCCGGTCGAGACCGAGATGCCTGATGATCTGAAGTTTTCGGTCGAGCGCATCCAGGAGAATTGCGAGCCGGCGCTGTGCACGGTGCTGTTCATGGCGGGCGCCGGCGGCTCGCTGCGCGCGGGTGTCACCGACAATCCGGTGCGGCTGACGCGCTCGGTGAAGGACGCGCTGACGCGCGTCACCAGCGGCGGTGCGCCGGTCTATGTCTGGCCCGGTGGCGGCATCACCTACATGGTCGACGTGACGCAGATGCCGGCGGGCGCGTTCGGCTACGTGCCGACGCCGGCGCTGGTCGCGCCGATCGAGTTCACGATGAAGCTGTCGGACTATGCCGCGCTCGGCGGGCACATGGATTATGTGAAGCCGCTCTCGGAGGTGAAGGGCGGTGACGATGTCCGCCAGCTGCCCTGGCAGAACCCGATTCCGGGACGTCGGGCATGACACGGCTCCCGCAGATCGCATTGCTGTCTGATGGCCGGCGACTGCATTTGCAGGATGGACCGATTGATTTGATCGTGGAGGCGAGGGGCCGCGCGGACGACGTGCGTGCCGCCTACGAGGCGGCAGCGCGGCGGTTCACCGGGCTGCTCGACGAGCTCTGCGCGGAATTGCCGGAGCTGCGGACGGCCGCTGAGGGGCGGACTTCGCTGAGGGGCGTGGTGGCGCGGCGCATGCACGCCGCTGTCGCGCCCTATGCCGCCGATTGCTTCATCACGCCGATGGCCGCGGTAGCCGGCAGCGTGGCGGAGGAGATCCTTAGCGCAATGCTCGGAGCCGCGACGCTCAATCACGCCTACGTCAACAATGGCGGCGATATCGCGCTTCATCTCGGCGAAGGCGAGCATTTCTCTGTCGGTCTGATGGATCGGCCCGATCGCTCCGGCGTGATGCGGACCCTGAGGGTCGATTCAGCCGACCCCGTACGCGGGATCGCGACCAGTGGACGCCACGGTCGCAGTTTTTCGCTTGGGATCGCCGACGCGGTGACTGTGTTGGCTGCATCGGCATCGGAGGCCGATGCGGCGGCCACGATCATCGCCAACGCGGTGGATCTGCCGGGACATCCGGCCATCATCCGCAAGCCCGCCAACGAGCTTCAGCCCGACAGCGATCTCGGAGTGCGCCTTGTCACCCGCGATGTCGGTGAATTGTCGCACAATGAGATCGCGGCCGCGCTGGAATCTGGCGCGGAATGTGCACGGCAATTATTCGATCGCGGATTGATCGAGGGTGCCGTGTTGCAGCTTTGTGGTGATATGCTTGTCATCGGACCGAAAGATATTGAACGGCAACGATCGCGCCGGCCTATGCTGGAGAACGCGATTCATGCCTGAACAGGGAAGAGCCTGAGGAAGCAATCATGAGCGCGATCATCCGCAAGATCGTCACGGTCGTCGAAGAGACCCAGATGGAGATGGGGCGTCAGGTGTCGCCGCCGACCCGACGCGCCGCGGCGATCGCCGTGATCGAGAACCCCTTTGCGGGGAAGTATGTCGAAGACCTTTCGCCGCTGATTGCGATCGGCGAGGAGCTGGGCGAGCTGCTGTCGAAGCGCGCGGTGGCGGCGCTCGGCATCGATGGCGCGAAGGCCCAGAGCTATGGCAAGGCCGCAGCCGTCGGCGAGAACGGCGAGCTGGAGCATGCCGCCGCGATCCTTCACCCGAAGATGGGAGCGCCGGTACGGAAGGTGCTGAGCAAGGGCGCGGCGCTGATCCCATCGTCGAAGAAGCGCAGCGGTCCCGGCACGACGCTGGACATCCCTCTGGGGCACAAGGACGCAGCCTTCGTACGCAGCCATTTTGACGGCATGGAGGTACAGATCAACGATGCGCCGCGCGCCAACGAGATCATGGTCGCCGTTGCCGTCACCGACAGCGGCCGACCGCTGCCGCGCGTCGGCGGGCTGACGGTTGCGGAGATCAAGGGCGAAGACGGTTTGAGATAACGCGATCCGGAGAGCCGGGCACGGGTTCTCCGATCAAATCGTGTGCGAACGACAGAGAAGTTCAAAACTGGAGGTTGGGATGCGAGCAAGAAACGTTTTTGTCGGCGCGGCCTTCGCGCTTCTGGCCGGCGGCATGGCCCATTCGGCCCTGGCGCAGGACATCAAGATCGGCGAGATCAACAGCTATTCGCTGCTGCCGGCCTTCACCGAGCCCTATCGCAAGGGATGGCAGCTCGCGGTCGAACAGATCAACGCGGCCGGTGGCATCAACGGCAAGAAGCTCGTCGTCATCTCCAAGGACGATGGCGGCAAGCCGGCGGATGCGCAGACCGCGGCCAATGAGCTCGTCTCGAGCGAGGGCGTTGCGATGCTCACGGGCACGTTCCTGTCGAACATCGGCCTCGCCGTCAGCGACTTCGCCAACCAGAAGAAGGTGTTCTTCCTCGCGGCCGAACCGCTCACGGATGCGATTACCTGGTCGAAGGGCAACAAATACACCTTCCGCCTGCGTCCCTCCAACTATATGCAGGCAGCGATGCTGGTGGAGGCAGCCAGCAAGCTGCCGGCGAAACGCTGGGCGACGATCGCGCCGAACTACGAATACGGCCAATCGGCGGTCGCGGTGTTCAAGAAACTGATGTCGGAGAAGCGCCCGGACATCCAGTGGGTCGACGAGCAATGGCCGCCGCAGGGCAAGATCGATGCGGGCCCGGTGGTGCAGGCGGTTGCCGCGGCCAACCCGGAGGCAATCCTCAACGTCACCTTCGGCGCCGATCTCGTGAAGCTCGTGCGCGAAGGCAACACCCGCGGCCTGTTCAAGGGACGCGAGGTCGTCTCCTTCCTGACCGGCGAGCCCGAATATCTCGATCCGCTCAAGGACGAGACGCCCGAGGGTTGGATCGTCACCGGTTATCCCTGGTACTCGATCAAGACCCCCGAGCATGACGCGTTCCTGAAGGCTTACCAAGCCAAGTACAACGACTATCCGCGCCTTGGCTCGATCGTCGGCTATCAGACCATCAAGTCGGCGGCGGCAATCCTGGCGAAGGCCGGCTCGACCGATCCGGAGAAGCTGATCACGGCGGCGGAGGGGCTGTCGATGCCGTCGCCGTTCGGCGAGATCACCTTCCGCAAGATCGACCATCAGTCGACGCTCGGTGCCTATGTCGGCAAGACCGCGCTGAAGGACGGCAAGGGTGTGATGGTGGACTCGTCCTACAAGAAGGGCGCGGACTACCTGCCTGGCGACGCCGAAGTTGAGAAGCTGCGTCCGAAGGATTGATCTCTCTTTATCCCCTACCTCTCCCCGCAAGAGCGGGGAGAGGTGACTTCAAACCTAACCCGGACCGCCGATGGCCTTTTATGTCGTACAGTTTCTGACCGGTCTCGCCAGCGCAGCGTCGCTGTTCCTGGTGGCCTCGGGCCTGTCGATCATCTTCGGCGTGACGCGGATCGTGAATTTCGCGCATGGCGCCTTCTACATGATCGGCGCCTACATCGCCTTCACGCTCACCGAGCGGCTGTCGGGTGCGTTCGGCTTCTGGGGCGGGATCGTGCTGGCGGCGCTGGCGGTGGCGCTGATCGGCGTTATCGTCGAGATGGTGCTGCTGCGGCGCATCTATCACGCGCCCGAATTGTTCCAGCTGCTCGCGACCTTTGGCCTGACCCTGATGGTCGAAGATCTCGTCGTGCTGATCTGGGGGCCTGACGACCTCGTCGGCCGCCGCGCGCCCGGCTTCAAGGGCGCGATCGATTTCTTCGGCCAGAACATTCCGAGCTATGATCTGTTCCTGATCGTGCTCGGACCCGTCGTGCTCGGGATTCTCTGGCTGCTGTTCCAGCGCACACGCTGGGGCGTCTTGGTGCGCGCCGCGACGCAGGACCGCGACATGGTCGCTGCGCTCGGCGTGAACCAGAAATGGCTGTTTACGAGCGTGTTCGCGGTCGGCGTCTTCCTCGCCGCCCTCGGCGGCGCGCTCCAGATCCCGCGCGATGCCGTGCATCACGCCATGGATCTCCGGATCATCGTGGAAGTGTTCGTCGTGGTCGTGATCGGCGGTCTTGGCAGCATCGTCGGCGCGTTCGTAGCGGCGGTGCTGGTGTCCGAGCTCAACGCCTTCGGCATCCTGGTCTTTCCGAAGATCTCCATCATCCTGGTCTTCCTGGTGATGGCGGTGGTGCTGATCGTGCGGCCCTGGGGCCTGTTCGGCAAGCCCGAGGCGGCCGCGCGCAAGACGCCGGGTCTCACCGTCAATCCCTGGCGGCCGCTGACGTCGAATGAACGGCTGGCGGCACTTGCCGCACTCGTCATCGCAGCGACGCTGCCGCTGTTTGCCGGCAATTACGCGCTGACGGTCGGCTCGGAGATCGCGATCTTCGCCATCTTCGCCGTCAGCCTGCACTTCCTGATGTCGGTCGGCGGGCTCGCCTCGTTCGGCCATGCCGCCTATTTCGGGCTTGGTGCCTACGGCATCGCCTTCCTCGCCAAGATGGCGGGGCTGCCGATGATCGTGTGTCTGTTGCTCGGCCCGCTGCTCGGCTGCCTGGGCGCGGCCGTGTTCGGCTTCTTCGCGGTGCAGCTCTCCGGCGTCTATTTCGCGATGCTGACGCTCGCCTTCGCGCAGATCGTGTGGTCGATCGCATTCCAGTGGGTGAACGTGACGGGCGGTGACAACGGTATTCTGGGCCTTTGGCCGTCGAGCTGGGCCGCGAGCCCATCGCATTTCTATTGGCTCGCGCTCGGCGTCGCGGCGCTGGTGACCATCGCGCTACGGGCCATGGTGTTCTCGCCGTTCGGCTATGCGCTCCGGGCGACGCGTGACTCTGCGCTGCGCAGCGAGGCGATTGGTATCGACGCAAAGCGCATCCAGTGGACGGCCTTCGTGATCGCAGGAACCACTGCCGGTATCGGCGGCGCGCTGTTCGCCTACCTCAAGGGCAGCGTCTTCCCTGACAATCTCGGCATCTCGCTGTCGGTCGATGCGCTGGTCATGGTGCTGCTCGGCGGTGTCGAAACTGTATCGGGCGCGGTGATTGGCGCCATCGTCTACAAGGCTCTGAACATCTGGCTGGTCAGCCAGACCGACCTGTCGAAGCTCGTGCTCGGCGGCTTCATCATGCTGATCGTCGTCGTCTTCCCCAAGGGCATCGTCGGCATGCTGGAGCTGCTGGCGCAGCGCCGCAAGAAAGCATCGCCGCCGGGATCCCCCTTGCTTGCCAAGCCGATCGAGTCCGCCGAATGAGCGTCGCACCCCCACTTCTCGCGGTCGAAGGCCTGACCAAATCCTATGGCGGCATCCATGCCGTGCGCGGTGTCTCGTTCTCGCTGCGCGCCGGCGAGATCCTGGCACTGATCGGCCCGAACGGCGCCGGCAAGAGCACCTGCTTCGACATGCTCAACGGCCAGAACAAGCCGGATTCCGGCCATGTCCGCCTGCTCGGTGAAGAGATCACCGGCAGGAAACCGCGCGAGGTCTGGCGCCTCGGCGTCGGGCGCACGTTTCAGATCACCGCGACCTTCGCCACCATGACCGTGCGCGAGAACGTGCAGGTCGCGCTGATCTCGCATGGGAAGCAGCTGTTCAATCTGTTCGGCTCGGCGCCGAAGTTCGACCGCGGCGAGGCCGGCCGTCTGCTCGAGCTGGTCGGCATGAGCGGCTACGCGGATCGGCCCTGCGGCGAGCTCGCCTATGGCGACCTCAAGCGGCTCGAGCTTGCAGTCGCGCTCGCCAACCAGCCAAAGCTGCTCCTGATGGACGAACCGACCGCCGGCATGGCGCCGCGCGAGCGCGTCGACCTGATGCGGCTGACCGCGCAGATCGCGCGGGAGAAATCGATCGGCGTGCTCTTCACCGAGCACGACATGGACGTCGTGTTCGAACATGCCGACCGCATCATCGTGCTCAACCGCGGCACGCTGATCGCCGAGGGCTCGCCGGCCGAGGTGCGCGGCAATCCGCAGGTGCAGGCGGTCTATCTCGGCGAGGGCCTCGTCTACGATGCCCGTCACCGCGAAGGAGCCTCGGCATGAAGCTGACGGTCGAAGCGCTCAACAGCCATTATGGCCCGGCGCATATCCTGTTCGACATCGGCTTCGAGGTCGGCGAGGGCGAGGTCGTCGCGCTGCTCGGGCGCAACGGCGCCGGCAAGTCGACGACCTTTCGCTCCATTGTCGGTCTCGTCGCGCAGCGAACCGGCCGCATCATGTTCGAGGGCAAGGACGTCTCGGTGCGCCCGACGCATGAGATCGTGCGCGAGGGCCTCGGCTATGTGCCGGAGGAGCGGCGCATCTTCACCGATCTCACGGTGGAGGAAAATCTCGAGGTCGGCCGCCAGCCCAAGCGTCCCAACGCCCCGCACTGGACGCGCGAAAAACTGTTCGCGCTGTTTCCAAACCTGGGTGAGATGAAAAACCGCCCGGGCGGGCGCATGAGCGGCGGCGAGCAGCAGATGCTCACCATCGCGCGCACGCTGATGGGCAATCCGTCGCTGGTGCTGCTGGACGAGCCTTCGGAGGGCCTGTCGCCGAAGATCGTGGAGCAGATGGTCGATGCCATCCTGACCATGAAGAAGGAAGGCGTCAGCATCGTCGTCTCCGAGCAGAATTTGCATTTCGCGCGGCTGATTTCCGATCGCGCCTACATTATCGAGCGCGGCCGCATCTGTTTCGGCGGCACCATGGCCGAGCTCGACGCACGTCCGGATATCCGCGACGCGCATCTGTCGTTGTGAGGGCAAAGGGAAGGGCAGCGAACGGATGGCGAGAAGTGTTGCGGCAAAGAAGAACGCCAAACCGGCAAAACCGCCTTACGTGCTCGACGAGCAGGTTGGCTTCATCCTGCGCCAGGTCTGGCAGCGCCACAGCTCGATCTTCTCCCGTGATATCGGCACCAATTTGACGCCGA
The DNA here is from genome assembly GCF_900099855.1 of Bradyrhizobium sp. Rc2d. Taxonomy (NCBI): domain Bacteria; kingdom Pseudomonadati; phylum Pseudomonadota; class Alphaproteobacteria; order Hyphomicrobiales; family Nitrobacteraceae; genus Bradyrhizobium; species Bradyrhizobium sp. Rc2d. The sequence continues at coordinate 87,055 of NZ_FNCU01000015.1, read as the reverse complement.
CGCAATGGGCGGCGCTGTCGAAGCTCGCCGAGACCGGGCCGTGCTCGCAGAACCAGCTCGGACGTCTCACGGCGATGGACGTTGCGACCATCAAGGGCGTGATCGACCGCCTGACGGCGCGCGGCCTGACGGAAACGAGCCAGGATCCCGAGGACGGGCGGCGCTTGCTGGTCAGCCTGACGCGTGCCGGGCAGCAGCTTGCCGAGAAGCTGGCGCCGAACGCGCTCGCGATCACCCGCGAGACGCTGGCGCCGCTCGACGCAAAGGAGCGCGAGACGCTGATGGCGCTGCTCAATAAGCTCCGGTGAGGAAGGTGCCGTAGGGTGGGCAAAGGCGCAACGCGCCGTGCCCACCATCTTCATCGCATTTGCAGGCGCAATGGTGGGCACGCTTCGCTTTGCCCACCCTACGATACCGAGCAAGGTGCCTCACCGTCACCCTGAGGTGGCCGCTTCTTCAGCGGCCCTCGAAGGGCGACGGCCCCGCTGCGTCAGCTCGGCCGTTCATCCTTCGAGGCTCGCACACGGCGCCTTCGCGCCGTGCACTCGCACCTCAGGATGACGGGTTTGGTGTTTTCGCGAGCCTACTTCGCCACCACCTCCGGCACCTTGCCCGCTGGCGGCGTGTTGCGGCTGCGCTGGGTGCGGACGATGCCGTCGATGATGGTCATGCCGATGCCGGGGAGATCGCCGAGCTGAACGCTCTCCAAAATGGTCTTGCCGGGCGAGTGTTGCGCCTTGTCCATGATGACGAAGTCGGCGGAGCGGCCGACTTCGATCAGGCCGCAATCGAGCTCGCGCATCCGGGCGGTGTTGCCGGTGGCAAGGCAGAAGGCGATCTCGGCCGGCAGCTCGCCGAGCGAGGACAGCATCGAGACCATGCGCAGGATGCCGAGCGGCTGCACGCCGGAGCCGGCCGGCGCGTCGGTGCCGAGGATGACGCGGTGCAGATCGCCCATCTCGCGCGCGGTGCGCAGCGTGAACAGGGCCGAGCGCTCGTTGCCGTTGTGCACGAGCTCGAGGCCGCGCTTGCAGCCCTCGCAGATGCAGCGGATCTGGTCGTCGGGAAGCGCCGTGTGGCCGCCATTGATGTGGCCGACCACGTCTGTATCGGCCTCCAGCACCACGTCCTTGTCGATCAGGCCGGAGCCGGGGATCGACGGGCCGCCGGTATGGATCGTGCTCTGGATGCCGTATTTACGCGCCCAGCCGACCATTTTCCGCGCGGTCGGACCATCCTTGACGCCACCGAGCCCGACTTCGCCGAGCAGCTTGACGCCGTTGGCGGCCATCTCCTTGAAATCCTCCTCGACCATCTCGCATTCGATCACCGGCGCGCCGGCGTGAACCTTCACGCCGCCAGGGCGCAAGGTCCAGAACGCACGCTGGGCGTATACGGCCATGGCCTTGAGACCGACGACGTCGCGGGGGCGGCCGGGCATGTGCACTTCGCCGGCCGAGATCATGGTGGTGACGCCGCCGTGGAGGTAGCTGTCGATCCAGTTGATCTGGTTCTGCCGCGGCGTCCAGTCGCCGGCAACGGGATGGACGTGGCTGTCGATCAGGCCCGGCGCGACCGTGGTGCCGTGGGCGTCGACGATGGTGGTCGCGCCTTCGGTATCGACGTCCTTGAAGCGGCCGATCGCGGTGATCTTGCCGTTCTCGGCAACGATGGTGTCGCCGTCCAGGATCGGCTTTTCCAGGGCGCCGGACAGGATCAGGCCGATATTCCGGATTACGAGCTTCGAGGGTCCGGTGGCCTGGGGTGCATCATGCGCCATGGAAGGGGCTCCTTATTCCTAACTGCAACGCTTCCGATCTTGGGCAGCCTTGACCGCGGGATCAAGCCGGATTATTCATTAGTATACGAATGATCGTGTACAAACGACGCATAGCTGCCCGCCTCGGAACCGCATTGGAAGCGACAGGGAAGGTGAGATGAGCAATTTCAATCAGGAAAGCGTTTTGAGCGTCCACCACTGGACCGACACGCTGTTCTCCTTCAAGACCACCCGCAGCCCGACCTTCCGTTTCCGCAACGGCGAATTCACCATGATCGGGCTCAAGGTCGGCGAGAAGCCACTGCTGCGGGCCTACAGCGTCGCCAGCGCCAATTACGAGGACACGCTGGAGTTCTTCTCGATCAAGGTGCCGGACGGCCCGCTGACCTCGCGGCTTCAGCACCTGAAGGAAGGCGACGAGATCATCGTCAGCCGCAAGGCCACCGGCACGCTGGTGATCGACAACCTGGAAGAGGGCCGTAACCTCTATCTCATCGGCACCGGCACCGGCCTTGCGCCGTTCCTGAGCGTGATCAAGGACCCCGAGACCTACGAGCGCTTCGAGAAGGTGGTGCTGCTGCACGGCTGCCGGCACGTCAAGGAGCTCGCCTATGGCGAGATGATCACTGAGACGCTGCCTAAGGACGAGCTGATCGGCGAGTACATCCAGAACCAACTGATCTACTACCCGACCGTCACGCGCGATCCCTTCCGCAATCGCGGCCGCATTACCGACCTCATCACGTCGGGTAAGCTGTTCACCGACATCGGCCTGCCGGCCCTGGAAGCCGCCCACGACCGCGTCATGATCTGCGGCAGTCCGGCCCTGGTCGCGGACACCCGCGTGCTGCTGGGCGAACGCGGCTTCATCGAGGGCAATCACGGCGAGCCGGCCCAGTTCGTGGTCGAAAAGGCCTTTGCCGAACGCTGAGCCATTTCCCTTCCGATGAGTCGGAACGGGGGCTCTGGATTCTTGTTTTGACGCGTTTCCTTTACGGGAGCCGGTATCCACTTCGCTCGAAAACGCTATAGGCCCCGTAATTCCTGCCCAATAAGGTCGCATTTTCGCCGCCGGCCGCCCGTTGCGGCGCCGATTCGGCGCACGATACTATATGGGAGCGAATCAGCGGAGTTCCCACATGGTTGCGGACAGCGACAGCAACATCGCCTGGCACCGGGTCCAGTTGAAGAAGAACCGCGCCGAGTTGAAGGCGCTGGAGACTGCGCGCTTCACGATGGGCGAGATCGCCTCGTCGAAGCGGAACGGCGACACCCAGAAGACCATCGCGGAACTCAAGCGCAAGATCGCGCAGTCCGAGCGCGTGATCGCCGATCACGACAAGCGCACGCGCCGACCGCTCGCGACCGACCTGCAAAGCCTCAGCAATGGCAGCTGGAGCCATTGGGACGCCTACACCAGCCAACAGCAGCGCAAGACCGGGCAGCGTTCACCGGGACGCGGGTAGGCACGTCTCGACGTCTGCGGCCGAAGCAGGTGCACGTTCCGCCCTTGCACCGGCCGCGCCGCGCACCATCTGGTTGAGACGCCAGCAATCACTCCGGTGAACCCATGACAGCGCGCCTCGATTTCACCAGCGAGGCCTTCTTTCGCGATCCGCCCAAGGCGATCGCGACGCTGCGCATGTCCGGCCCCGTAGTCGCGACGCGATTTCCTCTCATCGGCGACGTCTGGATCACCACGACCCATGACGCCACCGCGCAGGTCCTGAAGGACAGCACCACCTTCACGCTGCGAAAGGAGGATGGCGACGTCGCCGGTCTGCGCTGGTGGATGCCGAGATACGTCAGGACCATCGCCAACAACATGCTGACGATGGACGAGCCGGATCACACCAGGCTGCGCAGCATCGTGGACGAGGCTTTTCGTCGGCGCGCCATCGTCGCGATGGAGCCGCGCATCCGCGCCATCGCCGACGGTCTCGCCGGCGAGCTCTTTGCGAACGGAAGTCCGGCCGATCTCGTCCAGCGCTACGCGCGTATCCTGCCGCTCGCGGTGATCTCCGAGCTCCTGGGCCTGCCTCCGGCGGACCGTCCGCGATTCATCGCCTGGGCCAACGCGATGTCCTCGCTGACCAATGTCGTCAGCTTCTTCCGCCTGCTGTTCGCGTTCCGCAAGATGCGCGCCTACCTCGAACGGCAGTTGCAGATCGCGCGTGTACAGGGCGGCGAAGGCCTGATCGCGGAGCTGGTCCAGGTCGAGCGCGAGGGTGGCCAGATCACGCCGGATGAAATGGTCTCGATGGTGTTTCTGCTGCTCGCGGCCGGCTCGGAGACCACCACGCATCTCATCAGCGGTTCGGCTTACGAACTGCTCAGGAATCCTGGGTTGCGCGATTGGCTCGAAGAGGACTGGAGCCGCGTCGGCCTCGCCGTCGAGGAGTTCCTGCGCTTCGTCTCGCCAGTGCAATTCTCCAAGCCGCGCTATGTGCGGCGGGATGTCGAGGTCGACGGCGTGCGCCTGAAGAAGGGCGATCGCGTCATGGTGATGCTCGCCGCGGCGAACATGGATCCCACGGTGCACGATGATCCCGAGAAGCTCGATCTCGAACGCAAGCCTAACCGCCACCTCTCGTTCGGAACAGGAATCCATTTCTGCCTTGGCCACCAGCTCGCGCGCATCGAGGCCGCGTGCGCGTTGGAAGCGCTGTTCGTGCGATGGCCGAGGCTTGGCTTGGCTGTCGATCCCGCCGAGGTCCGCTGGCGCAGGCGGCCGGGTTTGCGCGCGATTGCGAAGCTTCCCGTCTCGACTAAGGGTCGCGGAACACCGGCGGCGCGCGCGGAAGCGATGATTGATCGTTCCCTCACCGCGGCGGGCTGAGATCAGCTCCTTTCGGAAAATCTTCGTCGAGCGCTGTCAGTCAGGAACGGTGTGCCGTTGGTCCTGTTGTCATTAGGACGTCGGAGACGACGGGAGTTCCTTGGCCGCATGTCGCAGATCGACGTCTTAACGGGAGACAAGATCATGGCCAGCAAGATGCCGCCTGTTCCGCCGGAAAATCAGAGCCCGAAGGGAACCGGCGATACCAAGCAAGAGTCGCCCAATCAGACCCCGCGCGGTCAACAGCGCGTGGAAAATCCGGATCAGCAGGGACAGCAGGGCAACATCAAGCAGAACACGACCAATCAAGGCTATCAGCAAGATCGCTGAGGAGGGCGACATTCATGTCGACATCCACCAAGACACCGAACAGCATTCGTCAGGGCGGACCTGGCGCTTCGCATGAGAATGCGAAGGCCCCGTTGGAGGTGAAGAAGCCGCCGGCGGACGATTTGCAGCGCAGCCATAGCCGGATCTCCGGCGGAGGCGGGGAGCGCGATTCTCATCACAGTCACGATGAAGCCGGAAAGGGCGGAGGCAGGTAGTTCATGAGCAGCAAGCAACCCAAATTGTACAGGCCGAGCGAAAAGGACATGCGTGACAATCCTCTGATCGGAGGATCGAAGGGGGCCACTATGGCGGGCGTGTCACCCGACGATCTCGAAGATGCTCTTGGCGAGAACACGATCGAAGGCGATCGCGAGACCGATGTCGGCATCGGCGGCGGCATCGACAAGGACGTCGCACATGGCGGCGCGCACCGGAGAGGTCGGTAGCTTCGGAGAACGAGCATGCAAGGCAAAAAGACCCACGAGCAGCAGGTTCGCATCCTCGAGCGCAAGCCCGATGTTCCGAACGCGCGCGAGCTCGATCAGGCGATCGGTCGCAAGTCCGGGGACGCTGCCATCCATCACGCGCGTCCGGACGCCAGGCACAGCGAATACGCGGTAAGTCGCGGCGGCCTCAATCAGGAGAGCGACCACAACAAGCACAACGATCCCGGCCAGAGCGGCCACAAGCCGCCGAAGCCAATGCCGGCACAACAGAAACAGTGAGCCTTCAAAGGGGGCGATCACTGCAAGAGGAGAAACCGATGCCAGCTGGGAACGGCAGTAAGACGCACTTCAGATCGGGCATGCATGGCAAGGGCGATGGCACTGGCGCCATGGCCGATATTCCCAAGGACAAGATCGGCGACAACATGGTGCTGTCCAATCGCGACAAGACGCAGCATTCGGACATTCGTGGCATGGATGGCAAATTCATCCAGACCGAGCAGTATCAGGATCACGCAGCCAACCGGCTCGACGAAGAGCCTGGGACTGACGAGACCTGATAGGGGGCGTTCCTCCCGATCAACTCGCGGACCGGTGTTCAGCCGGTCCGCTTTTTTGTCGGCGCGAGATCGCGCTCCCAGCCGAACACCGAGCGGCCGTCGAGATCGGGCGAGGCGGCGCGCTCGCCGGCGATGTAGGCTTCGACCGAGGGACCTCGTGCGGTCCGCTCCAGCCGCCGCGCCTGGTCGTCGAGGCGCTTGATCGCCTGCATCTCTTCTTCGCGCCCGAGCTTGGCGGTCTGGATCGCGCCCTTCAGCACGCGGATAGTCTCGTCATAGACTTTGATCGGAACGGGGTAGGGATGCCGGTCCTTACCGCCATGGGCGAGCGAAAAGCGCGCGGGATCTTTGAAACGATAGGGCGCGCCGTGCACGACTTCGGCGACCATCGCAAGTGAGCGCACCGTGCGCGCACCGACGCCGGGCGTCAGCAACAGCTCCGGGAAATCGACCGGGCCGCGCTCGGCCGCGGCAGCGAGGGTGCCGTGCAGGCGACGTGCGAACACGTCCTTGGGACGGACGTCGTGATGCGCGGGCATGATCAGGTGCGGCAGCATGGCTTGCGCCGGCTCGAGGCCGGTGAGCCGTTCGAACTCGGAGACGATGCGATCCGGGCCGAGGCCACGCAACAGCTCGAGCTGCGCGGTGCGCGAGACGTCGGCGCGATGGTCGGTGAGATTGACGATCTCGCCTTGCTGCGGACCGTCGATCGCACTGTGCGGCGTGTCGACAAAACTCTTCAGCGCCTCGGAATGCCAGTGATAGCGGCGGGCCTGCCGCTTGTCGCCGTTCATGCCCTGCTGCACCACGGTCCATTTGCCGTCCGCGGTGACGAAGAAGCCGTGGAGATAGAGGTCGAAGCCGTCTTGCACGGCGGCGCTGTCGACTTTCGCCACCAGGCGGCTGGCACGCGTCAGCTTGGCGCCGTCGAAGCCGACGCGCTCGCCGAGCTGCAACAGCTCGTCCGGCGTCTTGCGCGAATGCTGGCCGCGGCCGCCACAGACATAGATGCCGAGCTCGTCCTGGAGCGGTCCGAGTCCACGCTTCAGCGCGCCGATCACGGAGGTGGTGATGCCCGAGGAGTGCCAGTCCATCCCCATCACGGTGCCAAATGATTGAAACCAGAACGGATGCGACAGCCGCTGAAGAAACGCATCACGGCCGTAATGATGAACGATCGCCTGGGTGACGATCGCGCCAAGGGAAGCCATGCGGCTCGCAAGCCACGGCGGAACCCGCCCGGTGTGGAGAGGAAGATCGGCGCTGCCGGTACGTCGAGTCATGAGTGCCTCAAATCTAGCGCAATTCGTCAACGGTTGCATCAGCGGAATGATGCGTTGCACGGGATGGGGGAGCCAAGCTGACCGGCAGGCGTTGAGCGGGCTACGCGAATGCAGTGATGGGGACAACAATGAGTTGGCAGGCCCTCATGGCCGACATCGACGGGATGTTCGGCTGGATACCGTCTTGGTTTGTCGGCCTCAGCCTGGTTGCCGGCGCGATCCTGCTTGCCCTTTCTCTCTATCGGTTCGCGGCCTGGCTGCTCAAGCGCGCCTTCGGAACTCGTCTGCCGCTTCTGAGCGTATTCATCGACCGGACCGCCGGTCCGGCCCAACTCGCCCTTTGCCTCGCCGCCGTCGCGCTTGTGCTGCCGCTCGCGCCGCTCGACGACATGATCCGAACGCCGTTGATGCGGCTGTTTTTCGTGGCCGTCATCGCGCTGATCGGCTGGATCTCGATCCGGATCGTCGACATGAGTGCGGCGCGCTATCTCCAGAACTTTCGCGACGTCACCGAGAACTTCATCGCGCGCAAGCACGTCACGCAGGTGCGCGTGTTCAAGCGCGTCGCCGACACCATCATCGTCATCATCTCGGTGTCCACCGCGTTGATGACGTTCGATTCGGTGAAGCAATATGGCGTCAGCCTGTTCGCTTCCGCCGGTGCCGCCGGTATCATCGTCGGTCTTGCCGCGCGGCCGCTGCTGAGCAATCTGATCGCGGGCTTGCAGATCGCCATCACTCAGCCGATCCGCATCGAGGATGCCGTGATCATCGAGAACGAGTGGGGATGGGTCGAGGACATCGCCGCGACCTATGTCGTGATCCGGCTATGGGACTGGCGCCGCATGGTGGTGCCGCTCTCCTATTTCATCGAAAAGCCGTTCCAGAACTGGACCCGCGACACCGCCTCCCTGATCGGCGTCATCGTGCTCCATGTCGATTACCGTGCCGATGTGGCGCGCATCCGACGCTGGCTCGAGGAGGCGGTGAAGCAGTCCAAGCTCTGGGATGGCGCGGTGGTCAATCTCCAGGTGATCGACGCGGATTCGCGCACCATCGAGCTTCGCGCGCTGGTCAGCGCGCGCAATGCGCCGCAATCCTGGGACCTGCGCTGCGAGATCAGGGAGAAGCTCGTGGCCTTCATCCGCGACGAGATGCCGGAGGCGCTGCCGCGCGATCGCGCGATCCTGATCCCGTCGGCCGACGATGACGGCGATCTTCTCCAGCGCGTCGCGCCACCGGAGAAGATGCGGGCGAGTGCACGCGACTGAAGCCGATCAGCCGGCACCAACCACGGCCGCGTCGGTTTGCCGCTCGGAGCGCGGTCGCCGCTTACGCAATTTCCGCCGCGCCCAGATCAGGAGGCCGGTCGAGAGCAACGTGAGCAGTGCGATCGACGTCACGACGTTGAGCGGCGAGGCGATCAGCGCCGACCAGTTTCCTTCATGGATCAGGCGCGGCCAGTTGCGCGGCAGCGGTGCGACGTCGGACGAGTTCACGGCATAGGCGCGCAGTTCTCCGCCGTCATAGATGCGCGCCATGACGCGGCCTCCGCGTGTGCCGATCGAGATCACATGCGACATGTCATGGGAGGCCGCGACCATGCGTATCGCGTCGGGCAGGGCGAGGGGGCGACCAACCACGGTGGCAGCAGGTGCCGTCTGAAAAGTCAGGCCGAACGCCATGCAAAGGCCGGTCAACGGACTGAGCAGTATCAGCGGCAGCGTGAACCAGGCGGTTCCCTTGTGCCATCCCGAGAGCGTGTTGCGCAGCCGCGGCAATCCCATGACGATGCCGAGCAGCAGGATGATCACCATGGCCAACGTGGATGCCGTCACCAGCCAAGCCTGCCCCATGAGACGTTCATGCGTGAACCGCGCCCAGAGGAAGGCATTCGACAGGATTGAATTGGTCGAGGCGGCCTCGCCCGTTGCAAGATCAATCGCAGGCACGTTGGTGCCCTGCAGCGTCATGCTGCGGCTGCCCGCGTTGATGGAGAGCCCGCGCGCCTTGCCGTCGGGATCGTAACGCTTCACCAGCTCGACGACACGGCCGGCCTCGATCGCGGGGCCGCCAATGCCACTCGTTTGCACAAGGGGCTCGATGGAAAGGATCAGACCGGTGACGATGATCGCGAACAGGGGAAGGGCGAAGATCAGAGTGATCCAGCGATGGAGTCTCAATAATGCGGGTTGGCTCATTCGTCGTCCTTAGTGTTCTTTCGACCGTGCTCGCGCAGAGCCGTGCAAAACACAAATGACGCTTTGTCCATGTTGTTGCGATGATTTGCAGCAACCGGAATTAAAGTTCGCTGCCGCATGCGCTTGCGGCATTCGAGTCACGCGCGCGCCACGTCTCGTCGCAATCTGTGCGCCCGCGCGCGTTGCAACGGATCGAAGGCCTATTCGCGCTTTGCCTTGATCGCGCCGCGCAAGCCGGCCTGCCGCTGGATCGTGTCGAGCGCGCCGGATGACTGCTCGTCCGCCACGAAGCGGTTGAGCAGCGGGAGCGCGTCCTCGCGTCCTTTGGGAATTGCGATCGCCATATGCTCGGCGCCCCAATTGCCGTCGAGAATCCTTGCGCCCGGCATTTGGTCGGACATCTCGAACAGGGTCGGCTTGTTGGTCGCGTAGAGATCGATCTCGCCACGGCCGAACATGCCGACGGCCACCTTGACGCTTTCGGCAGGAATGATGGTCGCGTTCTTGAACTTGGCCGGCAGCGTGCGCTCGGAGGTCGAACCCTTGGTGACGCCGATCTTTACACCGGGCTTATCGATATCTTCGACCTTTCCGATCGGCGAATTTGCCGGGACGAGAAAGCCGAGCTCGATCGCCAGCACCGGCTGGCTGAAGCTGACCTCGTTCGCGCGGGCCGGCGTCGCATTGGTCACGGTGAAATCGACCTGACCGTCGTGGATGGCGGTGATGACGTCGGCAACACGTTGGAACCTGACGTAGTCGACGCCGACGCCGAGCCGTTTTGCCAGCTCGCCGCCGAGATCATAAGCGAGGCCGTGCGGCTTGCCCGCCGCGTCCGTCACCATCGAGGTCGGGCTGCCCGGATAGATACCGACGCGCAAGGTGCCGCCCGGTGCCAGGAGTTTTGCTTCGCCGTCGGCGCGCACGGGCGCACCGAACAGGCTGGCGATGGCGACCGCGAGCAGGGCGGTGCGCGCGAGGCGTCCGGATGAGGTCTTCATGTGAAGAACCTCACTGGGCGCGGATGTTGGCGGCCTTCAGCACCGGCTCCCATTTCGTCGCCTCGGCATGCATATAGGCGTCGAAGTCCTTGGCGGAGGAGCCGACTGGGGTGGCGCCGATCTTGCTGAGCGTCGACAGCACACTTGGATCCTGCAACGCCGCCTTGAGGTCGGTTTCGAGCTTGGCGACGATCTCCGGCGGCATCTTCGCCGGGCCAAGCACACCCCACCAGACCGAGACGTCGTAGCCGGGCACGCCGGCTTCCGCGACGGTCGGAACATTGGGCAGTGCCTTGGAGCGTTCGGCCGAGGTCACCGCGAGTGCGCGCACCGGGCCGCCTTCGAGCTGGCCGATCGCTTCCGCGAGCGGATTGATGCTGAGCGGAATCTCGCCGGCGATCACCGCCGTGAGCGCCGGAGCGCCGCCCTTGTAGGGGATCGCCACGATCTTGCTGCCTGACATGTATTTGAGCAGCTCGCCGGCGAGATGCGCCGAGGTGCCGTTGCCGGACATGCCGTAGGAGAGCTTGTCCGGCTCCTTCTTCGCCGCAGCCAGGAGATCGCCAAGCGTCTCGTACGGGCTATCCTTGGCCACGACGATCGCGAGCGGCGAGGAGGCGACCTCGGTGATCCCGGTGAAATCCTTGAAGGTGTCGTAGGGCACGCTCGGATAGATGAACTGGTTGAGCGGATGGCCACTCGCCACCAGGATCAGCGTGTAGCCGTCGGGTGCGGCCTGTGTCAGCGCCTGCGAGGCAACGATGCCGCCGGCGCCGGGGCGGTTGTCGATCACCGGCTGCTGGCCCCAGGTCTTGGCCAGTGCCTGACCCAGCGTGCGTGCGAGCACGTCGACCGCGCCGCCGGCGGCGTAGGGGACCAGAATGTGGACCGGCTTGTTCGGGTAACTTTCGGCGGCGTGCGCGGCGCCGCCCGCCAGCAGCAGACCGGCACCCAGCATCATAGCGCCGATCTTCTTGTTCAAACCCAGCATTTCCCAGCACTCATTGAGGACATTCGCGCGCCTGCCGGCGGACTTCAGGCCATTGCGGACGCCGTCCGTGGTTTTTGTTGACGAGACCTGATCTTTTGTACGATAGTACAAATCACATGGTACGCAAGCCCACCAGCAAGGAAACGATCCGCAAGCCGAACATGCGCGAGGCGATCCTCGCCGCGGCCGAGGAGCTGTTCGCCACCAACGGCTTCAATGCCGTCTCGGTACGCGACATCGCGCAGGCTGCCGGGGCCAATCCCGGCAGCGTGACCTATCATTTCAAGACCAAGGACGGCCTGCTGCTGGAGATCTACCGGCGCCATTGCGGGCCGATGAATTTGCGCCGATCCGAGCTGCTCGCGGCCGCCAAGCGCGTGCGCGATCTCCAGGACCGGCTGGAGGCGATCGTGCGCGCTTATGTGGTGCCGGCCTTCACCTCGGGCAGCGATCTCGCCGGCGGCGGGGCGCGCTTCACGCGGTTGCGCGCCGTGATGTCGGCGGAAGGCAACGAGGTCGCGCGAAAGATCATCGCGCAGACCTTTGATGACACCAGCCACGCCTTCATCGACGCGATCCACGAGAGCCTGCCGCATATCCCGCGCACCGACATCGTCTGGCGCAGCCATTTCCTGCTCGGCGCACTCTATTATTCGCTGGTGACGCCCGAGCGCGTCTCGCGCCTGTCGCGTGGCGAAGCTGATGGCGGCGACGCCGCCAATGCCATCGAGCAATTGGTGCAGGCCACCGTTGCCGCGTTCCAGGCACCCGCACTGGATCAAGCCGCGCCGGCGCGGCGGCGGCCGGTCGTCAGCAGCAAGACTTGAAAGAAGCCGCCCGAGCGGAGGCGCCTCGCGCTTCCGCTCGCAAGTGGACCATGTGATGGGGTGTTGAGGACATGAACAGGCGGGAATGCTTGCATCTCTTGACCGGACTGGCCGGCGCAGCGCTTGCGAGCGAAGCGCGCGCGCAAGGCGGCGAGCAGAGATCGATTCCGACCATTGAGCCGCCGGACCCAAGTCCGAAAACGCCGTCGCTCAAGCTGCCGGCAAAATCCTGCGACAGCCATACCCACATTTTCGGTCCGGCGTCTCGCTATCCGTTCTCCGAGAAGCGCCCCTACAACACGGCCGATGCGCCGCTGGAGGCATTCCGCAGCGTGCACGAGAAGATCGGCGTCGAACGCTGCGTCATCGTCAATGCCACAGTTCACGGCACTGACAATCGCGTCGTCACCGATGCCATCGCCCAGAGCGAGGGCGCCTATAAGGGCATCGCCAACGTCAATGACGAGATGACCGAGAAGGAGCTGGCGGCGCTCGACAAGGCCGGCATCTGCGGTTGCCGCTTTGCCTTCCTCAAGCGCCTCGGCGGCGTCGGCGACATGGGAAAATTCCAGCGCATCGTGCATCGCGTCGCCGAGCTCGGCTGGCATATCGACGTCTATTTCGAGCCGGGTACGATCGCCGAATTCGCGCCCATCCTCTCCGCGCTGCCGACGCCCTATGTGATTGATCACATGGGCACGGTGCAGGCGGGGAAGGGCCTCGACGATCTCGGCTTCACGGCCTTGCTCGACCTCCAGAGGAAGGACGAGAAGTGCTGGGTCAAGATCACCGGCCTCGAACGTGCATCAGCGGCCGGCAAGCCGTTCCATGATGCCGTGCCGTTCGCCAAAGCGCTGATCGACAACGCGCCCGATCGCGTGCTGTGGGGCACCGATTGGCCGCATCCCAATGTCAAGGTCATGCCGAATGACGGCGAGATCGTCGACCTGATCCCGCTCTACGCGGCCGACGCAAAGCTCCAGCAGAAGCTGCTGGTCGACAATCCCGCGCGCCTGTTCAAGTTCACCTGAGACGATGATGTACAAGCCGACCATTCCGCCGCCCGACCCGAACACGCGCACGCCGAAATTCAAGCTGCCGAAGCTTTCGTGTGACGCGCATTGCCACATCTTCGGTCCCGGCGCGAAATATCCGTACGCGCCTGACCGTTCCTACACGCCGCCGGATGCGCCGCTGGAGGATTTCCGCGCGCTGCATGCCAAGCTCGGCGTCGAGCGTGCCGTCATCGTCAATGCCAGCGTGCACGGCACGGACAACACGGTAGCGCTCGATGCCATCGCGCAGAGCAACGGCGCCTATCGGGCCGTCGCAAACATCGACGACACCATCACCGAGCGGGGAATGCGCGATCTGCATGACGGCGGCTTCCGCGGCTGCCGTTTCAATTTCGTCCGCCACCTCGGCGGCGTCCCAGATAAGGGCGTGTTCGACCGCATCATCGCCATGGTCGCACCGCTCGGCTGGCATATCGATCTGCATTTCGATGCAATCGATCTGCCTGACTATGCCGACATGCTGACAAGGCTGCCGCTGAGCTACACCATCGACCACATGGGACGGGTGAAGGCCTCCGATGGGCTCGATCAGCTTCCGTTCAGGATTTTGATCGAGCTGATGCAGCGCGACGAGAAATGCTGGGTCAAGATCTGTGGCTCGGAGCGTGTGTCCTCGGCCGGTCCGCCGTTCACGGATGCGGTGCCGTTCGCGCGCAAAATCGTCGAGACCGCGCCCGACCGCGTCATCTGGGGCACCGACTGGCCGCATCCCAATGTCAAGGCGATGCCGAATGACGGCGACCTCGTCGATCTGATCCCGTTGTTCGCGCCGGAGCCGGAGTTCCAGCGGAAGATCCTGGTCGACAATCCCGCGCGCCTGTTCGGGTTCGACCAATGACGGCGCTCGCGATCGACAAACCGCGCGGCCGCGCCTGGTGGAAGGAGCTCTGGATCCAGGTGCTCATCGCCATGGCAGCCGGCATCGCGCTTGGGATCGCCAGCCCCGAGGCGGGCGCCAAGATGCAGCCGCTGGGCGATGCCTTCATCAAGGCGATCCGGATGCTGATCGCGCCGATCATCTTCTGCACCGTCGTGCATGGCATCGCGCACATGGCCGACATGGCGCGCGTCGGGCGCGTCGCAGTAAAGGCGATCGTCTATTTCGAGGTCATGACCACGATCGCGCTGATCATCGGCCTCGTCGCGGTGAACCTGCTCAAGCCCGGCGTCGGCATGAACATCGATCCCGCCAGCATCAATGCCAGCGCCATCGAGCCCTACGTCAAGCAGACCGGTGCGATCGGCTTCGTGCCGTTCCTGATGAACATCGTGCCCGCAACGTTCATTGGCGCCTTTGCCGAGGGTAACATTCTCCAGGTGCTGTTCATCTCCGTACTGTGTGGTTTCGCGCTGGTACAGCTCGGCGAGCGTGCCGCGCCGCTGGTCCATCTGATCGACATCGCTGCCAAGATGGTGTTCGCCGTCGTCGGCTTCGTAATGTGGGCGGCGCCGATCGGCGCGTTCGGCGCCATCGCCTTTACGGTCGGCAAGTTCGGCGTCGGCTCGCTGGCCTCGCTCGGCAAGCTGCTGGGTGGCTTCTATCTCACCTGCGTAGTCTTCATCATCGTGGCGCTGGGCCCCGTAGCGCGGTTCTGCGGCTTCTCGCTGCTCAAGCTGATCCGCTACATCTGGGAAGAGCTGCTGATCTGCATCGCCACCACGTCGTCGGAGACGGTATTGCCGCGGATGCTGACCAAGCTGGAAAAGGCCGGTTGCGAGAAGAGCGTCGTGGGGCTCGTGATCCCGACCGGCTATTCCTTCAATCTCGACGGCACCTGTCTCTACCTTGCCGCAGCCTCGGTGTTTCTGGCACAGGCGACCAACACGCCGTTCGGCCTTGCGGAGCAGATCGAGCTGCTGCTGATCCTGCTCGTGACCTCCAAGGGCGCGGCGGGAATTGCCGGCGCGGCCTTCGTCGTGCTGGCGGCGACGCTGTCGGCCACCGGCACCATTCCGGTGACGAGCGTCGCGCTGGTGCTCGGCATTCATCGCCTGATGTCGCAGGGGCTGACGCCGACCAATCTGATCGGGAACGCGGTTGCGACGATCGCAATTGCCAAATGGGAAGGCGCGCTCGACGGCGAGCGTCTCCGGCGTGTGCTCGACGGCGAGGAACAAGCGGCCGTCGCGGCTTGACGAACCGGCTTCCTGCCTGAGGCAGACGGCCTATGATGCTTACGAACGAAAGAGGGGAGTTTGTCCCATGAAAACCGGTCTCGTGATCACCGCCCATCCCGGCGATTTCGTCTGGCGCGCCGGCGGCGCCATCGCCCTGCATGCGAAGAAAGGCTATCGCATGAAGATCGTATGCATGTCCTTCGGCGAGCGCGGCGAGAGCCAATTCGCCTGGAAGGAGAAGGGGGCGACGCTTGAATCGGTCAAGGCCGGTCGCAAGGACGAGGCGGAGCGGGCCGCAAAGCTGTTAGGTGCCGAGATCGAGTTCTTCGATTGCGGCGACTATCCGTTGAAACTCACCGAGGCACATTTCGACCGCATGGTCGATATCTACCGCGAGCTCAATCCGAGCTTCGTGCTGACGCACGCACTGGAAGACCCCTACAATTTCGACCATCCGAACGCGGCGCATTTCGCGCAGGAGACCCGCGTGGTCGCGCAGGCGATGGGCCATAAGCCCGGCGCGCAGTACAAATATTCGGCACCGCCGGTGTTCCTGTTCGAGCCGCACCAGCCGGAGCAATGCAATTACAAGCCGGACCTTCTCCTCAAGATCGACGAGGTCTGGAAGGAAAAGTACGAGGCGTTCCAGATCCTGGCCGCGCAGAAGCATCTGTGGGGCTATTACGAGCGCGTCGCGCTCAATCGCGGTATCCAGGGTAGCCGCAACACCGGCGTGCCCATGACTTACGGCGAGGCCTATCAGCGCCTGTTCCCGACCGTAGCGGAGGAGCTGGCATGAAGCCCGTCGTCGTTCGCAACATCAAGCGCGCCGATCCCGCCGGCATGGCGGAGTACGGCGTCTCCACCGTGCACGAGGCCTATGGTCGCCTCGGCCTGATGAAGCCTTACTTGCGTCCCGTCTGGGCGGGGGCGTCGATTGCCGGCCCCGCCGTCACCGTACTGGCGCAGCCTGGCGACAACTGGATGATCCATGTTGCCGTCGAGCAGTGCAAAAAGGGCGACATCCTCGTCGTCGGCTGCACAACCGACAATACCGACGGCATGTTCGGCGAGCTGCTCGCGACCTCGCTCCTGGCGCGCGGCGTGCAGGGGCTGATCATCGATGCCGGTTGTCGCGACGTCAAAGCGCTGCACGAGATGAAGTTTCCGGTGTGGTCGCGCGCGGTCTCGGCCAAGGGCACGGTGAAGGCCACGCTCGGCTCGGTCAATGTCCCCGTGGTCTGCGCCGGCATCAATGTCGATCCCGGTGACATCGTGGTCGCCGATGACGACGGCGTCGTCGTGGTGCCCAAGCGCTACGCGGCCGAAGTCGCCGAGAAGGCGAAGAAGCGCAATGCGGATGAAGGCGGAAAGCGCACGCGTCTCGCCTCGGGCGAGCTCGGCCTCGACATGTACAGCATGCGCGAGGCGCTGGCGAAAGCCGGGCTCGTCTATGTCGACAATCCCGAGGACGTCTGAGGCAACGGCGGGAGCGGGCGGATGGATCGTCTCAAGCTGAAGGCCGTGCTCGGCAGTCACCCCCATGTCCAGGCGGTGAAGAGCGGCGAATTCCGCTCCGACCTTTTCGACCTCGACTTCATCGAGTACACGCCGACCAACACGGCCTTCAAACCGATGGTGCGCGAGCAGGCGTTCGACGTCTGCGAGATGGCAATCGTCACCTGTCTGATGGCGAAGGCGCACGGCAAGCCGCTGGTGCTGCTGCCCGCGACGATGCTCGGCCGCTTCCAGCATGGCTACGCGCTCCACAATCCCGCACGCGGAACGCTCAGGCCCTCCGATCTCGAAGGCAAGCGCGTCGGCATTCGCTCCTTCACGACCACGACCGGAGCCTGGATCAGGGGCATCCTCGCCAACGACTACGGCGTCAATCTCGACAGTATCCGCTGGGTCACGTTCGAGGATCCGCACGTCGCCGAATATGTCGACACCACCGAGCGCGCCCCGAAGGACAAGAAGATCCTGCAGATGCTGCTCGACGGCGAGCTCGACGCCGTCCTCGGCGAGACCTCCAACGATCCCAAGCTGAAGCCGCTATTCCCTGATTCCGCCGCGGAAGCCGCCAAATGGTACGCCCGGCGTGGCGTCGTGCCGGTCAATCATCTCGTGGTCGTGACCGAGCAGCTCGCCAAATCTCGTCCCGACGTCGTCGCAGGCATCTATGATCTGCTCAAGCGGAACAAGGAGCTGGCGGGGCCCGCGGCCTCGCCGGACCTCATTCCGTTTGGCATCGAAGCGAACAGGAAGCCGTTGGAGCTGATCGTCGACTACGCGTTCCAGCAGGCGCTGATCCCGCGCCGCTACGCGGTCGAGGAGCTCTTCGACGAAACGACACGAGGATTGAACTGATGGTGGATCCGAGGCGATGGCAGATCGGCCTGGTCGGCTATGGCGAGGTCGGCAGGATCTTGGCCGAGGATTTGCGCCAGCAGGACATCAAGGTATCGGCCTACGATATCAAGCTCGGAGGCGACCAGGGCGCTCCGCTGCAGGAGCATGCGGCGAAATTCGGTGTGGTGCTTGCAGACTCCCATGCCGAGCTGACCGCGAAGTCCGATTTCATCGTCTCCGCGGTCACGGCAAGCCAGGCTGTTCCGGTGGCGAAAGCATGCGCGGCCGCGATCAACCAGGGCACCTGGTTCCTGGATTTCAATTCGGCCTCACCGGGCGCCAAGCAGCGCGCTGCTGCGCTGATCGATGGCGCTGCTGGCCGCTATGTCGAGGGCGCGGTCATGACCTCGGTGCCGCCGTACCGCATCAAGGTGCCGCTGCTGCTCGGCGGCCCCGGCGCGAAGGAGCTCGAGCCGCTTCTGAATGCGATCGGCTTTGCGGCGAAGGTTGCCAGCGACAAGCTCGGTGTATCCTCGGCGGTGAAAATGTGCCGCAGCATCATGATCAAGGGCCTGGAAGCCATGGTCATTGAGAGCTTCACCACGGCGCGTGCCTATGGCGTGGAGGATGCCGTGCTGGCGTCGCTCGCGGAAACCTTTCCCGGCATCAATTGGGAGAAGCAGGGTGCCTATTTCTTCCAGCGCGTGATCGAGCACGGCCGCCGTCGCGCCGAAGAAGTGCGTGAGGTCGCCGAGACCGTGCGCGAGGCGGGACTGACGCCGTGGTCCGCGCAGGGCACGGCTGAGCGGCAGGCCTGGGTGGCCGATCTCGCCGATGAAGGGCTGTTCGGCGCCAGGGGCACCAAGGAATTCGCCCGCAGCGCCGATTGGCGCACCGAGGCGGACCGGATCCTCGCGAAGATCAATCGCCCAAAATAATCAGCCTACGACCGCATCACCGGCCTGGAAGCTCACGACCTGGTCGCGGGCGCGTTCGATCAAGTCGATGAGATTTCGTGCTTTGCGGGCGAGCTGCTCCGTGGCCGGTTGGGTGCGGAATTCGGCCAGCACCGCGCGAACGCATTTGTTGGCAGCGTCGAGCGTCCAGAGCGTACGGTTGACGTCGTCCTGAGTCTGGATTCCCGAGATATCGAGATCCGACAGAACAAGGCCGATGCCGTCGAGCCGCTTCACCGCGCGATCGGTGGGCGTTCTGGCCTGGATGGAATGATAGTCGATGCTGCTGAATGCGCTGAACATATCCATACTTTCCCGATCGCACGCAAATGATCAGTGCAAAGTCCTAGTTATGGTCAGCGCGGTGGGCCTTGCAACGCGTGGGGCTACGGTCCGGGATTCTACCGGACTCGCTGGACCGGCGGTATGATTGAACGGAAGCCGTCAATAGCCAGGCACGCATCCCGACAATCTTACCGCTGGAAGCGGCGAGCTGGCCTTGCCTGTCGACGTCAGCTCCGGGGGCGGAACAGATTCGGCCGCTGCCGCTCAAATGTCTGTCGGCCCGCCTTGAAGCCCATCACGACGTCAGGCAGCTCAGCGATGGCGAAGCGGCTGTCTCGCGTATCGAGCACGACGAGATCGGCGGGGTTGCCGATCTTGATGCCGTAATCGCCAAGGTTCATCAGGCGGGCCGGCAGCTCGGTCACGAGATCGAGGCAGGTGTCGAAATCGCTCACGGCGGCGTGCGCGACGTTGGCATAGAAGTTTGCCATCCGCAGCAGGGAAGCGTCACCGAACGGCGTGAAGGGGTTGAGCACGTTATTGGTGGCGACCGAGCACAACACGCCGTCGTCTGCGAGCTTGTGGGCGAGCGTCAGTCCGCGCGGCGCATTGTGGCTGGCCTCGCGCCCCATCAGATAGAGGTCGGTCGCGGGCAGCACGGTGACGGCAACGCCTGATGTCGCCAGCTGCGCGGTGGCAACCCTCATTCGCTCGGGCGGCAACGCCGAGAGCTTCGTGGCGTGACCGATCGCCACGCGTCCCCCATAATTGCGCCGCTCGGTCTGGCGGCACACCTCATCGAGGTGCCACCAGGAGGGATCGAGATCGAAGTCGAGATGGAGGTCGACGTCGACGTCGAATTCCTGCGCGAGATCGAAGATGCGTTCGAGATGGGCGGTCGGGTCGGCGTCCGTATAGGGACAGCCGCCGATCACCTCGCCGCCGTCGCGCAGCGCCTGGATCAGCAACTCCTCAGCTCCGGGGTCGTTGGTCAGGCCCTCCTGCGGGAAGACGCAGAGCGACAGGTCGATCGCCCAGGCATAATCGCGCTTCAGCGCTTTGACCGCCGCGAAGCCGCGCAAGGCGATGCGCGGATCGATCTCGACATGGGTGCGCATGCGCGTCGTGCCGTGCACGATCGCACGTTCGAGCACCCGGGCACCGCGGGCATAGATGTCCTCGACCGTGAAATCGCGCTTCATCCCGGCAACGGCGCGGATGGCGTCCGAAACGCTGCCGTGATTGTGCCCACAGCGGCCGAGCAGGCAGGCCTTGTCCAGATGGATGTGGGTATCGACGAAGCCGGGCAAAGCCAGGTGGCCGCCGAGATCAACCTCGACCGCGTCGCAGACGAGCCGCGGTTCGATCGCGGCGATGCGGCCATCCTTCACGCCGATATCGACGGGTGCGGCGGATGATCGCAACAACGCGCGGCGAAGGATCAGGTCGAAGGCAGTCTGCGTGCTCATGGCAGCGACTTTTGCGGCGGGAGAATGCCGCAGTCAATCGCGACACAGGCCTCGGAGGGCCCCAGAGCAGCAGAGCAGATGTTCAAAATATATGCATGCATTCCGAGAGGTCGGCGATAGTATTCGGCAAAGCCAGGAGAACGCGCCATGTCCGTAACCGCCGAAGCCCAGACCGGATCGTTGTCGGACGCCGAGATCGTGAAAGCCTATCTCACGGCATCAATGATTCCCGATCCCGATGCTGCGGCAGCCTATGTCGCGCCAGGCACGATCATCACGTTCACGGGTGGCCGCGAGTTCGACCATCCCCGGGGGCCTACCACCTTCAATGCCAAACGCTACCGCTGGGTCAAGAAGAAGATGGACCGCTTCGACGTCTGTCCGGGTCATGGCGAGACCATCGTGTACAGCGTCGGAACGCTGTATGGCGAATGGAAGGACGGGACCGCCTTCGAAGGCAACCGCTACGTCGACCGCTTCGTGGTGCGGAACGGCAAGATCACGAAGATGGATGTCTGGAACGACAGCGCCGAGCGCATCCTGGTCCAGCGCGGCATCGACGCGTAAGGTCCGTCTCGGGGGCGGAGGCGACGCCGCTTCGGCGAAGGCGAATGCCGCACATCGTATCGAAAGCCGCGATAGCTGCTAGTCGCAAGCCCGTCTGGCGGCTGGCGCGTGCCTGCGCTATCAACGCTCGTGATTGCGCCCGGCATGGAGGCGCGAGCGCCTTGAGGAGCACCCGATGCGTCTACCCACAATTATCCTGGCCCTGACATGTCTTGCGGGCGCAGCACCAGCCGAAGACCTGTCGGGCACGCTCCAGAAGATCAAGGAGACGAAGAAGATCACGCTGGGCTATCAGGAGGCCTCGGTCCCGTTCAGCTATCTCGACGGCAACCAGAAGCCGGTCGGCTTTGCCATGGATATCTGTCTCAAGATCGTCGACGCCGTGAAGAAGCAGCTCGGCATGCCCGACATCGCCATCGACACGCTCGCGGTGACGTCGTCGAACCGGATTCCGCTGATGGTCAACGGCACGCTCGATCTGCATTGCTCGGCGACCACCAACAATGCCGATCGCCAGAAGCAGGTCGCCTTCACCAACACGCACTTCCTCAGCGCGACGCGATTCGCGGCGAAGAAGGCGGCCAAGATCAACACCATCGACGATCTCAAGGGCAAGGCCGTCACGGCGGTGGCCGGCTCGGTCAACCTGACGCAGCTCGCCAAGGTCAACACCGAACGCAATCTCGGCATCAATGCGATGCCGGCCAAGGATCAGGCCGAGGCCTTCCTGTTGCTCGAGACCGACCGCGCCCAGGCCTATGCGCTCGACGATGTCCAGCTCGCGGTCGCGATCGCGCGATCGAAGGAGCCGCAGCTCTACATGATCAGCGAGGAGGCATTCTCGAAGCCGGAGCCTTACGGGATCATGCTGCGGCGGGAGGATGCGCCGTTCAAGGCGCTCGCCGATCGCGCGACCGCGGAGCTCTATGCAAGCCCCGAGATCGAGATGCTCTACAAGAAATGGTTGCAATCGCCGACCCCGCCGAATGGCCTCAACCACAACGTCCCGATGTCGCCGGCTTTGCGCAACGCCTTCAAGAAGCCGAGCTCGAGCGCCGATCCTGATGTCTATGTGGTGAACTGAGGCGAGGGCGCTAGCGCGTCCGCGGGGTGTCGGGCAGCTGCCCCGCCAGCGCCGCGCCGATCGCCGCGATCGCGGCCATCACCAGCGCCCAGGCGATAAAGAGCCGATGGCCGATCAGCGCGCCGCTCACGAGCGGGGCGCTGATGTTTGCGCCCGACATCAGGGACTGATTGAGGCCCATGATCATGCCCTGGCGATTGATCGCGGTGCTGCGCGACAGCTCCGCCGTCAGCGTGCTGCGGGCGAACATGGTGCCGACGATGATCAGCGTCAGCTCGATCGCGAGCAGGCTGATGCTGTTGCCGGCCGCAAGGCCGGCAAATCCCAGTCCCATGCAGGCGAACGCCGCGGTGACGATGCCGCGGTCGGAAGCGATGAGGTTCGCGCGCGTGATCAGAAAGCTCTGGACCGCCATGTTGATGAAGCCGGCATAGGCGAACATCCATCCGAGTTCGCGCGCGCCGAAAGGATGCCCGTCCCAGGAGAAGCGCGCCGACAGGAACAGGCCGATCTGCGACAGGAACATCGAATTGACGAAGAAGAACACGATGAGAAGACCGAGCAGCCGCCATGCGTAGCGCATGCCGAGCATCGAGCGGGTCAGCGTCGGCGGGGGCACGCGGTGCTGGTAGAGCGGCTCGGACGCCGGATGGTCAGGCGGGAGCAGTGCGATCGTCGCCAGGATGCTGATCAAGGAGAGCGCGGCTGCGGCCCACACCGGCGCAGTTTCCCCGTAGTGGACAAGAAGGCTCGACAGAGCAGGGCCGACCAGGAGTCCCGTTCCGATCGCGCCGCTCGTCATGCCAAGCGCCTGCTTGCGGGTCGCGGGCCCGCTGTGCTCGGCGGCATAGGCGTGAGCGACCGAGATGTTGCCGGACGTCAGGCCGTCGATGATGCGCGCCAGGAACACCATCGTCAGATTGCTTGCCACGGCGAGCAGAACGAAGCCGACGAGCGTTCCGATCTGGCTCACGACCAGAACCTTTCGCCGGCCATAGCGGTCCGAGAGCATGCCGACCACGGGGCCGGCGATGAGCTGGCAGACGGCATAGACCGAGATCAGAGCGCCGAGCAGGAACGGCGTGGCGCCGAGCCGCTGCGAATAGAACGGTAGGAGCGGCAGGATGGTCCCCATCCCGGTGGCATCCACGGCCACGACGACGAAGGTCGGGACTAGCGTCAGCGCGCTTTCGCCTGCAATCACTGCCCGTGCCTCCGTCGCGGAACCCGATCCCATATCGCGCTGTTTCTCGTTCGCTTTCTCGTGATCGTCCGACCTATGCCAGGCTATATAGTTGCAAGCTAATAGTTTGTGTCCTATCTAATTTGCATGGCTCGTTCGCAGGCTCATATCCACGCCGAGATTGGCCGGCTCATCACGCGCCTTGGCCGTATATGGCGCCGCGAGTCCGACCAGGCGCTATCCGATCATGGCCTGTCCTATGCGACGGCGATCCCGCTGCTGGTGCTGTCGCGCCAGGGCGAAAACGTCCGTCAGGGCGTGCTCGCCGATGAATTGGGAATCGAGGGCCCTTCGCTCGTCCGCCTGGTCGACCTGCTCCAGGCCGAGGGCCTCGTGGAACGCCGCGAGGATCCGACTGACCGGCGTGCCAAAACGCTACATCTCACGAAAGCGGGTGAGGCCAAGGTCGAGGAGACCAACCGGGTGCTGCGCCGGGTGCGGGCGAGCCTGTTGAAGGATATCGGAGCTGAAGAACTTGCGATAACGTTCGAAACGCTCCAGCGCATCGAGCAGCGGGCCAGCCGCCTGCATGACGCCAAGACTGCTCCAGAGGCGAAATAGTCATGCGCGCCGAAGAGCCGTTCCTGGTCCGCCACGCGGACCTCATTTTCGCTTTGAAGACGTTCGCCGCGTCGATCCTGGCGCTCGTCATTGCCCTCGCGATGGACCTGCCGCGGCCTTATTGGGCGATGGCGACTGTCTACATCACCTCGCAACCGCTGGCGGGCGCGACGAGCTCGAAAGCGTTCTTCCGCGTGATGGGCACGCTGGTCGGCGCGACGATGACGGTGGCGCTGGTGCCCAACCTGATCGATGCGCCCGAACTCCTGTGCCTCGCAATCGCGCTCTGGGTCGGGCTCTGCCTGTATCTGTCGCTACTCGACGGCACGCCGCGCAGCTATGTCTTCATGCTGGCCGGATACACGGTTGCGCTGATCAGCTTTCCCTCCGTGTCCGAGCCTGGGAACATCTTCGATACGGCGGTGGCGAGGCTCGAGGAAATCTCCCTCGGTATCGTCTGCGCCAGCCTCGTCTCCACAATCATATTCCCACGCAGCGTCGCGCCCGCGGTTGCCGGCCGCGTCGATGCCTGGCTGGCGGATGCCCGCCGCCTCAGCCAGGTCGTGCTGCTGCGCGAGGGCACGAGTGAGACGCGCCGCGCCAGGCGCCTCAAGCTTGCGACCGACATCGTCGAGATCGACACGCTGTCGACCCATCTCGCCTATGACCGGTTGACCGACAGCAGCGCCGTAAGCGGCCTCAGCGAGATCTGGCTGCGCATGCTGATGCTGCTGCCGGTGATCGCCTCGCTCGAGGACCGGCTGGCGGCGCTCGGCGAAGAGGCCTTGCGGCGGCACCCCGAGCTGAAGCGACTTCTCGATGATCTGGCACAATGGATTGTCAGCGACGTCAGCGCGCGGCAGCCCGCCGACCAGATCCGCGCCACGATCGCCGAGCGGCAGGCAACGCTCGACGGCA
This sequence comes from Bradyrhizobium sp. Rc2d, assembly GCF_900099855.1. Lineage (NCBI taxonomy): Bacteria > Pseudomonadati > Pseudomonadota > Alphaproteobacteria > Hyphomicrobiales > Nitrobacteraceae > Bradyrhizobium > Bradyrhizobium sp. Rc2d. Next base: position 62,168 of record NZ_FNCU01000015.1, on the reverse strand, counting down.
GCGCATCCTGGGAGCGGATCATCACCACGAGCCTGTTGTTGCGGTTGCGCGAGCTTGTCGATCTCTCGCGCGATTGCCGCGCGCTCAGCCAGGCGATCGCCGAAAGCCGCAAGATTTCGACCGTCGATGTGGCGTTCCATTCCGAGGCCGGTGCTGCGCCCGTACGCCACAGGGATCGCGGCCTTGCGCTGTGGTCGGCGGCTGGCGCGGCCATCGCCATCCTGATCTGCTGCCTGTTCTGGATCGGGACCGGTTGGCCGGATGGCGCGTCGGCGCCGATGATGGCGGCGGTCGCCTGCTCGTTCTTCGCCGCGCAGGACGAACCCGCACGCTTCATCCGCAGCTTCGGCCTGTGGTCGCTGGTCGCCATCGTGGTCGTCGCGATCTACCTATTCGCGCTGGTGCCTGCGATCTCCCATATCGAGGTCCTGGTCATCGCGCTGGCGCCCACCTTCCTGCTCTACGGCCTTTTGATCGCACGACCGGCAACGGCAGGAACCGGCATGGCGCTCGCGGCCAATACGGCGACGCTGCTCGCGCTGCAGTCGATCTACAACGCGGATTTTGCGTCCTACGCCAATTCGGCCGCCGCCTTCTTCGTCGGCGTGGTCATCGCCGAGCTCGTAACCAGGATCGCGCGCGGCGTGGGCGCGGAGTGGATCGCCAATCGCCTGGTGCTATCGAGCTGGAAGACGCTTGCGGTCGCTGCCGAACGCCGCGGCAAGCGCGACCGCGCGGAGTTTGCAGGTCTCATGCTGCACCGGCTCGGGCTGCTGGTGCAGCGTATCGCCTTCCTCTCCGAGAGCGATCGCCGCGACGCCGACAGCTTGGTCCAGCTCCGCATCGGGCTCAACATCATCGATTTGCGCCGCGCCCGCTATGGCCTCGCCGCAACGACCATCCATGTCATCGACGACATGCTCGATCAGCTCGCCATTGCCTGCCGCAGATATGCGGGCGGTGGCATGCCGTTCGAGCTGCTGACGAGCATCGATCGGGCGCTCGCGCGCGCCGTCAAGGACCCCAATGACCGCGCGCGAGAAGATGCGTTGGTCGGCCTCGTCGGCATCCGGCGTGGCCTGTTTCCGGACGCGCCGGCCTATCGGCCAAGCTCAGGCAAGAGTGTTGCTGCATGAGATATCAGATCGACATCTACGGTGTGCAGGTGCCCGCGCTGCTGTTGTGGATCATCGTCGCCTATGTGCTGAGCGCACTGCTTCGCCGGCTCATGCAGCGTTTCGATCTCTACCGGCTGGTCTGGCATCGCGCGCTATTCGATTTCGCGCTGTTCGTCTGCCTCCTCGGCGGCGTCGTCTATTTCTCGGAGTTTCTGCCATGAAAGGGAATCTTGGTTGGCTTGCCCGCCTCGCGCTGACCATCATTGTCGTCGTCGCGGCGCTCGCCGTCGGCCGCGAGCTTTGGGTCTACTACATGGAGTCGCCGTGGACGCGCGATGGCCGCGTGCGCGCCGACGTGGTTCAGGTCGCCCCCGACGTGTCCGGCTTCGTCACCGAGGTGCTGGTCAAGGACAACCAGAAGGTCCATCGCGGTGACGTCCTGTTCCGCATCGATCGCGAGCGTTTTGCACTGGCCTTGCGGCAGGCCGATGCCCCGGTTGCCGGTCATCAGGCAACGCTCGATCAGGCCAACGCCGACCTGAAGCGCTACAGCGCGCTGACGACCGACGCGGTGTCGCAGCAGAAGCAGGAGCAGGTTCTGGCCACCCAACTCCAAGCCAAGGCGGCCTTTGATCAGGCCGTCGCCGATCGTGCGGTGGCCCAGCTCAATCTCGATCGCAGCGAGGTCCGCGCCTCCGTGAACGGCGTGATCACCAACATGAACCTGCGCCCCGGCGCTTATGTCACGGCCGGCAGGGGCGTGATGGCGCTGGTCGACACCGACACGCTGCATGTCGAAGGCTATTTCGAGGAGACGAAGCTTGCGCGCATCCGTGTCGGCGACAAGGTGCAGATCCGCCTGATGGGCGAGAAGGTCACGCTCACCGGCCACGTCGAGAGCATCGCCGCCGGCATCGAGGACCGCGACCGCGCCGAGGGCGCGAGCCTGCTTGCCAACGTCAACCCGACCTTCAGCTGGGTGCGGCTCGCCCAGCGCGTCCCCGTGCGCATCGCGCTGGATCATGTCCCCGATAACATGGCGCTCGTCGCCGGCCGCTCGGCGACGGTAGAGGTATTGGACTAATTCGCGTGATCGCGCGGTGGCAGCAAGCAGGGGAATCGCGTTTGGGCTGGGGAAAAACCGGCAACAAGCGTTTCAATGCCAAATCGTAGGGCTAATCCTGACTGGCGTATGTGAGTCGGGGAAGCTGTATGGGCGTTTGGTTTTTAGTCCTAGCAACCTGCGTCGTCGGCACGTTGCTCCTTTTGGCATTCTGCCGATAGGGCCGACAGCGGATGCACTTGTTGCTGCGAAGCATCAGCGAGCCGCTGAATAGCGGTTCCAGGCCGATGGCTTTTGACTGTGCATGGATGAGCGCGTTCACTTCCGGGATTGGAGGCGGACGTGAGTTGGTTGTTTGCGTTTCTCATTGCCGCGAGCGCAGTCATTCTGATCGCTCATGCGATTGATGCGATGCGTTCCTGATACTCGCTGCGGTTCGGGTCGCTAGCTATTGCAAACGACGACAATGTTCCGGCGCGGGCGAATTTCAATTTGAGGAACTTGACCTGTAGGTCAAGGTTGTCACAGCAGGAGGAAATACGATCATGCTTGCATTCTATCTGCCGATCATAATCTTCGGAGCGATACTCGAAGGAATTTCGAAGCCGCGTGCGTCTGCATCCACCCAGGAGCCGCCAAGCGTCGATTAGACTGCGATCCTCAATGCGTATTCTCCAGCACCATGAGCGAACGCCTCCTTAGGCGTTCGAGTATTTCTTCAGCTCGAACCGCGCGATCTGGTTTCTATGCACCTCGTCCGGTCCATCGGCGAGGCGCAGCAGGCGCGCGGTGGCGTAGGCTTGCGTCAGCCCGAAATCGTTCGAGGTGCCGCCGCCGCCATGGGCCTGGATCGCCCAATCGATGATCTGGCAGGCCATGTTGGGCACGGCGACCTTGATCATCGCGATCTCGGCCTTCGCCACCTTGTTGCCGACAGTGTCCATCGCGTAAGCCGCGTTCAACGTCAGCAGCCGGGCCTGCTCGATCATGATGCGCGCTTCGGCGATGCGCTCCTGCGTCACGGTCTGCTCCGAGACCGGCTTGCCGAAGGCGACGCGGCTGCGCACGCGGCGACACATCTTTTCCAGCGTGCGTTCGGATAGCCCAATGAGCCGCATACAGTGATGGATGCGGCCGGGGCCGAGACGGCCCTGCGCGATCTCGAAGCCGCGGCCTTCGCCGAGCAGCATGTTTTCCTTCGGGACGCGGACGTTGGTGAAGACCACCTCGGAGGCGCGGTCTGGCACGCCGTAGAAGCCGAACACGGGGAGGGGACGCTTTACCTCGATGCCCGGCGTGTCCATCGGCACCAGGATCATGGATTGCTGCTTGTGCCGGTCCGGATTGTCAGGATCGGTCTTGCCCATGAAGATGCAGATCTTGCAGCGCGGGTCGGTCGCGTTGGTCGTGTACCATTTGCGCCCGTTGATGACGTAATGGTCGCCGTCGCGCATGATCGAGCTTTCGATGTTGGTCGCATCGGATGATGCGACCGCCGGCTCGGTCATGGCGAAGCAGGAGCGGATTTCGCCCGCGAGCAACGGCTTCAGCCAACGCTCCTTGTCCTTCTCGGTGCCGTAGCGTTCCAGTACCTCCATGTTGCCGGTGTCGGGCGCCGAGCAGTTGAATACTTCGGGCGCAAGGTGCGAGCGGCCCATCACTTCGCAGAGCGGGGCATATTCGAGATTGGTGAGACCCGCACCGCGGTTCGACTCCGGCAGGAACAGATTCCAGAGACCCTCGGCGCGTGCCAGCGGCTTCAGCTCCTCGACGACCGGATAGACCTTCCACGGTCCGAGCTCTTCCGCCTCGCGATAGAACCGTTCCTCGTTCGGATAGATGTGCCGGTCCATGAAGCTCTCGAGCTTGCGCTTGAGCTCGACGACTTTTGGCGACATCGGGTAGAGCATTTTTCGTCTCCTTGATCGGTGGACGGCATTTGTTCCGAGCGCGGCGGTTCAAGCGACGCGGTATTCCCTGAACTTCTCGCGCAGCGCGGATTTGAGCACCTTGCCGGTCCCAGTCATCGGGAATTCGTCCAGGAATTCGACGGCGTCCGGCAGCCACCAGCTCGCAATCTTCGGGCGCATGTGGTCGAGCAGAGTCTTGCCGTCGACGCTCGCGCCCTTCTTGCGGACGACGAGGAGCAGGGGGCGCTCCTGCCATTTGTCGTGCGAGATCGCGACCACGGCAGCCTGAAGCACATCGGGATGAGACAAGGCGACGTCCTCGAGCTGGATCGAGGAGATCCATTCGCCGCCGGACTTGATCACGTCCTTGGACCGATCGGTCAGCGTGACGTGGCCTTGGCTGTCGATCACGGCCATGTCGCCGGTGATCAGCCAGCCGTCGCGGTCGAGGCCTTCCTCCAGCTTCATGTAGCCGGAGGCGACCCACGGGCCGCGAGCGCGCAAATGGCCGACGGTCTTGCCGTCACGCGGCAATTCATTGCCGGCATCATCGACGATGCGCAAGGCGGTGCCGAAACAAGCGCGGCCGGACACCTGGCGCCGGTCGAACTTCTCCTTGTCGCTGAGGTGCTCCGAGCCCGGCCGCAGGCCCGGCATCGAGCAGCCGAGCGCCTCGGTCATGCCCCAGGCCTGGATGTAGTCGATGTTGTAATCGCGCTTGAGCTTCTCGACCATCGCGCGCGGCGGGGCCGAGCCCGACGATAGGGTTGCGCGCAGAGTCGAGAACTTGTTGCCGGTGCGCCCGAGCCAGTCGAGCAGGATCAGCCAAAAGCTCGGCACGCCCGCCGACAGCGTCACCTTCTCGCCTTCGAGCAACTCATAGAGCTTGTCGGGCTCATAGTTGCGGCCGGGCAGCACCAGCTTGGAGCCGGTATAGGGCGCGGTGAACGGCATGTTCCAGCCGTTGCCGTGAAACAGCGGCGCCATCGGCATCATCACCTCGCGCACGCCTTCGACATGGCCCGGCAGGAAGTCGAAACTGCAGCAGGTCATGGTCTGCAAGATCGCGGCGCGGTGCGAATAGATCACGCCCTTGGGATTGCCCGTCGTGCCCGACGTGTAGCAGATGGTGGAGGCGGACTTTTCGTCGAACTCGGGCCAGGCGAAACCGGCCTCGTTCTCCCTGTCCAGAAGCTCCTCGTAGCAATGCACGTTCGCCAGCTTCGTCTGCGGCATCCGCTCGCGCGAGGACATCACGACGTAGCCCTCGATCCTCGATAGTTGCGGCGCGATCGCCTCGACGATCGGCAGCGTGGCCCGGTCGATGAACAGCAGCCGGTCTTCGGCATGATTGATGATGTAGACGAGCTGCTCGGGAAACAGCCGCGGGTTGACGGTGTGCAACACATAGCCCATGCCCGGCGCGGCATAGAACATCTCGAAATGGCGGTGGGTATTCCACGCCAGCGTGCCGACACGGTCGCCGGATCTCATGCCGAGCCGCTTCAAGGCGAGCGCCATGCGCTTGATGCGCGGATGGGCATCAGCATAGGTGTAGCGATGGATGTCGCCCTCGATCTCGCGCGCGACGATCTCGGCTTCGCCGTGATAGTCGGCGGCATACTGGATCAGGCCGCTGATCAGGAGCGGCATGTCCATCATCAATCCCTGCATGGTTTCCTCCAGACGCCACGTCGTTGCATGGCGCACGCTTGTGATTACGCGCGAGGTTAACGGAACGCCCAGCGACGTTCACGCAAAAAAGAAGCCGCGTGATTGCATGGCGCACTTTTTCAGGGCTAACTTCATGCGAACGGCCGGCGCAGCGGTGTCTGCCGTGGAGGAGACGAATGTCAGCGGAAAAACACAAGACCACTGCTGCCGGCGAATCTACGATCGATATCTCCGCCCTTCGTGCGCGCTATCGCGACGAGCGCGACCGCCGTTTGCGCAGCGAAGGCAAGGCACAGTATGTCGAGGTATCAGGCGATTTCGCTCGCTATCTCGACGATCCCTGGGCCGATCCCGGCTTCACACGCGCAGCTGTCAGTGAAGAGACCGAAGTGCTCATCGTCGGTGGCGGCTTCGGCGGCCTCTTGTGCGGCGCGCGCCTGCGCGCGGCCGGCATCGACGATTTCCGGATCGTGGAAAAGGCGGCCGATTTCGGCGGCACCTGGTACTGGAATCGTTACCCTGGAGCTGCCTGCGACACCGAGAGCTACATCTACCTGCCGCTGTTGGAAGAGACCGGCTACATGCCGGTGCGCAAATACGCGCGGGCTCCGGAGATCTATGAGCACTCCCGCCGCATCGGCCGTCATTTCGATCTCTACGCGCGTGCGCTGTTTCAGACCATCATCTCACGGATGGAGTGGCAGGAGCAGGAGGCACGCTGGCTGGTCGAGACTGATCGCGGCGATCGCATCCGCGCGCGCTTCGTCATTCTCGCCGGCGGACCGCTGAGCCGGCCGAAGCTGCCGGGCATTCCCGGCATCGAGACGTTCAAAGGCCACAACTTTCACACCAGCCGTTGGGACTATGACTACACCGGCGGCACGGCTGAGGGCGGCCTCACCGGCCTTGCCGACAAGCGCGTCGGCATCATCGGCACCGGCGCGACCGCCGTGCAATGCGTGCCGCACCTCGGCCGTTCGGCAAAGGCGCTTTACGTCTTCCAGCGCACCCCGTCCGCGATCGGCGTGCGCGACGACCGACCGACGGACCAAGCCTGGGCACAAAGCCTCAAGCCAGGCTGGCAGCGCGAGCGCATGGACAATTTCACTGCCGTGATCTCGGGCGAGCCGTTCGAACGGGATCTGGTGCAGGACGGATGGACTGGTCTGCTCGGCGAGATCCTGCTGGCGCCGCGTCGCCAGCCGCAGCCGGTGACCTCGCTGGAAGAGGCGCTCAGGGTGATCGAGCAAGCCGACTATCGCAAGATGGAGGAGATCCGCGCCCGCGTCGATGCGATCGTTAAGGACGAGGCGGCCGCGGCGGCGCTCAAGCCCTGGTACAAGGCGTTCTGCAAGCGGCCGTGCTTCCACGACGAATATCTCGACACGTTCAATCGTCCCAACGTGCATCTCGTCGACACCAAAGGGCAGGGCGTCGAGCGCATGACCGAGAATGCGGTTGTGGTCGACGGCAAGACCTATGAGCTCGATTGCCTGATCTATGCCAGCGGCTTCGAGGTCGGCACCGATTACGCCCGCCGCATGGGCTTTGAGGTCTATGGCCGCGACGGCAGGAGCCTGTCCGAGCGCTGGCGCGACGGCGTCAAGACGCTGCACGGCTTCTACAGCCGCGGTTTCCCGAACTGCTTCCTGATCGTCACGGTGCAGGCCGGCCAGAGCGCCAACTTCCCGCACATCATCGACGAGCAGTCGCAGCACATTGCCTATGTCATCGCAGAAGCGCGCAAGCGCAAAGCGCGGACCCTGGAGCCGACGCTCACGGCCGAGAGGGCCTGGGTCGACGAGGTCGTCAAGGCCGCGCTCGGCCGCCAGACCTATCTCGCCGAATGCACGCCCGGCTATTACAACAATGAAGGCGTGCTCGATCCGATCGCGGCAAGAAACAGCCAATATTGGCGCGGGCCGGTGGCGTTCCTGCGGCTACTCGATACATGGCGGAAGGAGGGCAACCTGGAAGGTCTCGAATTGTCCTATGATCGCGCCATGGAGTCGGCGCTTTCGAGCGGGTAAGATCGCGCCCGGATCGGTACAGGACGGGAGACAGTGGGTATGATCAGGGGCAGGGCTGTTGCGGGGGCGGTTTTTGGCGCGATGGCGCTGCTTGGCTGCCTGGCGCCCGCCGCCGAGGCCGCGCAATGCGGCAGCTCGCCCGCCGGCTTCGAGGCCTGGAAGCGCGAATTCGGTGCGGAGGCGCAGGGCAAGGGCATCGGCCCCACCGCGCTGTCGGCCCTGATGCAGGCCAATTATGCCAGCGCAACCATCGCAGCCGATCGCGGCCAGCGCAGCTTTTCGCTGACACTCGACCAGTTCCTTGCCAAGCGCGGCGCCACCACCATCGTCGTCAAGGGACGGCAGCTCAAGCAGTCGCAGGCCGCCTTGTTCGCCTCGATCCAGCAGCGCTACGGGGTCCCGCCGGGGCCGCTGATCGCGATCTGGGGCATGGAGACCGGCTTCGGCAGCCAGCGCGGCAACCAGAACATGCTGTCGTCGATCGCGACCCTTGCCTATGACTGCCGCCGTCCCGAATTCTTCACCGACCAGCTCTATGCCGCCTTGAAGCTGATCGACCGCGGCACGCTGTCGGGTTCGACCCGCGGCTCCATGCATGGCGAGGTCGGCCAGACCCAGTTCATGCCCAAGAACATCCTGGCCTATGGCACCGGCAATCTCGATGTGGCTGCCAACGCGCTGAATTCGACGGCGAATTTCCTCAAAGCCCATGGTTGGCGCGCAGGAGCCGGTTACCAGCCCGGCGAGCCGAATTTCGCCGCTATCGAGGCTTGGAATGCGGCCGGGGTCTATCAGAAGGCGATCGCGCTGATGGGTCGACAGATCGACGAAGGAGGTGGGGCGGCAGCCTCGCGCTAAGTCGTTCAGCAAGGCGTGATGCGCCGGCGCGAGAAAGTTGTTGCCATCGGGAACTGACGGCACGACGTTTGCTTTGATCAGGTTCAGGGGTGGGCATGAGGAGACTCAACATGGCAACCCAGATTGTGATGGACCAGACCGGCGATACACGCCACGAGTTTGATCCTGGCAATGCCGAAGCGCTGGCGCGAGCCGAACGGCGCTTTCGGGAGCTGACCGGAGCCGGCTTCACCGCCGCGCTTCGAACCGGACCCGGCGAGGTCACTCGTATCAGATCGTTCGATCCGACCGCGGAGGAAACGCTGTTCTATCCGCGCCTGGTCGGCGGTTGATCTGAGCTGATCATGATCGCGGCAGTTTGGCTCCGCGGCCCGGCGCGTGCGCGTCTGCACGCGCTGCGCGAACTCTATCGGCGCTTCTTCGGCGAGAACACGCCGGATGCCCGGGGCCGCCGGCTGCTCGCCGAATGGCTCTCGTCCGCTCAACGCGCGCAATTCGAACAGCATCGGTATTTCGACGTCGTCGGCTGCGACACCGGCAAGACCTATCGCATTCACTACGGTACCGCAGCCAACGTCCACGAAGTCGACGATGAAGGCCGAGCGACGATGGGATGGTGCTTCGTCCCGTCAGGCTTCCTCGTGCCCGGCGACGTGATGCTGGCGCAGAAGATTGCGCTCGAGACCGACGAAAGGGGCGCGCTTGCGCTCGCCAATCGGTTTCCTGCTGCAACGCATTCCGAGCACTTTTACCGGCGGCCATTCTAGCGCCGGGAGGATGGATTCGAGCCGGCTACGAGGCTTCACCTCTCCTTCGGGAGAGGTGGAGCCAACTCGGCAACGATGTCTGTCAGAAGTGTGTGGTGCGGTAGGCGTCCAGCGCATGCGCCGCGAAGACGCCGATGCTGCAAAGGGCGAGCAGGGCAGAGATCAGTTCGATCATAGCACGTCCTCCCGCAGCGGGTGGGCGACGAGATTCTGGCAGCATGAATATTCGTAGATCAGGTCGAGGAAGAATTGCATGGTGGCCGTCCCTGTATTTATTTTGACAACCACTTAACCGGCCATCTGTTTCAGGCGTGTTTCGTCGCATCGGGAAAGGGGTTTCGCCGGGAACCCCCGGGCCTGTTTTGTGCTCCGCGGACCCGCTACATCTGGTTCTTCTCCATCCTCTTTCGCCATGCGCCTCCGGCGGACGTGGCATCATGTTGCGAAGCAAAATCATGGCGTCGGTCGCCGGCTCCGCGGCCGGCGTGATCGCCTTTCATCACGTCAACGAGACGGTCTTTCGCAAGACCGTGCTCGTGTGTTGCTGCTCTTGAGGATTTCCCTGATCTAGTGACCCACCGTCTGGACCGGCGCCGCGCTGGTGTCGCTGCCGTGATGCGTCAGCGGCTTCATGCCGGTGACGGTCCGCAGCAGCACATAGAACACCGGCGTCAGGAACAGGCCGAACACGGTGACGCCGATCATGCCGGAGAACACGGCAACACCCATGGCGCGCCGCATCTCCGAGCCCGCGCCGGTCGAGAGCACCAGCGGCAGTACGCCCATGATGAAGGCCATCGACGTCATCAGGATCGGGCGCAGCCGCAGCCGGCTCGCCTCGATCGCGGCGCGGATCGGCGTGCGGCCTGCGAATTCGAGCTCGCGCGCGAATTCGACGATCAGGATCGCGTTCTTGGCGGAGAGGCCGACGAGCACGATCAAGCCGATCTGGGTGAAGACATTGTTATCGCCCTTGGAGATCCAGACGCCGAACATCGCTGCCAAGAGGCCCATCGGCACGATCATGATGATCGAGAGCGGCAAGGTCAGGCTCTCATAGAGGGCGGCCAGCACCAGGAACACCAGCAGGATCGCCAGCGGGAACACCCAGATGCCGGAATTGCCGGCGATGAACTCCTGATAGGTCAGGTCGGTCCATTCGAAGGCAAAGCCCGGCGGCAGCACTTCCGCCGCGATCCGCGTTGCCGCTTCCTGCGCCTGGCCCGATGAAAAACCGGGCGCAGCCGCCGCGTTGATGTCGGAGGACAGGAAGCCGTTGTAGCGGATCGCGCGCTCCGGCCCCGCGCTCTGGCGGATCTTGAGCAGCGCCGACAATGGCACCATGTCGCCCGAGGACGAGCGCACCTTCAGCTGCCTGATGTCGTCGGCGCGAGCGCGGAACGGCGCATCAGCCTGCACACGGACGGAATAGGTGCGGCCGAACTTGTTGAAGTCGTTGACGTAGTAGGATCCCAGGTAAATCTGGAGCGTGTTGAACACCTCCGTCACGGGCACGCCGAGCTGGAGCGCCTTGGTGCGGTCGATGTCGGCGAACAGCTGGGGCACGTTGACCTGGAAGCTCGAGAACACGCCGGCGATCTCCGGGGCCTTCTGCATCGCCGCCATGAACGCCTTGGTCGCCTCGTTCAGCGCCTCATAGCCGAGACCGGCACGATCCTCGATCTGGAGCTTGAAGCCACCGATGGTGCCGAGGCCGTTGACCGGCGGCGGCGGGAACATGGCGATGAAGGCTTCCTGGATCCCGGCATATTTCTTGTTCAGTTCGGCCGCGATCGCGGGCCCGCTGAGCGAGGGATCCTTGCGCTCGTCGAACGGCTTGAGCGTCGAGAACACGATGCCGGCGTTGGAGGAGTTGGTGAAGCCGGAGATCGACAGGCCCGGGAAGGCGACCGAACTCTCGACACCGGGCTGGGTCAGCGCGATGTCGCTCATCTTGCGGATCACCTCTTCGGTGCGATCGAGCGTTGCGCCATCGGGCAGGCGGGCGAAGCCGACCAGATATTGCTTGTCCTGGCCCGGCACGAAGCCGCTCGGCACCTGCTGGAACAAGAGGGCGGTGAGGCCGACCAGCACCGCGTAGAGGCCCATCACCGCCGCCTTGCCCGAGATCACCCTGGTGACGCTGCCGCTGTAGTTCTCCGAGGAGCGTGTGAAGGCCTTGTTGAAGCCGCGGAAGAACCAGCCAAGGCTCTTTTCCATGATGAGCGTGAGCCGGTCCTTCGGCTCGTTGTGGCCCTTGAGCAGCAGCGCCGACAGCGCCGGCGACAGCGTCAGCGAGTTGACGGCCGAGATCACGGTCGAGATCGCGATCGTCAGCGCGAACTGCTTGTAGAACTGTCCGGTGAGGCCGGAGATGAAGGCGAGCGGCACGAACACCGCGATCAGCACCATCGCGATCGCGATGATCGGCCCCGAGACCTCGCGCATCGCCTGATAAGTGGCATCGCGCGGCGACAGTCCGGCCTCGATGTTGCGCTCGACGTTCTCGACCACGACGATGGCGTCGTCGACGACGATGCCGATCGCGAGCACGAGTCCGAACAGGCTGAGCGCGTTGATGGAGAAGCCGAACACGTGCATCACTGCGAACGTGCCGACGATCGACACCGGAACGGCCAGCAGGGGAATGATCGAGGCGCGCCAGGTCTGGAGGAACAGGATCACGACCAGCACCACCAGCGCGATGGCCTCCAGCAGCGTGTGGATGACAGCCTCGATCGAGGAGCGCACGAACTGGGTGGGATCGTAGACGATCTGGTAGGACACGCCCTCCGGCATGTTCTTCTTGATCTCGGCCATGGTGGCGCGAACGTTGTCGGAAATCTGCAGCGCGTTGGAGCCCGGCGCCTGGAAGATCGGGATCGCCACCGCCTGCTTGTTGTCGAGCAGCGAGCGCAGGCCGTATTCGGAGGCGCCAAGCTCGATGCGCGCGACGTCGCGCAACCGCACCACTTCACCGCGGGCGCCGGTCTTGACCACGATGTCGCCGAACTGCTCCTCGTTCGCGAGGCGCCCTTCGGCATTGACGGACAGTTGCAGGTCGATACCCCTGACGTTCGGGGAGGAGCCGACCACGCCGGCGGCGGCCTCGACGTTCTGCGCCTGGATCGCTTTGACGATGTCGCTCGCGGTCAGCCCATGCTCGGCGGCCTTCTGCGGATCGACCCAGACCCGCATCGAATAGTCGCCTGCACCATAAAGCTGCACGTCGCCGACGCCGTCGATCCGCGCCAGCCGGTCCTTGACGTTGAGCACGGCGTAGTTGCGCAGATACGTCATGTCGTAGCGGCCGTTCGGCGACAAGAGGTGCACGACCATGGTGAGGTCGGGCGACGATTTCTTGGTGATGATGCCGAGCTGCCGCACCACGGCGGGCAGGCGCGGCTCGGCCTGCTGCACGCGGTTCTGCACCAGCTGCGTCGCCTTGTCGGGGTCGGTGCCGAGGCGGAACGTCACCGTCAGCGTCATCGCGCCGTCGGTGGTCGCCTGGCTCGACATGTAGAGCATGTTCTCGACGCCGTTGATCTGCTCCTCGATCGGCGTCGCCACCGTCTCCGCGATCACCTTGGGATTGGCGCCGGGATAGGTCGCGCGCACCACGACGGACGGCGGCACGACATCGGGATATTCCGAGATCGGCATTGCGAACAGCGAGATCAGGCCGGCGAGGAAGATCAGGACCGACAGCACGCCGGCAAAAATCGGACGATCGATGAAGAATTTTGAGAGATTCATGGCTTTGCCCCTGCGCGAGAGACAACTCTCCCGTTGTCCGGGACGCAGGTGTCGCCCATGAACCCGGAATCGAGATGCGATGTCTTGGTCGTTATGACTTCGTCATTCCGGGCGCGGCTCCGCCTTCGCTCTTCGAGCTTCGGCTCGACAAGCCGCGCGAACCGGAACGACGTAACTAGCGTTGCACCACGTCCTGATTGCTGTGGTTGGATGCCTGCTGCCCTCGCGCGCCCATCGTCGCCACCTCCGTCTTGAGGAGGGCGCCGGGACGCACGCGCTGCAAACCATTGACCACGATGCGGTCGCCGGACTTCAGGCCCGCGGTGACGATGCGCAGCCCATCGACGGCGCCGCCGAGCGTGACCGGCCGGTAGACGGCGCGGCTGTCGTCACCGACCGCCATCACGAACTTCTTGTCCTGGTCGGTGCCGATCGCGCGTTCGTCGATCATCACCAGCGTCTGCTGCTTCGGTTGCCCCATGCGCACACGGGCGAACTGGCCGGGGATGAGACGCCCGTCCTCGTTGCGGAATACCGCGCGAACGCGGATGGTGCCGCTCTGGCCGTTGACCTGATTGTCGATCAGCTGGATGTGGCCCTTGGCCGCAAGGCCGCCGGAGGTCGTCATCTCCACGGGGATCTGGTCGAGCTTGCCGCGCCGGCCGGAGCCATCTGCAATGGAATTCAGCGCGCGCAGCACGACCTCTTCGTCCGCATCGAACGAGGCGTAGATCGGATTGACCGAGACCAGCGAGGTCAGCACCGGGGAGGCGGTGCCGGCGGCGACGAGATTGCCGACGGTTACCTCGATCTTGCCGACGCGACCGTCCACGGGCGCGCGCACCTCGGTGTAGTCGAGATTGAGCTTTGCGGTTTGGAGCGTTGCCTCGGCCGCCTTCACGTTGGCGATTGCTTCACGATTGGCATTCTCGCGCTGGTCGAAATCGCGCCGCGTCACCACGGCGTTGCCGACCAGCTGCGCGCCGCGCTCGAGCTCGCTCTGGGTGAAGACGACGCGCGCTTTGGCGGCCTCGAGCTGGGCTGCGGCCTTGTCGACCTCGGCCGCGTAGGGCGCGGGATCAATCTTGAACAGCACGTCGCCGGCCTTCACCAGCGCGCCTTCAGTGAAATTGGTCGACAGGATCGCTCCAGCCACGCGCGGGCGCAGCTCGACACGGTTGATGGCCTCGAGCCGGCCGGAGAAATCGTCCCACAGCACGGTCTGGCGTGGCTCGATCATCGCGACGGTGACGGAAACGGCTTGCTCGGCCGCGGCGGCCGTTGCGGTCGCCTGGGCCGTACGAAAATAGTGACCGGTCGCGATCGAACCGGCTACGGCCAGGGCGCCCACGATGGCCACGCCACCGAGAAGGCGGCGAAAACGGCCGGTACGGGCGGTATTTTGGGAGAGGTGCATTTGCGCGCTCCAGATATGTAGTGTTCACTACAGATGTGGAGCTGGATACCGCAGCGCAAGATACTTATGTACCGTTCGCTAAGAAAATTGTAGCTGCATACCGCAAGAATTGGAAGACGGCAGAGAAAATAAAGCTAGAACAAATAGATAGGATTTGGCGTTAAGCTTCCAGCAGAACGCGAATTCGGAGGAGAGAGGCAGATGGGCATGGGACGCCCCCGCGAATTCGACGCCGAGGTGGCGTTGGACCAGGCGATGGAAGTGTTTTGGCGCCACGGCTATGAGGGCGCCACCATTGCCCAGCTCACCGAGGCCATGGGCATCAATCCCCCCAGTCTCTACGCCTGCTTCGGCAACAAGGAAGGCCTGCTGAAGGCCGCGCTCGACCGCTACACTAAGCTGCGGGGCGTCTGGATGGACGAGGTGGTCGCAGCCCCGACCGCCCGCGCCGTCGCCGAGCGGATGCTGATGGGCATCGCCGACAAGCAGACCGATCCCGCCAACCCGCCCGGCTGCCTGCTCGTGCAGGGCGGCATCGCCTGCGGCACCGGCTCCGAGAACGTCCCCTTCGAGCTCGCCGCCCGCCGCGCCCAGAACGAGGACCAGCTCCGCGACCGCTTTGTTCGCGCCAAGGCCGAAGGCGATCTCAGGGAAGGCGCCGATCCCGCCGCACTCGCGCGCTATGTTTCGGCCGTCGCGGTCGGCATGGGCGTGATGGCGTCCTCAGGCGCGGATCGCGAGGCGCTGCGGCAGGTCGCGAGCGTCGCCGTAGAGGCGGTCGAGGCGCAGTCGGCCGACAAAACGTAACGGCCTTTGTTATTTCGCGAATTGCGTTGAAGGCAGTGACGGTGGCGGCACAAAGCCGCCGAACTCGCGCTCGAGCAGGCCAGCCAGCGCAATCGTCGTGCGGTCCTCGAGATAGGGGCCGATGATCTGCACGCCAATCGGCAAGCCCGCAGGTGTGCGCTCGATCGGAACGGCGGTTGCCGGCAGTCCGCAGGTCGAAGCGGGGTCTGCCCAGATGAAGCACGCATCGGCGTAAGGATAGAGCTTCCCATCGATGTCGAGTTGCCGCGCGTCGAACGGCTCGGACTGGTCGTGTGGAAAGGCCGGCACGGCAGCGGCCGGGTAGATCACTGCGTCGAACTCGCGGAACAGCTCGTGCCAGCGTTGCTGCAGCTGAAGCCGCGCCGCGTCAGTCGCCAGCCATTCGCGGTGGATCATGGCCCAGCCGCGGGCGCGTTCGGCCGCCAGGCTGCGGTCGTCGGGCGAGAGTGCGGCGGCAAGGCCTTGCGCCTCTGCGAGGGCGGCTGGTGTCAGGCGTGGACTTCGCGCTGCGTTCAGCAGCTTCATGTAGAGCCGCGCGGACTGGGCGAGATCGGGCAGCGACGCACTTGAACGTGCGACTTGCGCGCCTGATCGCTCGATCCGCTCGGCCAATCGTCCAATGGCTGAACGCACGGCCTCGCCCGTCGGCATCAGCGGATGGCTATCAATCACGAGGATCCTGAAATCCCTGAGCTGGTCATGTCGCGGAGCAGGCAGCGCCAGGCGATAGCCGATCCCGTCGCGCATTTCGTCGGGGCCGGCAATCACGTCGAGCGCCAGCGCCAGGTCCGCGGCAGTGCGCGTCATCGGCCCAATGACAGCCAGGTCCCCCTGGCTAGGGACGGGCGGTGCCGGCGGCAGGCTGTATCCGCGCAGCGGGACCAGGCCGAGACTCGGCTTATGTCCGAATACACCACAGAAATGCGCGGGCACCCGGATCGAGCCGCCGATATCCGAGCCGATCGAGAGCGGACCGAACCCTGCGGCCAGTGCCGCGCCCGATCCGCCTGAGGAGCCGCCGGGCGACCGGCCGAGGTCCCACGGATTGTTCGTCGTCCCATGGATATCGTTGTAACTCTGAAAATCCCGTAAGCCGATCGGGATGTTGGTCTTGCCGATGATGACGGCGCCCGCCGCCTTCAATCGCGAGACGACCAGGGCGTCCTCCGCTGGCTGGAAATCCCTGAAATGCGGAAAGCCCCATGTCGTCGGCAGGCCTGCAACGTTGAACGGTTCTTTCATGGTCACGGGAATGCCGAGGAGCGGCCGTCGCTCGCCGCGGCCAAGCGCGGCATCGGCGGCGCGTGCGGCGTCTCGTGCGCGATCGAAATCGCGGACGATGACGGCATTGATCTGCCCGTCCAACGCCTCGATGCGCGCAATCGTATGGGCGAGCAGCTCTGACGCGGAGATCTTGCGCGCGTGCAGGGCGCTCAGCAGTGTGCTGATCGAGCCGTAGTCCAAGTCAGCGGCATCTGCAGCCGGCGCTCGTTGCATCACGGTCTCCATTGTATCTCATCGTCGCGTCGAGGCTCTTCCGGCCGCAAACTGGTCCGGGGGATCGAACATGCAATCTCGGGAACGGGATGGGAAGGCGGCCGTAGTGGGAACCAGATCTGCCCGCCGGTCGGGGCGGAGGCGGTCGCGATCCGCGATGCCTTTCCGAGCGGTTAACGGCGCCGGCTCGACTTGCGAATTCACAATCGGCGATCATGCAATTCTGCGCCTGTTTTGCCCGACGTGTCAAACGTTCCCCCGCGCAGGGCTCGCGCCGCCAGGTGCGGAATTCTTCAATGATTTGTACTGTGCATGGGGTTGTTTTCGCGTTTTTTGTTTGAGTGCCCGGCTGGCAGCAAAGATCGCAACGTCGGCCAATCAAAATCGGTACCGATACGGGAACGCCTAAGAGTTTTTACACACAGTTCTGGCACGCTCCACGCGTCAAGACCGCACCTGCATCGTCGCATCTCATTGCGCGCACGAAAAGACAGGCCCGCGGCCATCGAGGGGGCGTAAGCCATGACTGCAGTTGCGTCGGACGCCGGTCGCGCGAAGGGGATCGTGCCGATCCTGCTGTGCGTCGTGCCGTTCAGTCAGATTCCGCTCGACGCGTATACGCCGGGCCTGCCGCAGATGGTGGTGGACCTCGCCACTGATGCGGCTTCGATGCAGAACACGGTCACCGCCTACATGCTCGGCATGTCTCTCGCACTGGTGCCGGTCGGCATCGCCTCCGACACGCTTGGTCGCCGCAACGTCCTGCTCGCAGGCCTGTCAGTGCTCATCGCGATGAGCGTTGCCTGCGCGCTGGCCACCAGCGCATCGCTGCTGCTTGCGCTGCGTTTCCTCCAAGGCATCGGCGGCTGCACCTGTCTCGTCGTTGCCTATGCGGTCGGAGCCGACTGTTTTCGTGGCCGCGAGCTCACGGCGATCTCCGGCCTGCTTGGCGCCGCCTGGGGGCTCGCGCCCGTGCTGGCGCCTGCAGCAGGCGGCTTCATCGTCGAGCTGACGTCGTGGCGCGGAGTCTTCGTCGTCATTGCCATCGCCGCGGCAATCGTCGCCGCGATCGTCATGCTACTGCTGCCGGAAACATTGCCGGCGGAGCGGCGAGCGCCGTTCGATCCGCGCCGCACCGCCGGCATTCTGCGCGAGGCTCTCGTTCGCCCGGGCTTTCTCGCCTTCGTGCTGGTGTTTGCTGCCGCAGCCAGCGCGCAGTTGGCATTCGGCGTCGTCGCGCCCTTCTTCTACCAGACCGGCCTCGGTTATTCCGCCGCCATCTATGGACTCGTCGCACTGGGACTTGGCGGGGTGAATCTCGCCGGCGAACTCGGCTGCGCACATTTCGCGCGCTTCATGCCGGCCCGCATGCTCGGCTTCGGCGCCTTCGCGCTGTTTCTCGCCGGCGCCGCGCTGCTGACCGCGACCGGCATGGTCCTTGGTCTCGATCTTGCGTCGATCACGATGGGCGGCGCGCTGGTGCTCGGCGGCTGCGGCGTGCTGTGCCCGATGATGTACGGCATGGCGCTCGGCCTGTTCGAGCGCGACCACGGCCTGATCGGCGGCCTCATCAGCGCGCTCTGCTACCTCGCCGTGAGTGGTGCCATGGCAATCGCGGCGGTGTTGCCCGAGGCGACGCAGGCACCGATCGGAGGGCTCTATCTCGGTCTCTGCGCCATCGCGGGCACGCTGCTTGCGATCTCGCTCCCCTCGGCACGCCACGCCACACAGAATTAAGGAAGGAACCAAATCATGACCACCGTCGGTATTCGCGGCACGTTCTTCGACTTCGTCGACGATCCCTGGAAGCACGTCGGCAACGAGCAGGCCGCCGCGCGCTTTCACCAGGACGGCCTCATGGTTGTCACCGACGGCGTCATCAAGGCGTTCGGTCCTTATGACAAGGTCGCCGCCGCGCATCCGGGCGTTGAGATCACTCGTATCAAAGACCGCATCATCGTCCCGGGCTTCATCGACGGCCACATCCATCTGCCGCAGACCCGCGTGCTCGGGGCTTATGGCGAGCAACTGCTGCCTTGGCTCCAAAAGTGGGTCTATCCGGAAGAGCTCAAATACCGGGATCGCAACTACGCACGCGAGGGCGTGAAGCGCTTCCTCGACGCGCTGCTGGCGTCCGGCACCACTACCTGCCAGGCGTTCACGAGCTCCTCGCCTGTCTCAACCGAGGAACTGTTCGAGGAAGCGGCCCGCCGCAACATGCGCGTCATCGCGGGCCTCACCGGCATCGATCGCAACGCGCCGGCCGATTTCATCGATACCCCGGACAATTTCTATCGCGACAGCAAGCGGCTGATCGCGCAGTACCACAACAAGGGCCGCAACCTCTACGCCATCACGCCGCGCTTCGCCTTCGGTGCTTCGCCGGACCTGCTGAGGGCGTGTCAGCGCCTCAAGCACGAGCATCCGGACTGCTGGGTCAACACCCACATCTCCGAGAACCCGGCCGAATGCAGTGGCGTGCTCGTCGAACACCCGGACTGCCAGGACTATCTCGGCGTCTACGAGAAGTTCGATCTGGTCGGACCGAAATTCTCCGGCGGCCACGGCGTCTATCTCTCCAACAACGAGTTCCGCCGCATGTCCAAGAAGGGCGCGGCGGTGGTGTTCTGCCCGTGCTCGAACCTGTTCCTCGGTAGCGGCCTGTTCCGCCTCGGCCGCGCCACCGATCCGGAGCATCGCGTGAAGATGTCGTTCGGCACCGACGTCGGCGGCGGCAACCGCTTCTCGATGATCTCCGTGCTCGACGACGCCTACAAGGTCGGCATGTGCAACAACACGCTGCTCGACGGCAGCATTGATCCGGCGCGCAAGGATCTCGCCGAGGCCGAGCGTAACAAGCTCTCGCCGTATCGCGGCTTCTGGTCGATCACCCTCGGCGGGGCCGAGGGTCTCTACATCGACGACAAGCTCGGTAATTTCGAACCCGGCAAGGAGGCTGATTTCGTCGCGCTCGATCCGAACGGCGGGCAAGTCGCGCAAGCGTGGCACCAGTCGCTGATCGCCGACGGCGCCGGGCCGCGTACGATGGACGAGGCAGCGAGCATGCTGTTCGCCGTGATGATGGTCGGCGACGATCGCTGCGTCGACGAGACCTGGGTGATGGGCAAGCGTCTCTACAAGAAGGACTGAGGCGGACCGCTGCCAATGAGCGCATCTTCTGACACAGCCGGCCAGCCGGTCGCTCTCGTCATCCAACGTCGCATCGCTGACGATGGCTTTGCCGCGTTCGCGCGGTGGAACGGCGAGGTCGGCGAGGCGCTCAAGGCCTGGCCCGGCTTCCTCAGCCAGGAGGTGGTGCCGCCCCAGCCGCCGGCCCATGTCGACTGGGTGACGATCCTGCGCTTCGCGAGCCCGGCCGCGGCCCGCGCCTGGCTTCAGAGCGACGCGCGGGCGCGGCTCATCGCAGAGGTGCAGCGCTTCTTCGTCGGTTCGGAAGACGTCCATATCCTGCCCGACACCGGCGTGCAGCGCGACAGCGCAGTCTCCGCCGTGATCTCCTTCAAAGTCCCGGACGGACTCGAGGATGCGTTCCTCAAATGGCAGCAGCGCATCCAGGCCGCGGAAGCCGAGTTCAAGGGATTTTTGCGCCACAAGATCGAGCGGCCGATTCCAGGCCTGCACGACGAATGGATCATCATCCTGTCGTTCGACAGTGATGCCAACCTCAATGCATGGCTGGACTCGCCGTTGCGGCAGTCGCTGCTGAGGGAAGGCGAGCGCTTCAACGCCGGCATGAATGTGAAGCGGGCGAGCTACGGCTTCAATTTCTGGTTCCCGGCCGGAAAGGCGCAGGCTCCGGAGCAAGGGCCTGGCCTGATCTGGAAGAGCAACCTCATCGTCCTTCTGGTGCTCTATCCCGTGGTCTACCTCTGGGGCTATTTCATCAGCGCGCCCTTGATCGACCGCCACGGCGTGCCGGTCTGGCTGTCGCTCTTCGTCGGCAATCTTGTCAGCACGCAGCTGCTCGGCTGGTGGCTGGTGCCCGCCGCCTTTAGGGCGCTCGATTGGTGGATCTCGCCGAAGGCGAAGATCGGCCGCCAGATCGCAGGCTATGCACTCCTCGCCGCGCTCTATGCCGCGTCGATGGGCCTGTACGCGCTGCTGCTCGCGTGGCATTGGGGACGGTGAGACCGTCCACAACTGGACACGTGACGACCATGTTCGCCCTGACATTTCTCGGAACCTCGGCCAGCGTTCCGTCGGTGGAGCGCAACCATCCGGCGCTGCTGGTGGAGGCGGCGGGCAAGCGCATTCTGGTCGATTGCGGCGAGGGCACGCAGCGCCAGTTGCTGCGCAGTGGTGCCGGCTTTCGGCGGCTCGACCGCATCCTGCTGACGCATGCCCATCTCGATCACGTGCTCGGCATCCCCGGTCTCTTTTCGACGCTGGGCTTACGGCAGAGCGCCGACGTGATGACCATTCATGGCGGGCAGGGCACGCTCGATCTCGTCATCCGGATGCTTGCGGGCCTATGGGGCGTGGGCAGGGCGCCGATCGCGGTGGAGTTCTCAGCCCTGACCGAAGGGCAGGTCATGGACGCCGGCGACTTCACCATCGACTGCTTTCCTATTCGCCATCGCGACACCGACAGTTTTGGCTTCGCGTTCCAGAGTCCCGCCCGCCGCCACCTTCGGCCGGAGCGCCTTGCCGAACTGGGCGTTCCAGACGGACCGATGCGCGGAGAGTTGGCCGCGGGACGACCAGTCGTGATCGCCGATCGAACGATCGATCCGGAAGACGTCCTGGGGCCGCCGAGCGGCGGCAGGAAGCTCGTCGTGATCGGCGACACCGAGACCACCGAAGACCTCTCCAAATACGTTTCTGGCGCCGATCTACTGGTGATCGAGGCAACGTTCCTCGATCGCGACGCATCGACCGCGCGGGACTATGGGCACCTCACTGCGCGCGATGCGGCTACGTTTGCGGCCGCGACCAACGTCGGCCAGCTCGTGCTCACGCATCAGTCGGGCCGCTATGAGGACGATGAGGTCCTTGCGGAGGCAGCCAGGATTTTTCCGAACACCCGGATCGCTGCCGACTTCGATCGCATTGCCATCTAGCCTCGAGAGGCCGTTCAGCTCGTCAATCCGGACTTGATGGCGAGGTCCTGCACCTGGCGCGTCACCTGCATCAGGCGCGGCAGCGCCTGGTCGCGAAAGGCTGGCATGTCCATGCGCACGGCATCGATGGTGACGCTCAATCCGGCGATCACGAGACCCTGGGCGTCGAAGATCGGCGCTGCCAGCGTGCGCAGGCCATAGGCGTTCTCGCCGTCGGAGACAGCGTGCCCTTTCTTCTTCACCTGATCGAGCCGGGCGAGCAGGGCGTCGAGATCGGTAAGCGTTCGCTCCGACAGTTTGACGCGCGGTCGCGACTCCAGCCGTGCGATCTGCTCGTCCCGCGCCAGATGCGCCAGCATGACATGGCCAAGCGCGGCACTATAGGCGGGGATTCGCGTGCCCGGCCGGCGATCCATCTTGTGGCGGTCGAGGCCCGCGCCGACCCGTGCGAGATAGACCACGTCGCCGCCGTCGAGGATGCCGAGCGAAGCCGCATCGCCGACATCAGGCACGAGGTCGCGCAGCAGCGGCTCGACGATCGGCCGCAGCGATCCGTGCGACAGCACGGTGTAGCCGAGATCAAGGCAGGCAACGCCGAGGCGGAACCGGCGACTCTGCGGAACGGCCTGGAGGTAGCCGAGTTCGATCAGCGTCTGTATGAGGCGGAACGCCGTCCCGCGATCGAGGTCGGCCCGTGCGGCAATCTCACTCAGGGTCAGCTCGAAGGCCTCGCTGGTGAAACTCTTGAGCACAGCAAAGGCCTTGCCGACGGAAGCGACGTAATTCTTTGGATTTTTCGCGTCAGTGTCCGATACGCGCTTCGTGGCCTTCTTTTCGACCTTGGCCATGCTCGAATGTCTCGCCATGACATGTCCCCTTGACGTGGCGGCAAGCTGATTTTACCACGGGACAATCCAATAACAAATGTTCGCATTCCGAACAACATCGATTTGACGATCGGAGGAAGTTTGTCGACATCATCGCTGCACCCGCATGGCGTGTTCTCCGCCGCACTGACTCCGCTCGATGCCGAGCTCGCCCCCGATCATGCGCGCTTCGTCGCGCATTGCCGCTATCTGCTCGACGAAGGCTGCGACGGCATCGCGCTGCTCGGCACGACCGGTGAGGCGAACTCGTTCTCGGCCGCTGAGCGCACCGCGCTGCTCGAAGCGGTGGTCGCCGCCGGCATCGCGCCGCAACGGCTTCTGCCGGGCACTGGCGTTGCCGCGCTTACCGAGACCATCGCCCTGACACGTCACGCGCTCTCGGTCGGTGTCGACACCGTCGTGATGCTGCCGCCGTTCTACTACAAGGGCGTCAGCGACGACGGCATTTTCGCGTCGTACAGCGAGGTCGTGCAACGCATCGGCGATAGCAGGCTCAGAATCGTGCTCTATCACATCCCGCAGATGTCGGCGCAGCCGATCTCGCATGCGCTGATCGAGCGGCTGCGCGTGGCTTACCCGGCGACGTTCACCGGCATCAAGGATTCCTCCGGCGACTTCGCCAACATGACCGCGATGGTCGAACGCTTTCCCGGCTTTTCGGTCCTGGTCGGCGCCGATCCTTTGCTGCTGCCGCTACTCCGCAAGGGCGGCGCCGGCTGTATCACTGCGACGTCCAATCTCGTGGCGCGCGACCTTGCCTACGTCTACAAGCACTTTGGCGACAGCGACGATGACGCCGCGCTCAAGGCCGCGCAGGCGCGCATCGTCCGGGCGCGCGAATTGGTCTCGCGCTTCCCGCAGATGGCCTCGCTCAAGGCGCTGGTGGCCGAGCGCACTGGCCATGCCGGATGGCAGCAGCTGCGTCCGCCGCTGGAATCCTTGCCATCGGCTCAAGTGAAAGAGCTGCTTGCGGATGCCACTGCATTCGCAGCCGCCATTTAGCCGCGAGGCCGGCGACGAGGCGATCCGATGTCCGACTCTTTCCAGGATGCGCTGTCCGGGCTCGCTGCCATCGTCGGCGACAAGCACGTCATCGCCTCCGGAGCCGACCAGGAGCCCTATGTGGTGGACTGGCGCGGCCGCTATCACGGTCGCGCGGTCGCGGTGGTGAAGCCCGGCTCGACCGCCGAGGTCGCCGCCGTCGTCAAATACTGCACGGCGAGGCAGCTTGCGATCGTGCCGCAGGGCGGCAACACCGGCATGTGCGGGGCCGCGACGCCGGACGATCGTGCGGGCAATGTCGTGATCCGGCTCGACCGTATGCGGGCCGTGCGCGACATCAGCCCGCTCGCCAACACGATCACGGTGGAAGCCGGCTGCATCCTCGCCGAGGTGCAGAACGCAGCTCGGAGCGTCGATCGCTATTTTCCCTTGAGCCTGGGTGCCGAGGGGGCCTGCCAGATCGGCGGCAACATTTCCACCAATGCCGGCGGCACGGTCGTGCTTCGCTACGGACCGACACGCGACCTCGTGCTCGGGTTGGAGGTCGTGCTGCCCGACGGGCGCGTCTTCAACGGCCTGCGCGCGCTGCGCAAGGACAACACCGGTTACGCGCTCAAGCAGCTCTTCATCGGCGCAGAGGGCACGCTCGGCATCGTCACGGCGGCGGTTCTGAAACTGTTTGCGCCGCCTCGCAGCTCAGCGCTGGCGCTGCTGAAATTGCAAGGCGTTGAGCAGGCGCTCGAGGTCATGCAGCGCCTGCGCGGTGTGGTTGGCGACCGGCTCGGCAGCCTCGAGATCATGTCGCGCTCGCAGATCGAGGCGATTGCGGAGACCGTGCCGCATGTCACGATCCCATTCGAGCTGACGACGCCGTGGTATCTGATAGTCGAGTTGACCGACACGCTCGCAGGCGTTGACCTCAACGAGCCGCTCGCCATGGTGCTCGCGGAGGCGATGGAGGCCGGGCTCACTGACGACGTCATCCTGGCGTCGAACCTGGCGCAGGCCAAGGCGATCTGGGGGGTCAGGCACAGCGTGTCCGAAGGCAACAAGCGCAGCGGCTATGTCGTGTCGCATGACAGCGTGGTGCCGCTCGAGCGTCAGGCTGCCTTCGTCGCCAATGTCGAGGCCCGGATCAAGGCTGCCGTGCCGCATGCGCGCGTCGTGATGCACGGCCATATCGGCGATGGCAATATCCACGTGATCGCGCTGATCGACCGCGCACATTGTCAGGACCCCGCTGCGACGGCCGCGCTGGTCGCTGAGATCAACGAGATCGTCGATGACGAGACCGCAGCGCAAGGCGGAGCCATCAGTGCCGAGCACGGCATTGGCATCACCAATCGTGGCCGGCTCGCGCGCGTCACCGATCCCCTCGACATCGAGCTGATGCGAGACATCAAGCAACTGCTCGATCCGAACGGCCTGATGAACCCGGGCAAGATCTTTAATGCCGGAGGCGCGCGACGATGACGAGCGTCCGCCTGCTTGCCGACGACCTTACCGGTGCGCTCGACACCGCGGCGGAGTTCGTCGGTCTGTGCGGACCGTTCGACGTCACCTGGCCGGAAGCATCTCCGGGGCAGGACTCTGAAAGCCTGGCGATCGACAGCGGCACACGCGAACGTTCCAAAGCCGAGAGCATCGAGATCGTCGGACGACTGGCGCCACAGCTCCGCGGGGCGACGATCGCCTACAAGAAGGTCGATAGCCTCCTTCGCGGCGCGTGGGCGGCCGAGCTCGGCGCCTGCCTGCGCCGCGGCGATTGGGCGTCCTGCGTGGTCGCGCCCGCCTTCGACTATCAGGGGCGCCGCACCGCGGGTGGCCAGCAATTTGCGCGCACGGTGCAAGGCGAGTGGCACCGCGTCGGCGACAATCTCCTGGCCCAGCTGCGGCAGGACGGCATCGAGGCGCGGCAGGGTGGGGCCGACACGCTGTCGCAGGGCGGCGTTCAGGTCTTCGACGCCGAAAGCGACATCGACCTCGATCGGGTCGTCGAGATGGGGCAGCGCATGCCGGGACCCGTGCTATGGTGCGGCAGCGGTGGGCTCGCCGGCGCGCTCGCCCGCAGCCATCGCGCCGATGCGCCGAGCCAATTGAAGCTGCCGGTGCTGGGGCTGTTCGGCTCGGATCAGCCCGCGACTGCGTCTCAGCTGGCTGCGTGCGGCGAGGCAACCATCGCGCTTGCAGAAGGCGAGGGCGCGGCGCCTGTCCGGCGCAAGCTGGCCGATGACGCCGTGGCACTGGTCAAATTCTCGCTCGCCGACGGCCTGACGCGCGCCGAGGCGGCGCAGCGGATCGCGCGCGAAATGACGGCACTGATCGCGGCGCTCGAACCACCTAGCACACTGATCGTTGCTGGCGGCGAGACCCTGAAGGCGGCGTGCGTTACACTTGGCGCGCATGCGCTCCAGGTGACGGGACGTATCGTGCCGGGATTGCCGCGCTCGATCTTGCAGGGCGGCCGGTGGGCCGGAGTGGACGTGATCTCGAAGTCCGGTGCATTCGGGCCCAGCGAGCTCTGGCGCGATCTGCTTCGGGACAATCATTTGCTCAACATGAGGAGTCCGACATGACCTCTCGTCATCTTGCCATCACCATGGGTGATCCCGCCGGGATCGGACCGGAGATCATCGTCAAGGCTTGCGTCGGACTGAAGGACCGGATCACGAAGGGCGATCTGCGCCTGCTGATCATCGGCAGCGGCGCGGCGCTTGATGGCGCAAAGGCCGCGCTCGGCGCGGACATTGCCATTCCCGAGGTGAGCGACGAGGATCGCGACTGGCCAAATCTGTGCTTCCTCCAGGCCGACGCCGAGGGCGATCCCATCAGGCCCGGCGTGCTCAGCGCTGACGGCGGCCGTTTTGCCTACAAGGCGATCGAGCAGGGCGTGCGCCTGACGCAGGCGGGCCGCACCGCGGCCATCGTCACGGCACCGCTCAACAAGGAAGCCCTCAACAAGGCCGGCTATCATTTCCCCGGCCATACCGAGATGCTCGCGCATCTCACCGGCGTGCGCGGCTCGGTGATGTTGCTCGCCCATGGCAACATGCGCGTCAGCCACGTCTCGACCCATGTGGCCCTGGAGGACGTGCCGAAGCGTCTGACGCCGGAGCGCCTGCGCATGGTGATCGACCTCACCAACGACGCGCTCCGCAGGCTCGGCATCGAAAAGCCGAAGATCGCGATCGCCGCGCTCAATCCGCATGCCGGCGAGGGCGGCCTGTTCGGCCGGCAGGACATCGATGTCTCGGCGCCGACGATCGCCAAGGCAGTCGCTGACGGTCTCGACATTGTCGGCCCCGTGCCGGGCGACACCATCTTCGTCAAGCTGCGCGCCGGCCAGTACGATGCTGCGGTCGCGATGTATCACGACCAGGGCCACATCCCCGTCAAGCTGCTCGGCTTCCAGGTCGATCCCGCCACCGGACGCTGGCAGGAGCTCTCGGGCGTCAACATCACGCTGGGCCTGCCGATCATCCGCACGTCCGTCGATCACGGCACCGCCTTTGACATCGCCGGCAAGGGCATCGCCAACGAGCACAGCCTGATCGAGGCCATCGACTATGCCGAACGGCTCTCTGCCGGCACTTTCGCATCCAAGTCATGAGATCCAACGCACGATGACCAACGCCTTCACGCCCATCGAGATTCTTCGCCCCACTATCCTGGAGTTCGGTTGCGGCACGATCGCCGCTGCGGCGCGTTTCGCCGAACGGATTGGCGCCAAACGGCCGCTGGTGATCTCGGACCCATTCAACGCGCGTCGCGTCGATACGCTGGGGCTACCCGGCGCGGTCAAGCTGTTCGGCGATGTGAAGCCCGAGCCGGACCTGCCCAATCTCGAGAAGGCGGTCGCGATGGCGCGCGACGCCAAGCCCGATCTCGTCGTCGGGTTCGGCGGCGGCAGCGCGATGGATCTGGCCAAGCTGGTGGCGGTGATGTGCACGAACGACGTGGCCTTCGCCGACATCGTTGGGCCGGAGAAGGTGGCCGGTCGCAGCGTGGCGCTGATGCAGATTCCCACCACCTCGGGCACCGGCAGCGAAGCCGGCACCCGCGCGCTCGTCACCGACCCTGTGAGCCAGAACAAGCAGGCGGTGCAGAGCCGCTTCATGCTGGCTGACATCGCCATCGTCGATCCGGATCTGACGATGACGGTGCCGAAAGAGGTCACCGCGGCGACTGGCGTCGACGCGCTGGCGCATTGTGTCGAGGCCTATACCAGCCGCAAGGCGCACCCCACGATCGACCTCTATGCGCTCGAAGGCGCGCGGCTGGTCGGGCAGTATCTCAAGCGGGCGGTGGTCGATGGTAGCGATCGCGAGGCGCGTGCGGGCCTGGCGCTGGCCTCGCTCTATGGCGGCTATTGCCTCGGACCGGTGAACACGACCGCCGGCCATGCGGTCGCGTATCCGCTCGGCACGCGTCACCATGTGGCGCATGGGCTCGCCTGCGCGGTGATCTTTCCGCACACGCTGGCCTTCAACATGCCGGCCGTGGAGGCGAAGACCGTCGCGGTGCTCCAGGCGCTTGGATTGCCGGAGCAGGGCGATGCAAAGCCGGCGTTCGACGCAACCTACAAGTTCTGCGCCGATCTCGGCATCGAGATGAGGCTGTCGGCGCTCGGCGTACCCAGGGACGACCTCGGCGTCATGGCCGACGAGGCGCACGCCATTCGCCGCCTGCTCGACAACAATCCGCGCGACCTTAGCCGGGATGCGATCCTGAACATGTACGAGGTCGCGTTCTAGAGCATGATCCGGATAGTGGTTTTCCGAAAAGGTCATGCTCAAACAATAAGCTAAGGCGCGATGCATCGCGCTTTAGCCATCTCCGCCGCTCGTTCGCGGCACCCAATCAACAACACTGAAAACAGAGGAAACTTCGATGAGATCGATGTGGCTTGTTCTTGCCTCACTCATGCTGCTGGCGGCATCGCCGGCAAAGGCCCAGGACGGTTATCCGTCCAAGCAGGTGACGGTGATCGTTCCCTTCGCCGCCGGCGGTACCGCCGACATCTTCGCCCGCATGGTCTCCAACCATTTGCAAGCGAAGCTCGGCAAGCCGTTCGTGGTCGAGAATGTCGGCGGCGCCGGCTCGATCCTCGGCGTGACGCGGCTGGCGAAGTCGGCGCCGGATGGCATCACGCTCGGGCTTGCGAGCACGTCCGCGCTCGCGATCAACCCCTCGCTCTATGGTCCGAAGCTCAGCTACCAGCCGGACAAGGATCTTGTGCCGGTTGCCCAGATCAGCGTCGTGCCCAACGTTCTCGTCGTGAACCCCAACAAGATCAAGGCGCGCACCGTGCCGGAGCTGATCGCTTATCTGAAGGCGAATCCGGACAAGGTCTCGTTCGGCTCAGCCGGCGTCGGCACCTCGCAGCATCTGGCCGCCGAGCTGTTTCAGCAGATGACCGGCACCAAGATGGTGCACGTACCCTACAAGGGCTCCAGCCAGATGCTGACGGACCTGTTGAGCGGCCAGATCGATCTCGCCTTCGACAACGTGCCGCTGCTGCTGCCGCAGGTGAAGACCGGCCAGCTCGCACTGCTCGCGACCGCGACGCCGAAGCGGGCCGCCTTCGATCCCGAAGCTCCCGCCGTCGCCGAATTCCTGCCGGGTTTCGAGGCCGTGGCCTGGCACGGCTTCTTCGTCCCGGCCGGGACGCCGAAACCGATCGTCGAAAAGCTCTCGGCCGAGATCCGCGCCTTCATGCAGCAGCCGGACACGGTGCAGAAATTGGCCGAGCTCGGCGCCACCGCGGTCGCAGTGGATTCCGAGCCGTTTGCGGCCTACATCGCCGCTGAGACGGCGCGGTGGAAGAAGGTGATCGAAGCCGCGAACATCAAGCTGGACTAGGCGCCAAGGGCGCTGCTTGGCGACATTCGAGACGCCTGCGGGGCCGGACCGTGACCCGACCGCTTCATGCGGTCGGGCGCGGTCCCGTGCCTTGTCGCCGCGGCCTCCCGACCTCTCGTCCTATCCCCCGTCGAGCCACGAGCCATCCACCGCAGCGCTTGCCAGCCCTGGGCCGAGCGGGTAGAACGCTGCCACGCCTGAGCCGTGATTTGCGCCAAACGCGCTTCCGGCCACAGTCGAGCAAATCAACAAGACCTTGAATTTGTTCGACTATTCCGTTGGGGAATGGTGTAACGGTAGCACAACAGACTCTGACTCTGTTTGTCTTGGTTCGAATCCAGGTTCCCCAGCCATTCCGGCGCTCCATCTCCAGACGTAACCCTCGGCATCTGCGCGGCCGCGACAGTTCGTTGGCGGCACCACCGCTCGCGACCGTTTGCCTCATCTGAAAAATCGCGTTTCCGGGTCGGATCTCCGCGCACTCCATCGTCCTTGAGTTACACAACTCAAGGAGATCCGTGATGCCCTATGTCGATGGTTTCGTACTGGCCGTGCCGAAGGAGAAGATCGAGGCCTATAAGACGCTGGCAACGACCGCCTGCGCGCTCTGGCTGGAGCATGGCGCGCTCGACTATGTCGAATGCATCGGTGACGACGTCCCCTATGGTGAGCTCACCCCGTTTCCGCGCGCGGTGATGGCGAAGGAGGACGAGATCGTGGTCTTCTCCTGGATCGTCTACCGCGACCGGGAGACCCGTGATGCCGTCAACAAGAAGGTGATGGCGGACCCGCGGCTGAAAATGGACGGCATGCCGTTCGATGGCAAGCGCATGATCTATGGCGGCTTCACGATGCTGCTTCGGGCAGGCGACATCGCGACCTGACGGTGTCCGTTACTTGATCTTGTCGTAGGCCGCGGCGAAATCGTTGAGTGGCATCGGGATCGCGATCGTCTCCTTGGCCATGTTCTGGAAGGAGACCTTCAACTGCTTGCCCGACCTCAAGGCGGCCAGCAGGTCCGGCGCGACCGGCGTCGAGGCGTAGCAGCCGCGGTTCTCGCAGGTCTGGATCTGGAGATCGAACGCCTTGCCCTCGTCGACCTGGAGCTTGGCGCCGACGGGCAGGTTGAGGCCGAGCGGCAATTGCAGCAGCGCAACCGGTGCGCGGGTGTCCGGCGCGATGCGGATGTTGATCAGGATGACGGTCTGGCCGGTCTTGGTCAGCACCGCGTTCTGCTCCATCGCGCATTCGAGCGGCGCCTCGCGGCTTGCGCTGGTGCAGCGCACGATCCAGCCGGGCTGTCCCGGAGCGCCGTCCGCCTGTGCTTGCGTCGGGCTAGGCGCAGGCTGAGTGGCCGGGGCAGGAGAAGCGGCGTTCTTCTTGGCGCCCTGCTGGGCATACGCGGCGCTGGTCGACAACAGGACAGTGGCGGCGAGGGCGACAAGTCTGGATTGCATGAGCATGGCGAAACCGCGTTAGCTTGAATCGAGGTCTCGCTGTAGCGTCGCGGAAGGTGCGGCGCAA
The DNA here is from genome assembly GCF_900099855.1 of Bradyrhizobium sp. Rc2d. Classification (NCBI taxonomy): domain Bacteria; kingdom Pseudomonadati; phylum Pseudomonadota; class Alphaproteobacteria; order Hyphomicrobiales; family Nitrobacteraceae; genus Bradyrhizobium; species Bradyrhizobium sp. Rc2d. The sequence continues at coordinate 30,894 of NZ_FNCU01000015.1, read as the reverse complement.
GCTTACTCGGCGGCTTGCTTGACGGTGCGGCGCTCGGCCGCCTCGTCGCCTTCGCCGTCACCCGAACGGCCCCAACCCGAGAACCAGTTGTTGAGCTCGTCGAGATAGAGATAAACCACCGGCGTGGTGAATAGCGTCAACGCCTGGCTGACGATCAGGCCGCCGACCATGGCGTAGCCGAGCGGTTGGCGGATCTCGGCGCCGGTGCCGTGGCCGAGCATCAGCGGTACGCCGCCCAGCAGCGCGGCCATCGTCGTCATCATGATCGGGCGGAAGCGCAGCAGCGCGGCCTGGCGGATCGATTCCGCCGGTGTCTTGTGTTCGTCGCGCTCGGCGGCGATCGCGAAGTCGACCATCATGATGCCGTTCTTCTTCACGATGCCGATCAGGAGGATGATGCCGATCAGCGCGATCAGGCTGAAATCGAAGCCGGCCGCCATCAGGATCGCGAGCGCGCCGACGCCGGCCGAGGGCAGGGTCGACAGGATCGTGATCGGATGGATGTAGCTCTCGTAGAGGATGCCGAGGATCAGGTAGACCACGACGAGCGCAGCGAGGATCAACAGCGGCACGGTGCCGAGCGATTGCTGGAACGCCTGCGCGGTGCCCTGGAAGCTCGAATTCAGCGTCGGCGGCGCGCCGAGCTCGGCCATCGCCCGCTGCACGGCCTCAGTGGCCTGGCCGAGCGCGACGCCTTGCGCGAGGTTGAAGCTGATCGTGATCGCCGGGAACTGACCCTGATGGCTGATCGAGAGCGGGCGGACCGGATCGGTGGTCCAGGTCGCGAAGGTCGAGAGCGGCACCTGTTCGCCGGTCAGCGGCGACTTCAGATAGAGCTTGTTCAGGCTATCGAGATCGCCCTGCATCTCCGGCAGGATCTCGAGGATCACCTTGTAGGTGTTGAGCTGGGTGAAATATTGCGTGACCTGCCGCTGGCCGAAAGCGTCATACAGCGTGTCGTCGATCATCTGCGGCTGGATGCCGTAGCGCGAGGCGGTGTCGCGGTTGATCTTGAGCTGCACCGTGGTGCCCTGCGTCTGCTGGTCGGTCGCGACGTCGCGCAGCTCCGGCAGCGTCTGCATTTTGGCGAGGATCTTTGGCGCCCAGTCGTTGAGCTCGGCGAGGTCGGCGTCTTGCAGGGTGAACTCGAACTGCGTGCGGGTCGGCCGGCCGCCGAGCCGGACGTCCTGGGCCGCCTGCATGTAGAGGCGGGCGCCCTCGACCTTGTCGAACTGCGGGCGCAGGCGCGCGATGATCTGCTGAGCCGAGGCCTCGCGCATGTCGCGAGGCTTGAGCGTGATGTACAGGGCGCCGTTGTTGCCGGCACGTCCGCTGCCGCCGATCGCCATGGCAACGCTGGCAACATCGGGATCGGCCAGGATGATCTTGCCGAGCTGCTCCTGGCGTCTGACCATTTCCTTGAACGAAATGTCCTGCGAGGCTTCGGACGTGGCCGTGATCAGGCCGACGTCCTGTTGCGGGAAGAAGCCCTTCGGGATCAGGACGAACAGGTAGATCGACAGTCCGAGCGTGGCGAAGAAGATTGCGAGCGTGGTGCGGCGCCACGCCAGGGCGTGGTCGAGCACATATTCGTAGCCGCGCAGCATCCCGTCGAAGGCGCGCTCGCTCCATTGGTAGAACTTGCCGTGGGTCACTTCGCCATGCGCGCGCAGGAAGCGAGAGGCCATCATCGGCGTCAGCGTCAGCGACACGAACATCGAGACGAAGATCGTCATCGCCAGCACCACGGCGAATTCGCGGAACAGGCGCCCGATGATGCCCCCCATCAGCAGCAGGGGGATCAGCACCGCGACCAGCGAGATGCTGATCGAGACGATGGTGAAACCGATTTCCTTGGAGCCCTTGAAGGCGGCCGCGAGCGGGGATTCGCCTTCCTCGATGTAGCGGGTGATGTTCTCGAGCATCACGATGGCATCGTCGACCACGAAGCCGACCGCAATGGTGAGTGCCATCAGCGACAGATTGTCGAGCGAATAGCCGGCCACCCACATCAAGGCGCACGCGCCCAATAGCGCCAATGGCACCGTGACCGTGGGGATGACCGTCGCCCAGAAGCTGCGCAGGAAGATGAAGATGACCATGACCACGAGTGCGATGGTCAGCAGCAGCGTGAACTGGACGTCCTCGACTGCGGCACGGATTGTCGTGGTGCGGTCACTGATCAGCTCGATCTTGATTGCGGGCGGAATAGCGGCCACCAGCCGGGGCAGGGTGGCCTTGATCCGGTCGACAGTCTCGATGACGTTGGCACCGGGTTGCTTGAAGATCACCAGGAACACGCCGCGCTTGCCGTTGGCCCAGGCCGCCTGCTTGGCGTCTTCAGCGCCGCTGACCGCCTGGCCGATGTCGCGGATTCGCAAGGGGCCGCCATTGCGATAGGCGATGATGACGTCGTTCCAGTCCTTGGCGTGGGTGAGCTGGTCGTTGGCGTAGATCGTATAGGCGCGCTTGGGCCCGTCGATATTGCCTTTGGGGCTGTCGACCGTGGTGATGGCGATCTGGCTGCGGACGTCCTCCATCGACAGGCCCTTGGCGACGAGTTTCGCCGGGTCGATCTGAACGCGGATGGACGGCTTCTGCTGGCCGCCGATGAAGACCTGCGCGACTCCGGAGAGCTGGCTGATCTGCTGGGCGAGCTGGGCGTCGACGGCGTCGCTGACGCTGGTCAGCGGCAGTGTATCGGAGGTCGCCGACAGCAACAGGATCGGGGCGTCCGCCGGGTTGACCTTGCGGTAGGTCGGCGGCGAAGGCAGGTTCTTCGGCAGCTGGCCGCTGGCGGCGTTGATGGCACCCTGAACGTCGTTGGCCGCGCCGTCGATGCTGCGATTGAGGTCGAATTGGATGGTGATCGACGCCGTGCCCAGATAGCTGGTCGAGGTCATCTGGGCGATGCCGGGGATCTGGGCGAATTGCCGCTCGAGCGGCTGCGCCACCGACGAGGCCATCGTCTCGGGGCTGCCGCCCGGCAGGTTGGCGGTGATCTGGATGGTCGGGAAGTCCACCTGCGGCAGCGGCGCGACCGGCAGCAGGGGGTAGGCGACGAGGCCGACGAAGAGGATGCCGGCCATCAGCAGCGAGGTGCCGATGGGATAACGGATGAAGGGTGCCGAAATCCCGCCCGCGATCATTCGTGTCGAACCTTGTTCTGGGCCGGATCCGAGCTCGCCACCGCTGTCGAGACGAGGCTTCCAGGCTGCACCTTGAACTGACCGCCGGTGATGACCTGCTGCCCGGGCGTGAGGCCTTCATCGATGACCGAACGTCCATCGATGCCATAGCTGACCTTGATCTTGTGCACTTCGGCCTTGTTGTCCTGATTGACGGTATAGGCGTACAGGCCGTTGGTCGAATGCTGGACCGCATCATCGGGAACCACGGTCGCATCCTTCAGCGTCCGTACCAGAAGACGCGTCGAAACCGACTGGCCCGGCCACAGCGTGTGGTCCTTGTTGTCGAACACCGCCTTGAGCCGAATAGTCCCGCTGGTCGTGTCGACCTGATTGTTGATGACCGCGAGCTTGCCTTCGGCCAGCGTCTTCTTGCCGTCGGTGGTGAAGGCGATCACCTTGAGCGCGCCGGCCTGCTGGCCTTCGGTGATGTAGGGGAGCTGGTCTTCCGGTGCCGTGAAGATCACGGCGATCGGCTCGACCTGAGAGATCGTGACGATGCCGGTCTGCGTCGAGGCGTTGACGATGTTGCCGATGTCGACTTGACGCAGCCCTGCGACGCCCGTGATCGGCGCCTTGATCTGCGTGTAGTCGAGTTGGGTCTGGGCGTTGGCGATCGCCGCTTCGTCGGCCGCGATCTGGGCGGTGAGCTGGGCGACAGTGGAGCGCTGGGTATCGACCCGCTGCGCGGTCGCGAATTCGCCGAGCCTCATAGCGCGCTGCAGTTCGAGATTGGCGTTGGCGAGGTTCGCCTCGTCCTGCGCTTTCTTGGCTTTGGCCTGATCGAGCGCGGCTTGATAGGGGCGGGGATCGATCGAGACCAGAAGCTCGCCCTGCTGGACGATCTGGCCTTCGCGGAAGGCGAGCTTGTCGATCTGACCATCCACTCGGCTGCGGACTTGGACGGTGTTGAAGCCCTGCACCGTGCCGAGACCGGTCAGATACACTGGGAAGTCGGTCTTCTGAACCGGCGCAACGCTGACGGGAACGGCCTGCTGGCGAGGCGCTGCTTTTTGTGTCGTCTGGGTTTTTCCGGCCCCTGGCGAGCCAAATTTCTGCCAGCCAAAGTAACTCGCGGGGGCCACGGCCGCGATGATCAGAATCCAGAGGATCGGCCGTGTTTTTTTCATATCGGCTCGGCGGCGCTCGTGCCCCCAAGCTACGAATTATGGGGCAATCATAGGGTTCCAGCGCGCTTGTATAATACACGCCAAGTTCCAGTGTAAACAGCACTATCGGTCGAGAATCCTAAACAATTGGAAAGCTTTGCACCGCATGCAGCAGGCTGGCGCGGCAGTGTGCAAGGCTGCATTTTCCGGAGCCTGAACGATCCGCGTGCGAACCTTGGACAATGCCCGCAGACCGTGTCCCGCGCTGAGGGCGCGGCGGACGACCACCACGCCGGTGCGTCACGAGAACGGTTCTAAATCGCGCACCGGCCGTTTCGGTTGTCAGGAAAATCAGCATCGGTCATATCGGCGCCGCCACAACGGGAGCGCAGGGATGGACGAATTGAACGGCAAGCTGATCGCGTGTCAGATTCTGATCACGGGGCTGATCGCACGCGTCGCCAACGAGCAGCGCGATCCCTTGCGCTTCCTCACCGACTTTCGCGACGAAATCAAAGCCGTCGTCAACGGCGTCAACATTGCCGGGATGGACAATACCGATCGTGTACGCGCGGTCGCGCAGAAAACCGTCGACGAATTGTTCTCGCTGATGAAGCCGCCGAGCAGCGACTGAGTGAGTGCCGGCGGGGCCGTACACGTTTTCTGCGATGCGCTGGCTGCGCGAGATCGAATGCTCGAACATCGAAGTCTGCACGCAGTCCGATCTGGACAAATTCAAATGTGCGGACGGATCAGTCGCATTGACCAGATTTTGCCCGAGCGATAGCACCGCCCTGTTGTTCGCATCCCCGTCTCCGTCAAGCACATCAATGATGTGTCGACGCAGCAGCGGCGCGATCACAGCAATCAAGAAGCAGATTAGAACGCTTCAAGTTTAGAACCGTTTGAAACTGCAGGCCTCGACGAGATTAGAATTGCTTTGAAATGGACGGATTCAGCCGGAGTGTTGCTCTGCTCTCGTTGACCCCCATTCATGCTCCCGCTAGCACCGTTGCGTCGCGTTGTCGCAATGCGACCAATCGTCGTTGAGGAAGTGGGGCGTGAAATGGGGAATGTTAGGTCGCCGCGGTCATTGCGTTCGGCTGCGTTGAGAAAGTCGGTCGACAACAATTTCGAAGCTGCTGCTGGCAAGACGGTTTCCGCCGTTGCAAGCCTGATCGCTGTCGCGACGGTGTCGAGCGGCGCAGAGGCGCAGCAGTCGAACCTGCCGCCGGTGACGGTCGATGCTCCGGTGCAGCGTCCGCGTCCGGTGGCTTCGAAGCCTTCGCCGGAGCAGGTCCGCGCCCGCAACGCGCTTCGCCGCGCCGCGCAGCGCCAGCAGCCCCAACAGACGGCTCCCATCACACCGTCAGGTCCAGCCGACGCAAATCCGTATGCGGATCCGGCTGCGCCCTACAAGGTCGATCACGTGCAGGCCGGCGGCAAATTCCCGGAGAAGCTGGTCGACACTCCCAAGTCGATCACGGTTCTCAGCAAGGAAGTCCTCGAGGACAAGAACGCCACGACGCTTAAGCAGGCGATCCTCAGCACGGCCGGCGTGACGCTCGGCTCGGGCGAGGGCGGCAACGCGTTCGGCGATCGCTTCTTCATCCGCGGCTTCGATGCGCGCAACGACATCTTCATCGACGGTGTTCGTGACGCCGGCGTCAGCGTGCGTGAAAACTTCTTCACCGAGCAGGTCGAGATCCTGCGCGGTCCCGGCTCGACTTTTTCCGGCCGCGGTGTCGCCGGTGGTGCGATCAACATCGTCACCAAGCAGGCGGCGACGGAACAGAGCTTCTACAACATGGACACCACGTTTGGCACCGACCAGACCAAGCGTGTCACCCTCGACGTCAACCAGGTGATCGATCCGACGCTCGCCGTTCGTGTCGGCGGTCTGTTTCAGGATGCCAATGTCGCTGGCCGCGACTACGTCACCGACAACCGGAACGGCGCCTTCGTCGCCACGACCTGGAAGCCGACCGACACGATCAAGGTCACCGGCAACTACATCCACACCGAACTGACCGGTCTTCCGGACTTCGGCGTGCCCTATTATCGGCCGAGCACCGCGTCCACCGCTGGCGGTCCGTTCCCGGATTTCGGAGCGAGCCGCAAGAACTGGTACGGTTTCGTCAATCGCGATTTCTTCCGCACCGGCCAGGACATCGGCACGATCAACGCGGAAGTGCAGATCACTCCCGATCTCATGATCAGCAACAAGTTCCGCGCGTCGCGTTCGACCCAAAATTACATCGGAACGCTGCCGGAATCGCCCTCGCTGAAGGACCCGCTCTCAGCTTCGACGCTGACGTCCAATCCGCAGAGCCGTTTTCAGATCACCGATGTGCTCGCCAACCAGACGGAGGCGACCTACAAGTTCCTGGACGGGGCAGGGTTCAAGCACACTGCGCTTGCGGGTATTGAGGTCGATCGTGAGCGATCGTCGATCGACAGGTATCTTGGGCTGACCTCGGAGGCCACCGGCATTCCTTCGAGCCCATCGGGCTCGCCGACCAACACCAGCGTCTTCTTTCCTCAGAACACGTATCTGCCCTTCGGAATCCCGTCGCTTTCGGGGCTGCCGACCAAGGTCGGCATCGACACGGTCAGCGGTTACGTCATGGATAGCGCAAACTACCATGACCTGCTGATCCTCAATGGCGGTTTCCGTTACGACGATTACAGCATCAAGACCACCGGCTATGCCGCGAACGGGGCGTTCGGTCAGCAGTCGGCGGAGTTCCTGATTCCCAACTTCAATCTCGGCCTTACGCTCAAGCCGTTGCCGAACGGCAGCGTCTATGTGGCGTACGCGACTTCGGCGAACCCGGTCGGTGCCGAGTTCGACGGTACCAGCACAGCGTACGGCGGCCTCAATCCGACCCTGCCTGGCGGCAACACGCAGATATTCGGCCCCGAGAAAAACAAGGCCATCGAAATCGGCACCAAATGGGAGCTGTTCGATCGTCATCTGCTGCTGACCGCGGCGCTGTTCCAGACCACGAAGGAGAACGCGCGAGAGTCTCAAAACATCACGGCTGCGACACCGGCGTCCCAGATACCTGCCGGTTGTTCATTCTCGCCGCCCGCGGGGGTTGCGAGCGTATCCTGCATCACTGCCGGCGCCGCCTACCGCATCCGCGGTATCGATCTCGGCATCGGTGGCAAGATCACTGACAAGTGGAGCGTGTTCGGCGGTCTCGTGCTGATGCAGTCGGAAGTGACACAGTCGCTGGCGCCGTCGGCCAACAAGACATTGTATCCGACCAACGTCGGGCGTCCGCTCGCCAATATCGCGCACGAGTCGTTCAGCCTGCTGTCGAAATATCAGCTCAACGACACCTGGGAACTGGGCGGGCAGGCGGTATACCGCTCCAAGATCTATGGCGGCACTTTGCTCGCGGCCAATCAGGGCACGTCGCTGCCGAGCTACTGGCGCTTTGACGCGTTCGCGGAGGCGAAGCTCGATGAGCACTGGAAGCTCAAGCTGTTCGTGAACAACATCTTCGACAAGCGCTACTACGACGCGCTGTACCAAAGCGCAGCACCGTTCGTGCTAGAGGCACCGGGCCGTGCCGCCTATGTGGTGCTCTCCGCGCGCTACTGATGGAGCAACAACGAGTTTCATGCTGACATGCATAGAAAACGTTCTCAGCAAGGATGATGTGGCGGATTTCCGCCGCATCATGGACGCCAGCGACTGGGAGGACGGCCGCTCCACCGCCGGCGCGCAGTCGGCGATGGTCAAGCGCAACGAGCAATTGCCGCCGGACAGCGAGGTCGCGCGCAAGCTCGGCAACCGCATCATCTCGGCGCTGACGTCGAACCCGCGCTTCATCGCGGCGGCGATCCCGCTCCAGATCTTCCCGCCGCTCTTCAACCGCTATGCGGCGAGCAGCGGCCACCATTTCGGCCTGCACGTCGACAATGCGATCCGCGGCGACCGCCTGACCGGCCTTCGCATCCGCACAGACCTGTCGGTCACGCTGTTCCTCGCCGAGCCGGACGAGTACGATGGTGGCGAACTTGTGATCGAGGACAGCTACGGTTCGCACGAAGTCAAGTTGCCAGCCGGCGACTGCGTGCTCTATCCCTCGACCAGCCTCCATCTGGTCACGCCGGTGACGAGGGGAACGCGGGTTGCGTCTTTCTTCTGGCTTCAGAGCATGATACGGGACGATCAAGCCCGAAGCATGATCTTTGACCTCGACACCGCGATTCAGGCGCTGGTGGAACGGCTCGGGCGTGACGATCCCGAAACGGTCAAATTGACGGGTATCTATCACAACCTCATTCGCTACTGGGCCGAAGTATGAAGAGCATGACCTTCCAAGCCAGCCTTGCCGCCGCCGCCATGCTGGCGGCCGCCTGGCTCGCATCTCCAGTTTCCGCCCAGACACAAACCCCGCCGGCCCCGGCGCAATCGGTGGCTCAACCGGCCCCGGCCGGTCCGACGCCAGCGGCCACCGCGCCTAGCGTCCCGGCGCCTTCGGCCTCGACGGCAACCGCGCCCGCTGCTCCGGCGGCGCCCCCCGCGGCCGCCGGTCCGACCACCCCCAAGGCCGATGTGGCGACCTCTGTCGCGCCGGCCATGAAGGAATTGTCGCCTTGGGTGATGTTCATGTCGGCGGACGTCATCGTGAAGGCGGTGATGATCGGGCTCGCCTTTGCCTCGCTGGTGACCTGGACCGTCTTCATCGCCAAGTCGATCGAACTGTCGGTCGCCTGCACCAAGCTGCGTTCGGCGCTGAAGAAGACCGCAGAGGCACGTTCGCTCGCGGAAGCCCAGATGGCGCTCGGAGCCAAGGAAGGGATCCTGCCGTCCTTCCTCGTGGCGGCGCTGCGTGAGGCGCGGATGTCGGCCGGCCTGTCCAGCGATGCCGGCATCAAGGAGCGCGCGGCCTCGAGCTTTGCGGAGATCGTGCGCGCGGAACAGCGCCGCATCCGCATCGGCATGGGCGTGCTCGCGACCATCGGCTCCACCTCGCCCTTCGTCGGCCTGTTCGGCACGGTCTGGGGCATCATGAACAGCTTCATCGGCATCTCGAAGTCGCAGACCACGAACCTCGCCGTGGTCGCGCCCGGCATCGCCGAGGCGCTGCTCGCCACCGCGATCGGTCTCGTCGCCGCCATCCCCGCCGTCATCATCTACAACCATTTCGCGCGCGTGACGAAAGGCTATCTCGAGCTCGTCAGCCGCGCCTCTGGCGCGGCGGGGCGGCTGCTCTCGCGCGATCTCGATCGCAGCCACGGCAGCGTGCATTCGCGCGCAGCGGAGTGAACCATGGGTGTTTCGCTCGCAGACAACGACGGCGAAGACGACGATTTCTCGGAAACGCATGACATCAACGTCACGCCGTTCATCGACGTCATCCTGGTGCTGCTGATCATCTTCATGGTCGCAGCGCCGCTCTCGACCGTCGACCTGCCGATCGATCTGCCGACGTCGAGCGCGACGCCGCAGAAGAAGCCGGACAAGCCGACCTATCTCAGCATCAAGCCCGATCTGACGCTCGCGATCGGAGAGAACCCGGTCCACCGGGCCGAGTTGATCGGCACCCTCGACGGCCTGTCGGACATGAGCAAGGACAAGTATGTCTTCCTGCGCGCCGATCGCTCGGTGCCGTATGGCGAGTTGATGGGTGTCATGGAGCTCTTGCGCTCAGGCGGCTATACGCGGGTCAAGCTGGTCGCGCTGGAAGGCGCTCCCGGGGCGCCCGCGGCAGGCGCCGCTCAGCCTTAAAGGCCCGCTATGTCGGACGAACTCAGACCATCCCGGAAGCTTTGGATCTTGGCCGCGGTGGCGGCGCTCGCGCTTCATCTGGGTGGCGCCGCGCTCGCGCTGGCACACCTGCAAGCCGATGACGGCGACGATGGTCTGGGTGCGGCGGGCGCCGAGTTCGCGGTCGAGATGGCCTCGCCAAAGGCGCCCGATACCGACCTTCCGCCGGGGCCTGACAGCGAAGCAATGCAGGAGCAGCAGGCGCTTCCCGAGCAAAAGGCCGAGACCAAGGAAACCGAGCTGCCAAAGGATCAGTCGCAGCAGGTCGACGATCCCGATCGGGTCGTCACCGAGAATATCTCGAAGAAGCCTCAGGACGAAGATCCGAAGATCGCGGCGGTCGAAACTCCCGCTGCCGAGGCATCGCCGAAGTCGGTTGCGACGGCACGGCAGACACTCGATGAAGACGCGCGCGAGGCCGAAAAGGCCCTGGCGCCGGTGCTTGGGCTTGGCAAGGACATCCTGAAGATTACGGCGGACTGGAACCGCAAGATCAGCGCGCATCTGACGGCCCACAAGGTCAATCCGGAGGGCAAGGAGCCCAATAACCAGAAGGTCAAAGTGAGCTTCGCGATCAACCGCAAGGGAAACGTGCTGTCGGTCGACGTCGTGGAGTCGTCGGGGGATGCGGCTTACGATGCGGCCGCGGTCTCGATTGTCCGCAAGTCCGATCCCATTCCGCAGCCGCCGGCCGGGCTGACTGACGACCGGTTCGAGCGCACCGTCGACATCATCTTCACGCCGCCGGACGCGAAGAAAAAGAAGAAGACGGCTCAGCGCCAGTAGAGCCTGATCCCGACATAGACCACGACCAGGCAGGCGAAGATCAGCGCCACCGGCAGCGGCCGCTTCTGGGTTCCGGCGAATGCCGCCGTCCCGAAGGAGGCGGATTTCTTCGGCTTGGGGGCGGGGCGGCGGAAGGCGGTAACATTGCCCGCCGACGTTTCAGGCGGACGGGTGCGGACGTCGGGCGGGGTTCCCGCGCCGCCCATCTCGGCATAATAGGCCTTGTAGATCGCGCCGATGGTGGCCTCGGTGGCCTCGCCCTCGCTCATCTGCTCCAGCAGGTTCTTGTAGCTCGCGAGGAACTCCTGGGCCTCCGGAGGCAGCGCGGACGCCCCGTTGAGCTTCGCCATCATCTTCCAGGTGGCAAAATCGGCGCGGGCGCGGGTGTCGGCGCGTCGCGCGATCAGCATATCGGCAGCTTTGACCAAGTCGGCCTCTGGCCCTTCAGGCCTACGTTCGGATGTCGCTGTTCAACTACACATTGCCGGTCAGGAACAGAACAGCCTGAATCACATAACCGGTCAACGTTCGCAGTATTGCTGAAATAACATCAAGATTTAGACCGAACTGCGAACCCGCAAGCGGTAGCAGGATCAGGAGGCCGATCAGGATCAGCATCCCGACCGGCTCGAGCCGGGCCAGCGGCACGGCGAGTGCCCGCGGCAACAGCCCGACCGCGACACGCCCGCCATCGAGCGGCGGGATCGGCATCATGTTGAAGACCGCCAGGATCGCGTTGATCACGAGGGCATTCTTGAGGTTGTCCGCAACCCATTTCGCCGAGCTCGCGGGCACCAAGGGCAGGGCATGGAAGGCGAGGGCGGCGGCGAGCGCCAGCAGGATGTTGGTGACGGGCCCGGCCAGCGCCACCCAGACCATGTCGAGCCGGGGGTTATTGAGCTTGCGGAAATTCACCGGCACCGGCTTGGCGTAGCCGAACAGGAACGGCGAATGCGCGAACAGCAGCATCGCCGGCAGGATCAGGGTCCCGAACGGGTCGATGTGGCGGAGCGGATTGAAGCTGACACGACCGAGTTGCGAGGCCGTGTTGTCCCCGAGCCGGTCCGCGACGAAGGCGTGCGCGGCCTCGTGGAAGGTGATGGCGAGCACGAGGGGGAGCACCCACACGGAGAGGTCATAAATGGAAATGTTCACGGCTCGTCCGTCCCGGTTTGCGGCCATGCAGCCATCCCAGCCAGCGGTGGTGCAGCAACGCTTCAGCTCAACATAGGGGGACCGGTCCCGAAATGCCACGCCGCAAATGATCCGCCAGCGGTACGCCGCCGTGCCATCGCGCAACTTATGGAATCGTCGTCTGATACTGCGTCAAGCCGTCGTCGAGCTTCACCCAGGCGAGCTTTTCCGAGACCCAGATGTGCTCGGTCGGCGCAAAGGCGTTACGATCATCGAAGGTGGCCAGCGCGACGCCGGCGAGCGTACCGTTGCGGCGCCAGGCGAATAGCCGCGTGCCACAGCGCTTGCAGAACACGCGGTCGATATTCTCGGAGGAGGCGTAGCGGGCGGTCTCGCCCTCGACCGTCAATGCGCGCTGATCGAACTGCGCGCGGGCGAAGTAGGGCGAGCCCATCGCCTTCTGGCAGAGGCGGCAATGGCAGATGCGGACATTGAGCGGCTCGCCCTCCGCCTTGAACCGCACCGCGCCGCACAGGCATCCCCCTTCCCGGATCATGATGTCCTCAATAGGTCGCGCGACCGCCCGAGATGTCGAAGACAGCGCCGGTGGAGAACGCGCAGTCCTCGGATGCCAGCCAGCTCACCATCGCGGCGAGCTCTTCGACCAGCACGAAGCGTCCCTTCGGAATCTTCGACAGCATGAAGTCGATATGCTGCTGCGTCATCTGGTCGAAGATCGCCGTCTTGGCTGCCGCCGGCGTCACCGCGTTGACGAGGATGTCGTGCGAGGCGAGTTCCTTGCCGAGCGATTTCGTCAGCGCGATCAGGCCAGCCTTGGACGCCGAATAGTGCGAGGCGTTCGGATTGCCTTCCTTGCCGGCGATGGAGGCGATGTTCACGATACGCCCGTATTTCTGCTTGAGCATGGCGGGCACGATCGCCTTGCAGCAGATGAAGGGACCGTCGAGGTTGATGCGCAGCACCTTGCGCCATTCCTCGAGATCGGTCTCCCAGACCGGCTTGTTGACGCCGGCGATGCCGGCATTGTTGACGAGGATATCGATCTTGCCGAAGGCGCCGAGCGTGGCATCGCGGGCCTGCTCGACCGCCGCATTGTCGGTGACGTCGACCTTGAAGACGCGCACGCTGTCGCCGATCTCCTTCGCCGTCTTCTCTGCGAGCGCGGCGTCGAAATCCCAAATGGCGACCTTGGCGCCGGAGGCGACGAAGCGCTCGGTGATCGCGCGGCCAAAGCCCTGCGCGCCGCCGGTGACGACGGCAATGCGGCCGTTGAGATCGATCTTGTTCATCGAGAAATCCCTTTCTCTATCCCTCATGGTGAGGAGCGCGCACGCGGCGCGCGTCTCGAACCATAGAGCCCGTGGCCCATCCCTCGAGACGGCGCTGCCGCGCCTCCTCGGGATGAGGAGTGATCAGAGCATGTAGCCGCCGTCGACGACGAGGTCGACGCCGGTGGTGAAGGCGCTTTCGTCACTGCCGAGATAGACCGCCATCGCCGCGATCTCGTCGGCGGTGCCGAGCCGGCCCATCTTCTGGCGGGAGATGAACATCTCCTTGCCCTGCGGCCCCTGCGCGGCGGCGCGGTCGAGCATCGAGGGCGTCTCGACGGTGCCGGGGCAGATGCTGTTACAACGGATGCCCTTGGTGATGAAGTCGAGCGCGACCGCGCGCGTCAGAAGCGACACCGCCGCCTTCGACGCGCTGTAGACGTAACGGTTGGCCGGCGGCCGCAGTGCCGCGCATGAGGAGATGTTGACGATGCTGCCGCCGCCGCCTGCTAGCATCTCAGGCAGGAAGGCCCTGATGGTCCGGTGCATGGACTTGACGTTGAGGTCGAACGAGAAGTCGAAATCCTCTTCCGAGCACTCCAGGATGGTGCCGTGATGCACGAATCCCGCCGCGTTGAGCAGGATGTCGATCTTGCCGACGCGCTTGGCAAAGGCGTTGACGTCGGCGGTGTTGCGGACGTCGAGTTTTGCGACTTCGGCGATGCCTTCCTTGGCGAGGCTCGCGATACCGGCTTCGTTGATGTCGGTGGCGATGACGGTTGCGCCCTCACGCGCGAATGCGATGGCGCATGCGCGCCCGATTCCTGCTGCCGCAGCCGTGACGACGGCGCGCTTTCCCTTAAGGCGGTCTGCCATTTTCTTGTTCTCCTTTATGTGTTCCAATCCCAACCCAGCGTCATTGCGAGGAGCCGGCGACAAAATTGCGGAGCAATTTTGCGCTGGTGCGACGAAGCAATCCAGACTGTCTCCATGGAGATATCTCTGGATTGCTTCGCGGAGCCTGTCATCGGGCGGCTGTTCGGCGGACCCGGTGGCTCGCAATGACGGTGTGGCTGCTAGTGATTATCCCGCGCCACGCCAAAGGTGCCGGCGACGTTCTGGTAGCGCGTGGCGAGTTCCATGCAGGCTCCGGTGGACTGCTGGCCGACGGTGTTGCGGTAGATCTCCTGCCACGGCGTCTGGTTCGGCGGGTGCTTGAAGCCGCCATTGGCCTTGAGCTCGGCATGGCGCTTCTTCAGCTCCTCGTCCGAGATCAGGATGTTGGCGCTGCCCTTGTTGAGGTCGATGCGCACTTTGTCGCCGGTCTTGAGGATCGCAAGACCGCCATTGGCGGCAGCTTCCGGCGAGGCGTTCAGGATCGAGGGCGAGCCCGAGGTGCCGGACTGGCGGCCGTCGCCGATGCAGGGCAGGGACAGGATGCCGCGTTTGATCAGGGCTGCCGGCGGCTGCATGTTCACGACCTCGGCGCCGCCGGGGTAGCCGATCGGCCCGGTGCCGCGGATGAACAGCACGCAGCGCTCGTCGATGTCGAGCGAGGGATCGTCGATTCGCTCGTGATAATCCTCGGGGCCCTCGAACACGACCGCGCGGCCCTCGAAGGCGTTGAGGTCCTTCGGGTTGCTGAGATAGCGGTCGCGAAACTCCTTGGAGATCACGCTGGTCTTCATGATCGCTGAATCGAACAGATTGCCCTTCAGCACCAGGAAGCCGGCGTCCTTCACCAGCGGCTTGTCGTAGGCCCAGATCACGTCATTGTCGGGCGCGGGCGCATTCTTGCAGTTCTCGCCGATGCCACGGCCGTTCACGGTGACCGCATCCTCATGGATGCGCTTGTGCTTCATCAGCTCGCGCACCACGGCCGGCACGCCGCCGGCGCGGTGGAATTCCTCGCCGAGATAGAAGCCGGCCGGCTGCATGTTGACCAGCAGCGGTACGTCGTGGCCAAATTTCTGCCAGTCGTCGATCGAGAGCTCGACGCCGATGTGGCGGGCGAGGGCGTTGATGTGGATCGGCGCGTTGGTCGAGCCGCCGATCGCCGAATTGATCACGATGCAGTTCTCGAACGCCTTGCGGGTCAGGATGTCCGAGGGTTTCAGATCCTCCCAGACCATCTCGACGATGCGCTTGCCGGTCTCATAGGCGATCTGGCCGCGCTCGCGATAGGGGGCGGGGATCGCCGCGCAGCCCGGCAGCGAGAAGCCGAGCGCTTCGGCAAGCCCGTTCATGGTCGAGGCGGTGCCCATGGTGTTGCAATGGCCGACCGAGGGCGCCGAGGACGCCACGATCTCCATGAACTCTTCATAGTCGATCTCGCCGGCGGCGAGCCGCTCACGCGACTTCCAGACAATCGTGCCGGAGCCGGTGCGCTCGCCAGCATGCCAGCCGTTCAGCATCGGGCCGCCCGACAGCACGATCGCGGGCAGGTTCACGGTCGCCGCGGCCATCATGCAGGCCGGCGTGGTCTTGTCGCAGCCGGTGGTCAGCACCACGCCGTCGAGCGGATAGCCGTAGAGGATCTCGACCAGGCCGAGATAGGCGAGGTTGCGGTCGAGCGCCGCGGTTGGGCGCTTGCCGGTCTCCTGGATCGGATGGGTCGGAAATTCCATCGCGATGCCGCCGGCCTCGCGGATGCCTTCGCGGACGCGGTGCGCGAGCTCGATATGGTGGCGGTTGCAGGGCGAGAGGTCGTTACCGGTTTGCGCAATGCCGATGATCGGCTTGCCGGATTGAAGCTCGGCGCGGGTGAGGCCGTAGTTCAGATAGCGCTCCATATAGAGCGCGGTCATGCCCGGATTATGCGGGTTGTTGAACCAGTCCTGCGAGCGAAGGTGGCGGCGAGCGCCGTTGCCGGCAGCATGCCCATTGGTTGGCTTTTTTGTCATTGGTCTCTCCTGCAATGCAAACGCACTGGCGTCCGTCTCGATGTGTCGGCTGGTGCGATGCCCAGCGGCGCGAGCGATGGTCGGCCGGCCGGCTGGCGGGTCATTTCCTCACAAATGCGATACTAGTCATGGCTACTTGGTAACGCTACCATTTTGTTCGCGGCGCCGGCACCGGAAGCGGCCGACCTATTGTCCGAACGCCGCGACGACGAGCTTTGCCGCTCGATCACCTTGAAGCCGAGATCGAGCACCGGCTGCTCCGGCCGCCGTCCGTCGATCGCGTCAATCAGCATGGTCGCGGCGGTTTTTCCCATCTCGTAGCGGTTGGTGCGCACGCTGGTGAGGGTGGGGACGGCGGAGGCCATGAATTCGAGGTCGTTGAATCCGACGATCGCGATCTGCTCGGGGACCGCGATCTCCCGGCGCCGGCATTCGAACAGCACGCCGAGCGCGAGGTCGTCATTGGCGCAGAACACCGCATCGAGATCGGGATCCCGCGCGAGGAGGTCAGTGAAGAGGGCGCCGCCGAGCGTCACCGATGTCGGGGTCGCCGTCGTGACCACGAGGCGCGGCTCGAACAGCGTGGCGTCCTTCATGGCCGAGACATATCCGTCCAGCCGCCGCTGCACCCGCGGATCCATCCGCGCGCCGACGAAGCCGATCTTGCGGTGACCCTGCGCGAACAGGTGGGCAACGGCCCCGCGCGCTGCATCATAGTGCGAAAAGCCGATCATCATGTCGACCGGATTGGGGCCGATCTCCATGATCTGCACGATCGGGCAATCGGCGGCCTCCAGCATCGCGCGCGATTCCGCGGTCTGGTCGATGCCGGTGACGATCAGCCCGGCCGGCTTCTGCGCCAGAAAGAGGCGCAGCAGCTTCTCCTCCTGCAGGATGCTGTAGCGCGTGTTGGACAGCTGGATCGAATAACGGCCGCCTTCGGAGGCGTCATAGATGCCGCGCAGCACGTCCGAGAACACGTTATTAGTGAGCGATGGGATCAATACACCGATCACCTCGGTGCGTTGCGAGGCCAGCGCGCGGGCCGCAAGGTTCGGCACATAGCCAAGCTCCTTGGCGGCGCTCTCGACCCGCGTCCGCTTGGCAACCGACAGCGCTTCCGGATTGCGGAAGAAGCGGGACGCCGTGATCGGGCTGACGCCGGCAAGCTCGGCGACTTCCGCCAGCCGGATTTTGCCTGACTTGGTGCGTTTTCGACCCATTTGTTGCTCTTAACACAGTCACGGTCGCAAACAAAGGAACGTTGACAGCGCTACCAGCAACGACTAACCAAAGACAAATTGCCAAAACCGCACAAACTGCCGACAATGTCGCCCGCTATTGATCGGGCTTCGTTCGGTGAAGTCTGAAAAACAAGACGGTCGCGGCGCGAGAGGCGCCGTGGACTTTCGAGGAGGGAGCTAGATGTCGTCTGTGCAAATCCGCGATGTGCGGAAATCGTTCGGCAACTTTGAAGTCCTGCACGGCGTGACGATTCCGATCGAGGACGGCCAGTTCGTCGTTCTGGTCGGCCCCTCCGGCTGCGGCAAGTCGACGCTTCTGCGCATGCTCGCCGGTCTCGAGAACATCACCTCCGGCACGATCTCGATCGGCGACCGCGTCGTCAACAATGTCCAGCCCAAGGAGCGGGACATTGCGATGGTGTTCCAGAATTACGCGCTCTATCCGCATATGACGGTGGCCGACAACATGGGCTTCTCGCTGAAGCTGCGGAATGCCGGTTCCGACGAGATCAACAAGCGCGTCAAGCGCGCCGCCGAGATCCTGGCGCTGTCGCCGTTGCTCGATCGCTATCCGCGCCAGCTCTCGGGCGGCCAGCGCCAGCGCGTCGCCATGGGCCGCGCCATCGTGCGCGATCCGCAGGTCTTCCTGTTCGACGAGCCCTTGTCGAACCTGGATGCCAAGCTGCGCGTCGCCATGCGCACCGAGATCAAGGAGCTGCATCAGCGGCTGAAGACGACGACCGTCTACGTCACCCACGACCAGATCGAAGCCATGACCATGGCCGACAAGATTGTCGTCATGCATGACGGCATCGTCGAACAGATGGGCACGCCGCTCGAGCTCTACGACAAGCCCGATAACCAGTTCGTCGCCGGCTTCATCGGCTCGCCCGCCATGAACTTCCTGAAGGGCCATGTGCGCGCCAACGGCGTTGCCACCTTCGAGGGACCGAACGGCGTCAAGCTGCCGCTCAAGAATGCGCCGACGGCGTCCGACGGCCGTCCTGCCGTCTACGGCGTGCGGCCTGAGCATTTCACCATCGCCGATGACGGCGCCGAGGCCGAGATCATCGTGGTCGAGCCGACGGGCTCGGAGACGCAGGTGTTCGCCAATGTCGGCGGCGAGCAGGTCGTCGCGGTGTTCCGCGAGCGCCACCAGTTCAATCCCGGCGACAAGGTGCGGCTGAAGCCCGACCCGTCGCTGGTGCATTTGTTCGACGAGGCGACAGGCAAACGCCTCAACGCCTAGCACAAGACGTAAGACAAGAAAAAGCATCACAGGGAGGACGATATGCAAGACTTTACCCGCCGGACTCTGCTTCAGGGCGGAACGGCTCTGGCTGCAACCGGCATGCTGACCGGGCCGGCACTGTTCGAGTTTGCGAAGGCCTGGGCGCAGAGCGCGCCCTGGAAGGCCGAGCCCGGCGCCAAGCTGACTGTGATGCGGTGGAAGCGGTTCGTGCCGGCGGAGGACGATGCGTTCAACGCGATGGTTGCGGCGTTCAAGGCCGCGACCGGCACGGAGATGAACGTGTTCAGCGAATCCTTCGAGGACGTGCAGCCGAAGGCATCGGTCGCGGCCAATACTGGCTCCGGCCTCGATCTCGCCTGGGGCTTGCACACGCTGCCGCAGCTGTTCCCGACCAAAGTGCTGAAGATGAACGACGTCGCCGATTATCTCGGCAAGAAATATGGCGGCTGGACCGATGCGGCCGCCAAAACCTGCAAGCTCGGCAACGATTGGCTCGGCATCCCCGTGGCGACCAATGGCGGTTACATGACCTATCGCAAGTCGGCGCTCGACAAGGCCGGCTTCAAGGAGTTCCCGAAGGACTTCCCCGGCTTCCTCGAAATGTGCAAGGCGCTGAAGGCGAACAACACGCCGGCCGGCTTCGCTCTCGGGCATGCCTCGGGCGACGGCAATTCGTGGCTGCACTGGGTGCTGTGGGGGCACGGCGCCTACACGGTCGATCAGAACGACAAGATCATCATCAATTCGCCGGAGACGGCGAAGGCGCTGGAATATTGCAAGGCGCTGTACGAGAGCTTCATCCCGGGTACCGCGTCCTGGAACGATTCCTCCAACAACAAGGCGTTCCTCGCCGGCGAGCTCTATTGCACGGCGAACGGCATCTCGATCTACGTGGCCGCCAAGACCGATCCGTCCAAGAAGGAGCTTACCGCGGACACCTATCACGCGCTCTGGCCGGTTGGTCCGGTCGGCAAGCCGACCGAGCTGCAGCTTGCGCTGCCGATCCTCGCCTTCAACTTCACCAAATATCCGAACGCGGCGAAGGCCTTCGTCGCCTTCATGCTGGAGAAGGAGAACTACGAGAAGTGGCTGGATGGCGCGCAAGGCTATCTGACGCAGACCTTGAATGCCTATGAGTCGGCACCGATCTGGACGGCTGATCCCAAGAATGCCGTGTTCTCGCAGGCCTCCAAGCGCACTCTGCCGGCATCCGGTATCGGCACGGTCGGCGAAAAGGCGGCAACTGCAATCGCCGATTTCATCGTCGTCGACATGTTCGCCAACTACTGCACCGGCGCCAAGGATGCGAAGGGCGCGATGGCGGAAGCCGAGCGCCAGCTGAAGCGCATCTATCGCTGACGGTCACGGGGCGGGCGGCCGTCCGGCCGCCCGCTCGTCAACATTTCGATCAGGGATATCGGGCATGGCTGATGTCGCAATTCCCCGGGCCAAGCCTCAGATGAGCGAGGCGAGCGCCTGGACCCAGCTCAAACACAATCGTAACTGGCTCGGCTTCTGGTTCATGGTGCCGGCCATGGCGTTCCTGATCTTCTTCCTGGCCTATCCGCTCGGGCTCGGCATCTGGCTGTCCTTCACGGACACGCGCATCGGCAGGGTCGGGCACTTCATCGCCACCGAGAATTACGAGTGGCTCTGGGACGACTCCATCTTCTGGCTGTCGGTGTTCAATACGCTGCTCTACACCTTTGTCGCCAGCGCTCTCAAATTCGCGATCGGGCTCTATCTCGCGCTGCTGCTCAACGAGCACATGCCTTTCAAGGCGATGCTGCGCGCGATGGTGCTCATCCCCTTCATCGTTCCGACCGTGCTCTCGGCACTCGCCTTCTGGTGGATCTTCGACTCGCAATTCTCGATCATCTCCTGGTCGCTGAGGCATCTCGGCCTGATCAGCCAGAACATCAACTTCCTCGGCGACACGACCTGGGCGCGCATTTGCGTGATCTTCGCCAATATCTGGCGCGGTGTGCCGTTCGTGGCGATCACGCTGCTCGCAGGCCTGCAGACCGTCTCGCCGTCGCTCTATGAAGCAGCAACACTCGACGGCGCCACGCGTTGGCAGAATTTCCGGTACATCACCTATCCGCTGCTGACGCCGATCATCGCTGTCGTGATGACCTTCTCTGTGCTCTTCACCTTCACCGACTTCCAGCTGATCTGGGCGATGACCCGTGGCGGCCCGGTCAACGCCACCCACCTGATGGCAACCCTGTCCTACCAGCGCGCGATCATCGCCGGGCAGCTGGGCGAGGGGGCCGCGATCTCCAGCGCCATGATTCCATTCCTGCTCGCTGCGATCATGGTTTCCTGGTTCGGCCTGCAGCGCCGGAAATGGCAGCAGGGAGAGAGCAATGACTGACCTGCCCACCAGATCCATCGATCTCAAGAACGTGCTGTCGGGCTCGGCGCCTACGGCCGATCACAGCGAGGGCATGAGCTATCTGCAGTCGGTGCCACGCAGGATCGTGACGCTCTACCTGCCGCTGGCGATCATCGTCTTCATCCTGCTGTTCCCGTTCTATTGGATGGCGCTGACGTCGGTGAAGCCCGACGAGCAGCTGCTCGATCTCGACAAGTACAATCCGTTCTGGACCTGGAATCCGACCTTCAAGCACTTCCACAAGCTGCTGTTCGAGAGCTACTATCCGTACTGGCTCTGGAACACGATGTACGTGGCGATCTGCGCCACGGTGCTCTCGATCATCGCATCGGTGTTCGCGGCCTACGCTATCGTGCGGTTGCGTTACAAGGGCGCCAATCTCGTCGGCGGGCTGATCTTCCTCGCCTATCTCGTGCCGCCGTCGATCCTGTTCATTCCGCTCGCCACCGTCGTGTATCAGTACGGTCTTTTCGACTCGCCGATGGCGCTGATTCTGACCTATCCGACGATCCTGATCCCGTTCTCGACCTGGCTGTTGATGGGCTATTTCAAGACCATCCCGTTCGAGCTCGAGGAATGCGCGCTGATCGACGGAGCGAGCCGCTGGCAGATCCTGATCAAGATCGTCGTGCCGCTCGCAATCCCCGGCCTGATCTCGGCCTTCATCTTCTGTTTCACGCTGTGCTGGAATGAGTTCATCTACGCCCTGACCTTCCTGCAGTCGACCAGCAACAAGACGGTGCCGGTCGCGATCGTCAACGAGTTCGTGGATGGTGACATCTACCGTTGGGGTTCGCTGATGGCGGGAGCGCTGGCCGGCTCGCTGCCGCTCGTCATCCTTTACGCCTTCTTCGTGGAGCATTATGTGTCGGCGATGACCGGCGCCGTGAAGGAATGATCGCGGGGCTTGCCGAGGGCGCGTCAGGAGCGGCGCGCTCCGGCCAATAAGAAGGAGTAGGCTCTTGCACATTCTGGTTCTGGGCGCCGCCGGCATGGTCGGCCGCAAACTCTGTGAACGGCTGTTGCGCGACGGCCGGCTCGGCAAGAGCGACATCACCAGGCTGACCATGCATGACGTAGTCGAGCCCAAGAAGCCGGAAAAAGCCGGCTTCCCCGTCGAGACCGTCTCGGGCGATTTCGCGGTGCCGGGCGCGGCCGAAAAGCTGATCGCCGGCCGCCCCGACGTGATCTTCCATCTTGCTGCGATCGTCTCCGGCGAAGCCGAGCTCGATTTCGACAAGGGCTATCGCATCAACCTCGATGGCACGCGGATGCTGCTCGATGCGATCAGGCTCGTCGGCGGTGGCTACAAGCCGCGCGTGGTCTTCACCTCGTCGATCGCGGTGTTCGGCGCGCCGTTCCCCGATGCGATCGGCGACGAGTTCTTCCATACCCCGCTGCTCAGCTACGGCGCCCAGAAGGCAATCGGCGAACTCCTGCTCGCCGACTATTCGCGCCGCGGTTTCCTCGACGGCATCGGCATCCGCCTGCCGACTATCTGCATCCGCCCGGGCCTGCCGAACAAGGCAGCATCGGGCTTCTTCTCCAACATCCTGCGCGAGCCACTGGCCGGCAAGGAAGCGATCCTCCCGGTGTCCGAGGATGTCCGCCACTGGCACGCGACGCCGCGCTCCGCGGTCGGCTTCCTGCTCCACGCCGGCACCATGGACCTTGCGACCGTCGGTCCGCGCCGCAACCTCACCATGCCGGGCCTGTCCGCAACCGTGGGCGAGCAGATCGCGGCCTTGAAGCGCGTTGCGGGCGAGAAAGTCGCCGCGCGCATCAAGCGCGAGCCGGATCCGTTCATCGTCGGCATCGTCGGCGGCTGGCCGCGCAATTTCGACGCGAAGCGGTCGCGCGAGCTCGGCTTCACCACCGCCGAGAAGAATTTCGACGACATCATCCGCATTCACATCGAAGACGAGCTCGGCGGCAATTTCGTCGCCTGATCGCGCACTGAGCGGGTCACATGATGGCGAGCGTTGCTTGCATCGGCGAATGCATGGTCGAGCTCCGGCAGGCCCAGGGCGGACATTCCACCGGATCGTCCGCGGCGCAAGGGCAGGGCGGCGGCCTTTACTCGCGCGGCTTCGGCGGCGACACGCTCAACACGGCGGTGTACCTGGCGCGGCTCGAGGTCAAGGTCGACTATCTCACCGCGCTCGGTGATGACGCCCTGAGTGATGAGATGATCGCGGCCTGGAATGCCGAGGGCGTCGGCACGAGGCGCGTCGTGCGGCTGCCGGGCAAGCTGCCCGGCCTCTACATGATCCAGCTCGATACAAAGGGCGAGCGCCAGTTCTTCCACTGGCGCGACAGCGCGGCGGCGCGCCAGCTGATGAGCCTGCCGGAGACGGACGAGCTCCTGAACTCGCTGATGAGCTACGACATCGTCTATCTCTCCGCGATCACGCTCTCGATCTACGACGCGCCCGGGCGCGAGCGCCTGTTCGCGGCGATCAAGCGCGCGCGCCTGCTCGGCACCCGCTTCGTGTTCGACACCAATTTTCGCGCGCGCGGCTGGCCGGACCGCGATGTCGCGCGCGAGGTGTTTGCCGCCGCCTTCGCGGCCGCCGACATCGTGCTGACCTCGACCGAGGATCTGCTCGCGCTCTATCCCGGCGAGAGCCACGAGCAGCTGATGGCCCGCATCCCTTCTCCCGAGCTGGTGTTCCGGCTCGCCGAGCCGGTGAGCCTGTTGCGCGTTCCGGGGGCTACCCACGAGGTCCGCGCCGAGCCCATGACCAAGCCGGTGGTGGACACCACGGCCGCCGGCGACAGCTTTGCCGCAGCTTATATCGCCGCCCGGCTCGCCGGCTCCGAGCCGGTGGAGGCCGCCCAGGCCGGGCATCGCCTCGCCAGCCTCGTGATCTGCTATCCCGGCGCCATCATTCCGGGCTATGCCATGCCGCCGAAGAAGCGGCATCGGCCGGCGGCCTCACGCCAGGCGACCAAGTGAAGAAGCGACAACAACGATGACCACGAGTGCCCAACAGAATCACCTCGTCGCGCTGTTCAAGGCGGCGACCGTCATTCCCGTCCTCACCATCGAGCGTATCCAGGATGCGGTGCCGCTGGCACGTGCGCTGGTCGCCGGCGGCGTCCGCACCCTGGAGGTGACCCTGCGCACCCCCGTTGCGATCGAGGCGGCGAGGGCGATGATGGCCGAAGTGCCCGAGGCGGTCGTCGGCATCGGCACGATTCTCAGTCCGGCCGACTTCACCCGCGTCGAGAAGCTTGGCGTCAAGTTCGGCATCAGCCCGGGCCTGACCCCCGATCTCCTCAAGGCCGCTGCTGACAGCGCCTTGCCGTTCGCGCCGGGCATTGCGACCGCCTCCGAGCTGATGATGGCGCTGGCGCAGGGGTTCGACGTCGCAAAATTCTTCCCGGCGGAGCAGGCCGGCGGCATCAAGGGCCTTCGCGCCCTCGGCGGCCCGTTCCCGAACGTGCGGTTCTGCCCGACCGGCGGGGTCGGCGAGGCCAATGCGGCGAGCTGGCTCGCCGAGCCCAACGTGGTCGCGGTCGGCGGTTCCTGGCTGTGCCCGACGGCCGAGATCAGGGCCGGGAACTGGGCCGGCATAACTGCCATCTGCCAGCGCACCCTCAAAGTTCTGAAAGCCGCGTGAAGTCTTGCCATCCCTGGGCTAAGACTTAACTCAGGAAGAGACCCCAGGGAGAAATGACCATGACCGCCAGCATCGTCGGATGGGCGCATACGCCGTTCGGCAAGTTCGACACCGAAACCGTCGAAAGCCTCGTCACCCGCGTGGCCAACGAGGCGATGGCGGATGCCGGCATTTCGGCCAGTGATGTCGACGAGATCGTGCTCGGCCATTTCAACGCCGGCTTCTCGCCGCAGGATTTTACCGCCTCGCTGGTGCTCCAGGCCGACCCCAAGCTGCGCTTCAAGCCGGCGACCCGGGTCGAGAACGCCTGCGCCACCGGCTCGGCCGCCGTGCATCAGGGCCTGCGCGCGATTGCCGCAGGTGCGGCCAAGATCGTCCTGGTCGTCGGCGTCGAGCAGATGACCCGGACGCCGGGGCCGGAGATCGGCAAGAACCTGCTCAAGGCGTCTTACCTGCCCGAGGACGGTGACACCGTCGGCGGCTTCGCCGGCGTGTTCGGCAAGATCGCCAGCTCCTATTTCCAGAAATACGGCGACCAGTCCGATGCGCTTGCGCTGATCGCGGCCAAGAACCACAAGAACGGCGTCGCCAATCCCTTCGCCCAGATGCGCAAGGATTTTGGCTTCGACTTCTGCCGGGCCGAGAGTGAGAAGAACCCGTATGTCGCCGGTCCCTTGAAGCGGACCGATTGCTCGCTGGTCTCTGACGGAGCCGCCGCGCTGGTGCTGGCCGACGCCGAGACCGCCAAGGGCATGAGCAAGTCGATCGGCTTCCGCGCCACCGCCCACGCCCAGGACTTCCTGCCGATGAGCAAGCGCGACATCCTCCAGTTCGAGGGCTGCACCGTCGCCTGGCAGCGCGCGCTGGAGCAGGCGGGCGTGACGCTCTCCGATCTCTCCTTCGTCGAGACCCATGATTGCTTCACCGTCGCCGAGCTGATCGAGTACGAAGCCATGGGCCTGACGCCGAGGGGGCAGGGTGCCCGCGCCATCAAGGAGGGCTGGACGCTGAAGGACGGCAAGCTGCCGGTCAATCCGTCCGGCGGCCTCAAGGCCAAGGGCCATCCGATCGGCGCCACCGGCGTCTCCATGCATGTGATGACCGCGATGCAGCTCGCCGGACAGGCGCCCGAGGGTATGCAGCTCAAGAACGCAAAACTCGGCGGCATCTTCAACATGGGCGGTGCGGCGGTCGCCAATTACGTTTCCGTGCTGGAGCCGTTGAAGTAAGCTCGGTCCTGTAGGGTGGGCAAAGGCGCCATGTGCTGTGCCCACCTTCTTTCTTGCGCTAGATCATGGTGAGCACGCTTCGCTTTGCCCACCCTAGGGCTCCTGATTGGTTTGCGGGAAAAGCATCATGAGCAAGGACTACGAAACTTCACTGTCGATGGATGCCCTCAACGATCGCATCGCGATCCTCGAGGACAACATCCGCCAGCTCATCGAGCAGGCCGCTGCCGCCTCGGGTGAGCAGAACGAGTCGCGGATCGCCGACCGCATCAATCAGCAGAACGACGAGCTCGACCGTCTCATCAAGATCCGCGAATCCCGCCAGAAGAAATAGCGGGCGATATCGCCGCGCGATGCATGCCGCCATACGCCAGTCGCCCTTGCGCGACCAGCGGCACTGCCGTTAGCTGGACCGAAATCGCTGGGCGCTTGAGCCCTGCGCAATCGGGAGCGAACGATGGGGCCGCTGAAGGGCATCAAGGTCATCGACATGACCACCGTGCTGATGGGGCCTTATGCGACCCAGATGCTCGGCGATTACGGCGCCGACGTCATCAAGGTGGAATCGCTCGACGGCGACGTCACCCGCTTGATCGGCCCGACGCGGCACGCCGGCATGGGCCCGGTGTTCCTCAACACCAACCGCAGCAAGCGCTCGATCTGTCTCGACCTGAAGAAGCCCGCTGGGCGCGATGCCGTGCTGCGGTTGCTCAGGGACGCCGACGTGCTCGTCTACAACGTCCGTCCGCAGGCGATGGCGCGGCTTCAGCTCGGCTACGACGTCGTTTCCGCGATCAATCCACGTCTCGTCTATGCTGGCGTGTTCGGCTTCGGGCAGGACGGGCCCTATGCCGCAAAACCCGCCTATGACGATCTGATCCAAGGAGCAACCGCGCTGCCGGCGCTGATGGCGCAGACCGGCGATGGCGTACCGCGCTATGTGCCGAACGCGCTGGTCGACCGCATCGTCGGCCTCACCGCGGTCGGCGCGATTTGCGCCAGCCTCGTGCATCGCGACCGCACCGGCCGCGGCCAGCGCGTCGACATCCCGATGTTCGAGACCATGGCCGGCTTCGTCATGGGCGATCACATGGGCGGGCTCACCTACGAGCCGCCGCTCGACAAGGGCGGCTACGCCCGCCACCTCTCGCGCGACCGCAGGCCTTACAAGACCTCGGACGGCCATCTCAGCGTCATCGTCTACAACGACAAGCAATGGGAGAATTTCTTTGAGGCGACGGGGCGCGACGATCTGCGCGCCGATCCCAAATTCGCAACCTTCGCCGGCCGCGCCGCCAATATCGACGTCGTCTATGCCGAGCTCGCGCGCATTTTTGAGACGCGCACCACCGCCGGGTGGATCGAGCTTTTGACCAAGGCCGACGTGCCGGTCATGCCGATGCACGACCTCGCCTCGATCCTGCACGATCCGCATCTGGAGGCGACGAATTTCTTCCCGGTCGTGGAGCATCCGACGGAAGGCCCGATCCGCAGCATGAAGGTGACCGCGAGCTGGTCGGAGACGGACGCCGCGCCGGATCGGCTCGCGCCGCGGCTCAACGAGCATGGCGCGGAGATCCTGGGCGAGATCGGCTATTCCGCCGACGAGATCGCAACCATGATCCGCGATGGCGTGACGCGACCCGCGCCGGAGTAGGGGGCATTATGAGCTTCATCACCGGCGTCGGCCTCACGCCTTACGGCAAGCACGAAGGCTCATCCTCGCTCGACCTGATGAGCAAGGCCGCGCAAGCCGCGCTCGACGATGCCGGGCTGAAGCGCACTGAAATCGACGGCATCCTCTGCGGCTACTCCACCGTCTCGCCGCACATCATGCTGGCGACCGTTTTCGCCGAGCACTTTGGCATCCGCCCTGCTTACGCCCACGCCGTCCAGGTCGGCGGCGCCACGGGGCTCGCGATGACGATGCTCGCACATCATCTCGTCGAGGCAGGCGTCGCGCGTCACGTGCTCGTCGTTGCCGGCGAGAACCGCCTGACGGGCCAGAGCCGCGATGCCTCGATCCAGGCGCTGGCGCAGGTCGGCCATCCCGATTACGAGGTGCCGCTCGGCCCGACCATTCCCGCCTATTACGGCCTTGTCGCCACCCGCTACATGCACGAATACGGTGTGACCGAAGAGGACCTCGCCGAGTTCGCGGTGCTGATGCGCAAGCACGCCTGCACTCATCCCGGCGCGCAATTCCACGATCCCATCACGGTTGCCGACGTCATGGCCTCCAAGCCGGTGGCGATGCCGCTGAAGCTGCTGGATTGCTGCCCAGTGTCCGACGGCGGTGCTGCGTTCATCGTCAGCCGCGAACGGACCGGGGAGGCGGGCGTGCTCATTCGTGGCTGCGCGCAGGCCCATACCCATCAGCATGTCACGGCCGCACCCCGCCTCAGCGAACTCGGTGCCGAAATCTCGATCGCGCGCGCCAAGGAGGCCACGGGCCTTGCGATCTCCGACGTGCGCTACGCCGCGATCTACGACAGTTTCACGATCACGCTCGCGATGCTGCTGGAGGACCTCGGTCTCGCCGGCCGCGGCGAGGCGGCAGCCCGCATACGATCAGGCCATTTCAACCGTGACGGCGCGATGCCGCTGAACACCCATGGCGGCCTGCTCAGCTACGGCCATTGCGGCGTCGGCGGCGCCATGGCGCATCTGGTCGAGGCGCATTTGCAGATGACGGGACGGGCAGCGAATCGGCAGGTGCGCGATGCCTCGGTCGCGCTCCTGCACGGCGATGGCGGCGTGCTGTCGTCCCATGTCAGCATGTTCCTGGAGCGGGTGCGATGAGCGAGCGTCTGGCCGACTGGACCAAGGGCGAGCAGGCCATCACCTACCAGACCTGCGCCGCATGCGGCCATGTGCAGTATTTCCACCGCGCCTTCTGCGCCGCCTGCGGCGTGTCCGATCCGCAGGAAGCGCGCGCCAGCGGCAAAGGCAGGGTGTATGCGACCTCGCTGGTCTGCCGCGCCGCGACGCCCGAGACGCGCGCCCACGTGCCCTACAACATCCTGCTGGTCGATTGCGCCGAGGGTTTTCGCATGATGGCACATGGCGAGAACGGGCTTACCATCGGCGATTCGGTCACCGCGAGCTTCAAACCCTTTGCCGGCAAGCTCGTGCCGTTCTTCACCAAAGAGAAATAGCAGCCAAGGGCGAAGAGAGGGATTCGTCATTCGGGGGCGGTCCAAAGGACCGAGCCTGGAACGGGATTCTGGGCCTGGCCTGTGCGAGGGCCACCCCGGAATGACGAAAACTCTAGAACTCCAACTCAAGCGCGACGAGATCAGGATGAATCGTCATCGCGCTTTAGGTTATTGTTTGAGCATGATCTTTTCGGAAAACCGCTACACACTTTTCCGGATCATGCTCTAACGCCCGTAGAACAAGATGCTGGCGATGACGAGCATCGCCGTCACCGCCAGCATATGCGCGAGCGCTCCCGAGGCCGCCCCCTTGGTGGCTTCCTTCATGCCTTGTTCTCCCTAGACTTGGGCGTGACTCATCGTTGCGTGGTGAGCGCAAAGACGGCCAATTGTTTTACTCGGAACACCCCACTCACGAGTACCCACCGCAATTTGTCCCCACGCGGCGAATATCGACTGTGTCAGGGTCGATCAGCAATGCGGCGGCAATTTGACTCGATGATGTTGCTCCTGCGTCGGCGCAAGAATAGAGTTTCGGGGAACTCTCACCGGCAACGACAAAAAGCATCAAAAGCCCAAGAAAACTTTAGAGACAAACTTCAGGGAAAACTTCAGGAAAATCATGGCCCGCATTCAGTACAGCGACCCGTCCAAGGCCTCCGACCGCACCCGCGAAATCCTCGACAAGAACCGCAACGCCAATATTTTTCGCATGATGGCGCACTCGCCGAGCTATTTCGAGCAGTACTGCCGCCTTGGCGGCGCCATCCGCCACAAGGGCGAGCTCGATCCGGTGGTACGCGAGCTTGCGATCACGCGCACCGGCATCCTATGTGAGGCACCTTACGAGATCGTCGCGCACAAGCGCATCGGCAAGAATGTCGGTGTCACCGACGAGCAGAACGAGGCGATCGCAAACTGGCAGGCGGCGAGCTGCTTCAACGAGGTGCAGCGCGCCGCTCTGGCCTTCACCGACGAGATCGTGAAACTGAACAAGCCGACGGATGCGACCTTCAAAGCGATCGCATCGAAGCTGACGCCAGCCGCGCTGGTCGAACTCCAGCTCTCGGTCGGCTTCTACGTCATGACCTCGAAATTCTTGGAGACGTTCGAGATCGACCTGCAGCCGGTGACGGAAGTAGTGGGCTGATCCGATTAGAAGCGGCGAGGGATGCCGATGACGATCGATGAATATGCGGCCTGGGCCGCGACCATTGCGAAAGTCGAAGAGCATCCGTCCAACGAGCGGCTGTCCTATCTCGGTCTCGGTCTTGCCGGCGAAGCCGGCGAGGTCGCCGATCATATCAAGAAGCTGCTCCGCGACGGCTGGCTGGATCAGGCGGGTCTCGTCAATGAGCTCGGCGACGTCGTCTACTACTGGGCGTGCCTGTGCGCGGCCACCGGCCAGCAGCCGTCCGAAGTGCTCAAGACCAGCGCAGCCAGGATCAACCGGCGGCTGAGCGAGGCCGCGAGCCGCTGACGCGGGATGCGAGCCGGAGGCCCCGGTTCACCTCTCCCGTAGGGAGAGGTCGGATCGCATCAAAGATGCGATCCGGGTGAGGGCTTACGCTCTCACCAAATGCTGCGGCCCCTCACCCGGATTGCTCCGGACGATGCTTCGCATCACCGAGCGCAATCCGACCTCTCCCCGTCGGGGCAGGGCAATCGCATATGGCACTTGGGGGGCCTGAGCGCGCGCCTCGTCCTTCGAGACGACCGCGGAGCCTGTCATCGGGCCGCGCTTTGCGCGGACCCGGTGGCGGTCTCCTCAGGCTGAGGCTAAGCGGCAT
>NZ_FNCU01000051.1:0-62501 GCF_900099855.1 Bradyrhizobium sp. Rc2d | reverse complement strand
CCTTGGGCAAGGCTCGCCATTGGCAGCCGCTCGACAAAATATAGAAAATCGCCTGCACGATCTCGCGCAAATCGACCTCGCGCGGCCGGCCCAATCGCCGCCGCGGCGGCATCTTCCGGGCGATCAGCGCCCACTCGGCATCGGTCAGGTCGCTTGCGTAACGCAGTCCACTGCGCTGATACTGGATACGAGCGGCTTTGGTCCACGGCATGGTGTCCTCCCTCGAATCTTTGCAAATCCGAAGGAATCACAAGCCCGCCAAAACCGCTCACCCTTTTTCGGTCGGGCTCCTCAGGATGAGGGCGGGGAGTGTGCGGCAGCAAATTCGACAGGCACCGATGCCGCTTAGCCTCATCCTGAGGAGACCGCGAGGCGGTCATCTCGAAGGACGAGGCGCGCGCTCAGGCCGCCCCAAGAGATCATATTCGATAGTCCTGCCCGCAAGCGGGGCGAGGCAGCGCACCTCGGCCAATCGTTACTGCTCTGGGCGCGGCTCGGGCTGCGCTTCCTCGGTCGGGAGCTTTGCGCTCTCCCAGCCGTCGGTGCCGTCAGGGTACCAGGCGATGTTGGAATAGCCGTACGCCATCGCGCGCTTGGCGGCGTTCCAGGACATCCAGCAATCGGCCAGGCAATAGATCACGAGCAGCGCGGCCTTGTCGCCGTGCGATGCAAGCGCGAGGCCGCGCTCGAGATAATCGTCCATGGCGGGCGGCAACGCGCCGTAGCCGGTGTCCGGCAGCCACAGGCTGCCCGGAATGTTCCTGCGCGGCGCATCGCGCCACACGGTGCCGGCAGGAAGGTTCTTCGGTTTCGGCGGGCGCGGCATCACGTCGACGAACGCACCGCTCTTCGCGCGCCAGATCGCCTCGGCTTCCGCGGTCGTCAACACACGCGCGCCCACAAGCGTCGCTGGCACCGGCGCGCGGTAATTGTCGGTGCGATATCCCTCGGGCTCGAACGGCTCCTGCCGCTGCGCCAATGCCTGCCCTGCCAGAACAGCGGCGAGCAGCGCAACGGCAAGATGCCGCTTCATGGCGTCTTCTTGACCGTCTCCGCGCCGAGCGGCCGATCGCTCTCGTCGAGTAGCGGAACGCCGAAGTCGAGCAGGATCTTGTTGATCTCGCCCTGGTTCTCCTGGATCAACTTGTTCAGCTGCCGCTTCCAGTTCTGGTCGGCGGAACGCACGCCCATGCCGATGCGATAGACCAGCTTCGGCCCGGTGGTCTCCTTCACCAGTGGCGTAACGTGGAGCGAAGAGCCGGCCTTCTTCGCATAGTAGCCAGCCATCGGGCCCCACAGCACGCCGGCGTCGATCTTGCCGGCGGCAAGATCGTCGATCATGGCCTGCGCCGAATTATCGAAGCGGGTGTCGATCATCAGCGGATAGGGCTTTGCATCGCCCATCAGACCGGCGATCGCCATGTTGGTCGCCGGCGGCGTGCCAGCGACGATGCCGACATGCTTGCCTTTCAGGCGCGCGTCTTCCAGCGTATCGACGTCCTCGAGCCCGCTGCCGGCCTTGACGACCAGCGCATAGGTCGTGCGGTAATAGGGATTGGTGCCCTGCACGAGGTCGTCGCCTTGCGGGAAGCCCATGATGACGTCGCAGCGATGCGCACCCAGCGTCATGCGCACGAAGCCGGTGGCCTGCGGGAAGAACACGTAGTCGAGCTTCTTCTGGAGCTTGTCCGCCAAGAACTCGGCGAGCTTGTTCTCGAACCCCTCGCCCCTCTCGTTGGAGAACGGCAGATTGCGCGGATCGGCGCAGACGCGCAGCACCTTCGGGTCCACCAATTCGAAGGAGAGGTCGCCGGTGTCGTTGGTCTGCGCGATCGCAGCATCGCCGAACGCGCAGGATGCCATCAGGACCCACAGTGAAAACAACCAGCGACGATGTCGTCCGGCCTCCGTCATCGCGCTTCCTCCTCGTTTTGTTTGAATGCTATCCATGCAACGCATGACGCGCCAAGTTTTGCCAGCTTGGTGTTGGCTTTGCTTTGCTGCAGCGCAATGCAGCAAACCCTCTGAACTGAGGCGGAAAAGTGTCTTACGTCGCTTCAATGATCGCAGCCTTGTCCCTGCTGGGGATCGTCACGCTAGCACGCGCCGAGGCATCCGAATTGCCTGTGAGCGAAGTCGCGCCGGGAATCTTCGTACACTCCGGGACCATCGCCCTGATGACCCGCGCGAACGAGGGCGACATCGCCAATGTCGGCTTCATCGTGGGCGATGATGCGGTGGCGGTGATCGATACCGGCGGCAGCTACCGCGAAGGCGAGGCGCTGCTGGCCGCCGTGCGGGCGAAGACGCCCAAGCCGATCCGCTACGTCATCAACACCCACGGCCATCCCGATCATGTTTTCGGCAATGCCGCCTTCGCCGCCGGAACCACCACCTTCGTCGGCCATAGCAAGCTTCCGCAGGCGCTCGCGACGCGCGGGCCTTTCTATCTCGACAATTTCCGCCGCATCATGGGCAGTGAGCTGATCGATCCCGTGAAGATCATTGCCCCTACCCTGCTCGTTTCGGACATGACGACCCTCGATCTCGGGTCGCGCCGACTGATCTTGCGCGCCTGGCCGGCCGGGCACAGCGACGCAGATTTGACCGTGTTCGATGAGACGAGCAAAACCCTGTTCGCGGGCGATCTCGTCTTTCTCCGCCACATTCCGGTCATGGACGGCAGCATCCGCGGCTGGCTCGCCACGTTGAAGGGATTGGAGGCCATTCCGGCGCTGCGCGTCGTTCCTGGTCACGGCCCCGTGAGCGACTGGCCTGCTGCACTGACCGATGAGCGACGCTACCTGTCGACGCTGCTGTCCGATGTCCGCGCTCTGAACAAGAAGGGCGAACCGATCCGAACCGCCGCCGACAAGGCTGCCGCGTCGGAACGGCCGCACTGGGAGCTGTTCGAGGACTACAATTCCCGCAACGCAACCGCAGCATTCTCGGAAATTGAATGGGAGTAGCGGGCGCGCTACGATGGCGAAACGCCCGCAGGACCGTGACCATGATGGCATGCACTCGCCGCCTGACCTTGACCGCCGTACTGCTCGGCATCGCCTTCGCCGTACCGGCGCAGGCGGAAGAGGCCTATGATCCCTGGCCGGGCCTGGTGCAGGACATCTTCAATAGCCGTCCGATGAACGACGGCAGCGCCGTCATCAGCATCGAGATGCCCTATCGCGCCGAGGACGCAGCCATCGTGCCGGTGACCCTGCGCAGCAAACTGTCGCCCGGCGATGCGCGCCGCATCCGTTCGATCACGCTGGTGATCGACCGCAACCCGGCGCCGATGGCCGCCAAATTCGAGCTCGGGCCGGATGCCAATGTCACGGAGATCTCGACGCGCGTGCGCGTCAACAACTACACCGACGTGCATGCGGTGGCCGAGCTCAGCGACGGCCAGCTCTATGTCTCGAAGGTCTATGTGAAGGCCTCCGGCGGCTGCTCGGCGCCGGCGGGCAAAAACATCGAGGAAGCCAGGAACCGGCTCGGCCAGATGCGCTACCGGCAATTCGCACGCGAGGAGGCGCCGGCGAGCCGCGTGCGCGAGGCGCAGATCATGATCGGCCATCCCAACAATTCCGGCCTCCAGATGGACCAGGTCACGCAGCTCTATATCCCGGCCTTCTTCATCAACCAGCTCAAGCTGACGCAGGACGACAGCCCCGTGCTGTCGATGGAAGGCGGCATCTCGATCTCGGAAGATCCCAATCTGCGCTTCACCTACGTCTCCAACGGCGCCAAGCGCTTTCGCGCCGAGGCAAAGGACACGGATGGGCACGTGTTCCGCAATGAGTGGGACGTGGAGAAGCCGGGGACGTGAAGATTTCTTACCCTCTCCCCCTGTGGGAGAGGGTGCCTCGCGAAGCGAGGCGGGTGAGGGGTCTCTCTCCGCGAGCGCAACTCTCAACGTCTGAGCAAGAGCAGACATATCCCTCATCCGGCGCTTCGCGCCACCTTCTCCCGCAAGGGGAGAAGGAAGAAAGCACCGTCTGTGCCGCTACACTAGAAACACCGCACCTCGGCTTCGGCCTGTGCGCGCCTCAAATCATTCACCGCCGAATTTGCCTGCTCCGAGGTGCGGAACTGGACGCCGAGATTACCGCGCACCTGGGACATGCTGAGCGCGGTCTCCGCGGTGACGTAGCGCGCATAGGGCACGATCGAGGCGACCACGTCGATCGAGCAGGAACATTGCTCGATCGTAGACCGCGTCTCGCCATTGGCCTTCATGCAGCCATAGACGTACTCAGCGCGCGCCGACGTCGGATAATCATTGGCGTCCTCGGCCTGCGCCCCGCAGGTGGTCGCCGCCAATACCGCCATTGCGGCGACAATCGGTCGTAGCCGTCCCGCCAGTTTCATGCGCATCCTCCCGGTGGTTGCGACCAAAGCTATGCTATGCGTATTGTCCTGAAAAGCACTCCGTCAGAGGAAACGGCTCACAAGGTGATGAGAGCACTTGGTGCGATAAAGGTATTTAGTCGAACATTGGCGCTCGCGGTGACGCTGGCGTTGACCCTAGCCGCACCCGCCCGCGCCGCGGAGACCATCCGCCTTGCGGTGCAGAAAACCGGAACATTCTCCTGGGAGCTGGCCGCGATCCGCGCGAACGGTCTGGACAAGGAGGCCGATTTGTCGCTGGAAGTCAGCGAGCTCGCGAGTACCGAGGCCGGCAAGATCGCGATGCGCGCAGGCAGCGCCGACATCATCCTGTCGGACTGGCTGTGGGTGTCGCG
The DNA here is from genome assembly GCF_900099855.1 of Bradyrhizobium sp. Rc2d. Classification (NCBI taxonomy): domain Bacteria; kingdom Pseudomonadati; phylum Pseudomonadota; class Alphaproteobacteria; order Hyphomicrobiales; family Nitrobacteraceae; genus Bradyrhizobium; species Bradyrhizobium sp. Rc2d. The sequence continues at coordinate 57,756 of NZ_FNCU01000051.1, read as the reverse complement.
CGAGCGCGCGCTCGGCGCCAAACTCACCTTCTATCCCTATTCCAGCGCGCTCGGCGCGGTGATGGTGCCGGCGGCTTCGCCAATCAAGACGCTCGCAGACCTCAGGGGACGCAAGCTCGCCGTCGCCGGCGGAGCAATCGACAAGAGCTGGCTTCTGCTCCAGGCCCGCATGAAGCAGGACGGCATCGACCTGAAGTCTGCGGCGACCATCGTCTATGGCGCCCCGCCCCTGATCGCCGCCAAGGCGCTCGACGGCGAGATGGATGCGAGCCTCAACTTCTGGAATTTCTGCGCGCAGCTCGAGGCCAAGGGCTTTCGCCGCCTCGCCGGCATCGAGGACATCCTGCCAAAACTCGGCGCCAAGGGCGCGGTCGCCGCGGTCGGCTATGTCTTCGACGAGAGCTGGGCGGCAAGCCATCGTGACGCCGTGGCGCGATTCATCGCGATGACCCGGAAGGCCAAAGAGCTGCTGGTGACCTCGGACGCGGCCTGGGACAAGATCGCACCGCTTACCGGCACCACCGATCCGGCCATGCTCAAGACCTATCGCGACCGCTATCGCGACGGTATCCCGCGGCGGAGCATCGGCGACGAGGAGGCGGATGCGCGCGTGCTCTACCGCGTGCTCGCCGAGATCGGTGGCCGCGACCTCGTCGGGCCGGCGGCCGAGCTCGATCCCGGCACCTTCTATCACGCGGTCCCCGGAGACTGAGGTGCTGCGTCTTCTGTCGTTTGTCCTATTCCTCGCAATCTGGTGGATCGCCGCGCTGTTCGCCGGCGGCGCAAAGCTGCCCTCCCCGCCCGCCGTGCTCCAGGTGATGATCGCGGAGGCCGCGAGCGGCGCGTTGTTCCTGCATCTCGGCGCCACGCTGGCGCGCGTCACCCTCGCCTTCGTGCTGGCGATGTCGCTCGGCAGCGCCATCGGCTATCTGATGGGACGGGTGAAGCTTGCCGACCGGCTCGGCGATCCCTGGCTGATCCTGCTGCTCAATTTGCCCGCCTTGGTCGTGATTGTGCTGGCCTATATCTGGGCTGGCCTCACCGAGGCCGCCGCGATCGCGGCAATCGCCATCAACAAGCTGCCGACCGCCATCGTCACCTTGCGCGAGGGCGCCCGCGCGCTCGACCGCTCGCTCGACGAGATGGCGAGCGTATTCGCGATGCCGCGCTGGCGCGCTTTCCGCCACGTCGTGCTGCCGCAGCTTGCGCCCTATATCGCAGCCTCTGCGCGCTCCGGATTGTCGCTGGTATGGAAGATCGTGCTGGTCGCCGAGCTGTTGGGCCGTCCGAACGGCGTCGGCTTCGAGATCGGCGTCGCCTTCCAGCTGTTCGACACGCCGCGGCTGCTCGCCTATTCGCTGACCTTTGCCGCCGTCGTGCTCGTCATCGAAACCTTGCTGGTGCAGCCGTTCGAAGCCCGCGCAACACGGTGGCGGCCCCGTGCGGCTTGAGGTCGAGATCACAGGCAAGACGTTCAAAAGTGCCGCCGGCGGAACGCACGAGGTGCTGGCGCCGGTCAAGTTCACGCTTGAATCCGGCGAGGTCGGTGTGCTGATCGGCCCCTCCGGCTGTGGCAAGAGCACGATGCTGCGCATCATCCTGGGGCTCGATCATGAGTTTCAGGGGCGGATCGCGCGGCCGCCGCAGGCGCGGATCGGCATGGTATTCCAGGAGCCGCGGCTGCTGCCGTGGCGTTCGGTCGAGCAGAATGTGCGGCTCGCTGCACCCGATGTGACCGATGCCAGGCTGTCGGAGCTGTTCAAAATCCTGGAGCTGGAGGCGCATCGCAGCCATTTCCCCGGCGAATTGTCGCTGGGGCTCGCCCGGCGCGTCGCGCTGGCCCGCGCCTTCGCCGTCGAGCCGGATATTTTGGTGCTTGACGAGCCGCTGGCATCGCTCGATGACGCTCTCGCTGGACGCCTGCGGGATGAGATTGCGACGCTCGTCGCGAGCCGGCCAGTGATGACGCTTTTGGTGACACACAGCCTGGACGATGCAGTGCACCTGGGCGATCGGCTATTCTTCCTGTCGCCCCGGCCAACGCGGATCGTGGCAGAGGTACCTATCGACATCCCGCGCGACACTCGCGGCGAAGCCGAGATTGCGGCGATCAAGGCCGGCCTCGCCCAACGAACTCAAGGCGACCGCGCCGAGCGAGATATCTCATAGCCGGTCGCCTGGCGGATGTGCTAGATAGGCTGGCGGCGGAGTTGATGATGACGCGGACGGTCGCCCTCTCAACGCTTGCAACGCTTGGGCTTGCACTCGTCACGATGACGGCGGGCGCGCAGGACATGATGCGTGGCGTCGACCTCACCTCCCCCGCGATGGTCTCGGCCGAAATGACCAGGCCAGAGGTCGAGGCCGTGCTGGCCAAAGCGAGCGCCGCGCAGCCTGCCGATTTCACCGGCAAACGCCTGTCGGGCCTCGATCTCTCGGGGCTGGACCTGTCCAACGCCGTTCTCCGCGCCGCGCGGCTCAACAAGACAATACTCCGAGACGCCAAGCTCGACCGTGCTATCCTCGATCAGGCATGGCTGCTGGATGCGGATCTTACCGGCGCAAGCCTGAAGGGCGCCAATCTGTTCGCATCGCAAATGGCCCGCGCGCGTCTCGACGGCGCGAACCTGTCGGGAGCGCGCATCGCTGCGGATCTCACAGGCGCAAGCATGGTCGGCGCCTCGATCGCGGACGCGAAGCTTGGCGCCGATATGCGCAACCAGTCGATGGGGCTGATGCGCGCCGTGCTCAGATCCGCCAATCTGGAACGGCTGAACGCGCGCAACGCCGATTTGTCGCGCGTCGACCTCCAATTCGCGGCCCTCAGGGGCGCCGACCTGAGCGGCGCATCACTGAAAAACGCCGAACTCGGCGGAGCCGATCTGACCGGCGCCATCGTCATCGACGCCGATTTCGACGGCGCCGATCTCGTGTCGGCGAAGCTGATCGCACCGAACGGCCTTGACCGCGCCAAAAATTTCGACAAGGCAAAGAACCGCGAGCGCCTGATCAGGGAATGACGGCCCGCCTTTGGGAGGACTGGCTGATGCGTTGGGTTCTAGCTTTGATCGCGTTGTTGACGCTTGCCGGCGAAGCCGCCGCGCAGGCCAAGGGCAAGGGCATCCGGCTCTGGAATCTGACGACTGAGACGATCTCCGGCTTCCAGCTCGCTCCCGCCGGCAGGACCGACTGGGGTCCGAACCAATGCTTGAACGACAAGGACAAGGAGGTCGACCACGACGAGCGGCTGCGCATCACCGGCGTCGAGCCGGGCCATTACGACGCCAGGGTGAGCTATCCCAATGGCCGGCAGTGCATCGTCCGCGGCATCGAGATCAGGGCCGACGCGGTGTTCTCAATCGCCGATAAGGATTTGAAGGATTGCACCAGGTAGCGCCGCCGCTCACGCCTTGTCATGCGTGTGCGGGTATTCGCAGCGCCACCTCACCGCCTGCCACTTCGGATGCTCGCCCACCCATTGCGCGATATAGGGCGGCGCGGCCATCGCGCATTGTCGCGGCGACCCGGAATAGTTGAACACCAGATGCTGCTCCTCGCAGGTCGCAGGCGAGAGCACCGCACACACAGTCACCACCAGGTCGATCGGGTTCATGCCGGGATCCTCTCGCCTCCGCGATCAAGAAGTAGCACAAAGGCTACGTCCACAGCAGACGGAAGTTTCAATTCCGTGCGAGTAGAACCGGGAACCTAGCAACTGCGGCCTCTCGTGAAAGTGCCCCGACCTTTGCCTATGCTGGCTAAGGTCAAACGGCGCCTTGTCGCCACTTGATTTCGTCAATAAGCTGGTTCCCCACAATTGCTAACAGGCTGATGGCTTTCACGGAAACCTCTTGGCGCGGCGTCGCGGTAACTCTGTGCCTGCTGGCGTTCAGCACCGGCACCTTGGCCATCTCTGGTCAAGGCCGACGAGCCGTTGCGGAGCCGGCGCAGCCGGACGGCGCGAATTCGGGCCGTACCGAGCCCTCCCGCACCGCAAACAGCGATCAGGCGGTAGTCAAGCTTACGCGCAGCCAACAGGGACAGATCGGACTCGAAACCGCAGTTGCCGAAACTGCTCCGCATCCTGAGCAATTCCGCGCATATGGCGCGGTGCTGGATATCTCCCGCATTACGGAGCTCACGAACAGCTACGCCAATGCTCAGGCTCAACTCCAGACGGCGCAGGCCAAGCTCGAAGTCGCCAAGAGCGCATTCGAGCGAACGAAGAATCTCGTCGAATCCGCAGCGCTCCCGAAGAAGGAGGCCGAGACCGCAGAGGGAACGTTGCGGACCGATAAGGCCGCGCTCGCCGCTGCGGAGTCGCAGCTCAGGACTCTCGCGGCCACGGCGCAGCAGGAATGGGGGCCGGTGATCGGCCGGGGAATCATCGAGCGCTCGCCCGGAGTTGTCAGGCTGATCGAACGCAATCAGTTTCTCGTTCAGGTGACGCTGCCGTCCGGCATGACTGTCATTGGGACTCCGGGAACGGCTCTCGCGCAGGCCCCGACGCGAAACGCGAACATCGATCTCCAATATATCTCCCCGGCAACGCGCACAGATCCCCGTATCCAGGGATTGAGCTATTTCTTCTCCGCGCCTGGCGACAGCGGTCTGCTGCCCGGCATGAACACCATCGTTTACGTGCCGTCAGGCAACACTTACGAGGGAGTCTTCGTTGAAGATACCGCGATCGTCCGATGGCAGGGTCGATCATGGGTCTACCTGCGCGTGAACTCCGATAGCTTCCGACGTCATCCGATCAGCACGGATCAACCCGTCTCGGATGACGACTACGTCGTCCGAGACATCCCATCGGGTTCCGAAATCGTGGTCCGGGGCGCGCAGGTCCTGTTGTCCGAGGAGGCCAGGAGCGAGCTTCGGGGCGGCGGTGACAATGACTGACGGCATCGGCTCCAACAGGCCTGGGCCGCAAGCCGCTCTTGTCGCGTTCGCCATCCGCTTCCGCGGCATCGTGCTCGCTCTTGCGTGTGCGCTGCTGGGCTATGGCCTGTTCGCCCTCGGCGAAGCCAAATACGGGGTCTTCCCTGAATTCGCGCCGCCACAGATCACGATCCAGACGGAAGCTCCCGGGCTCAGTCCGGAGCAGGTCGAAATTCTGGTCACCCAACCGATCGAAACGTCGATCAACGGCTTGGCCGGCGTCGAAAGTTTGCGATCGTCGTCGATCCAGGGCCTCTCCGTGGTGACGGTCATCTTCCAGCCGGGCAGCGACATCTACCGGGCGCGCCAATTGGTGACGGAACGTCTCGCGGCCGTGGCCGCGCGGCTGCCGCAAGGCGTGCAGCCGCCGTCGATGACACCATTGACCCCGCTAGCCGGTACGGTGCTGGTCATCGGCCTGACCTCCGACCAACGCTCGCTGATGGATTTGCGCACCATCGCGGACTGGACCGTGGCGAGACGGCTCCTGGCCGTACCGGGCGTGGCGCAAGTATCCACTTACGGCAAAGACGTCAGATCTCTGCAGGTGCAAGTCCGTCCGGACGACTTGATCCGATTCCGGGTCGGCCTGAATGACGTCTTGGCCGCAGCGCGCAAGGCGACCGGCATACGGGGCGCCGGCTTTATCGATACGACCAATCAGCGCATCACGCTGCAAACCCATGGGCAATCTTTGACGCCCGACCAGCTTGCCCGCACCGTTCTCCTGCACGAAGGCGGCGCGAGCGTGGTTCTCGGCGACGTTGCCACGGTCGTGACCGCTCCCGAGCCGCCAATCGGGGCCGCCCTCATCGACGGTGTCCCCGGCATCATGCTCATGGTCAGCCAGCAATACGGAGCGAACACGCGAGAGGTCACCACGCGAGCGGAAGCCGCGCTGCAAGGACTGCGACCGGGACTCGAAGCCGATGGGGTTCAGCTCCATGCGGACATATTTCGCCCTGCCAACTTCATCGACACGGCGACGGAGAACGTGCTGTACGCCCTGTTGATAGGCGGGGCGCTCGTGATCGTCGTTCTGTTCCTATTTTTGTTCGACTGGCGCACCTCGATCATCAGTTGCACCGCTATCCCCCTATCGTTGATAGCGGCCGTGCTCGCCCTCCAATGGATGGGCGAAACCCTCAACACGATGACGCTGGGCGGCCTTGCGATCGCCATCGGCGAGGTCGTCGATGACGCCGTGATCGGCGTTGAAAACGTCGTACGCCGATTGCGCGAAAATCGCCGGGCAACCGCGCCCAGATCCGAAGCTCGCGTCGTGCTCGAAGCCTTCCTTGAGGTACGCACCGCTGTAGCCTATGCGACCTTTGCGGTGCTGCTGGTCTTCTTTCCGATCCTGGCGCTCTCCGGCATTGCCGGCCGTCTGTTCGGCCCCTTGGCTATCGCCTACATCCTCGCGGTGCTAGCCTCGCTCGCGGTCGCCCTTACGGTGACCCCAGCGCTCTCTATGCTGCTGCTCGTCGGGACGACCGGCGGACAACGCCTGCAAGAACCGCCTACGGTGCGGTGGTCCCGTCGCCATTATCAAGCCTTGCTACGTCATATCGGGCGTTTCCCGAAACTCGTGATGACGGCGGCCGCGGTTCTGACGATCGCCGGTGCAGCGATGCTGCCTTTCTTCGGCGGGACCTTCCTTCCGGATCTGCGGGAAGGCCATCTGATTCTGCACGTCTCTGCAATCCCCGGCACCTCGCTCGACGAATCGCTTCGCATCGGGAAACTGATGACGGACACGCTCCGACGTATCCCAGGCGTACGCAGGGTGGCGCAGCATGCAGGCCGAGCTGAGGCCGGCATCGACACGGTGGGTCCGCATTCCAGCGAGTTCGAAGTCGACCTGCAGCCGGGGCTCTCCGGTCAAGAGCAATCGGCGACAGAAGCGCACATCAGGGCCGCTTTGGCCGACTTCCCCGGAGTTTCTTTCTCGAGCAAGACCTACTTGACGGAGCGCGTGGAGGAGACCGTCTCCGGCTTCACCGCGGCGGTGGTCATCAACATCTACGGGCCCGATCTCGATTCACTTGAGAGCGCTGCGCGCGACGTCGCCCGAGAGCTCGACGAAGTCGCGGGTGCGATTGATGTGCAGCAACGATCCCCGCCAGGGATGCCGCAGCTTAATGTGACGCTCCGCCCGACCGATCTGCAGCGCTGGGGCCTCGATGCCGTCGAAGTGCTCGAGCTGATCCGCACCGGCTATCAGGGCGACATCGTCGGCCAGGGATACGAAGGCAATGCCGTCTTCAACGTTGTCGTTATCCTCGACCAGCATGCCCGTGCCCGGCTCACTCAGATCGGTGACCTGCCGGTGCGCACGCCGAGCGGGGCTTACATTCTGCTGAAGCAAATCGCCGACGTCTACGAAACCTCGGGCCGCTATCAGATCCAGCATCAGAATGCACAGCGGGTTCAGACCGTAACGGCGAACGTAAGCGGGCGCGATCTCGAATCTTTCGTGGCCGCCGCCAAGCGCAAGCTGGCCCGCGAGGTCGCACTGCCGCCCGGTGCGCATGTCGAATTTGCAGGAGCGGCCGAGGCACAAGCCCGGTCGCGCCGCGATCTCATCGTCAACTCCTTGCTGGCTGCGACGGGTATTTTCGCGCTGCTCGCGATGGTGACCGGCCATTTGCGAAATCTGTTGCTGGTGATGATCAACCTGCCGTTTGCGTTTGTCGGTGGCGTGTTCGCACTAGCGGTAACCGGTGGTCTGCTTTCGCTCGGATCGATGGTCGGCTTCGTCACGTTGTTCGGAATCACGCTGCGCAATTCCATCCTTATGATCTCGCATTACGAGCACCTCGTCCTCGTCGACGGTCGCGTGTGGGGACCCGATACCGCGATCGAGGGCGCTGCCGACCGTCTCGTCCCGATCCTGATGACGTCTCTTGTGACTGGTCTGGGATTGCTGCCACTCGCACTCGGCGCAGGAGAACCGGGGCGTGAAATAGAGGGCCCGATGGCGATCGTCATCCTCGGGGGGCTCATGACCTCGATGGCACTTAGTCTGCTGGTTCTGCCCACCCTTGCGCTTCGATATGCACGTTTCAAGACGCGCTCCGAGCGCACGCAAGGCGCGTGACGGTCTAGATCACGTTCGCTGCGAAAGCGGAAACAACACTGACCAAGCAGCGTCCCCGACCGTCACTGTGGCCCGACGTCCACCGCGGCGGCCTTGATGAACTCTCATGAAGAGGAGGAGCGCATTGAATTGCGCTGAATAAGCAGAAAGCCGCGAGAATGGCGGCCCGACACTGCCACGGCTTCGACGGCGTTTACCATCGAAGCCGTGGCAGGTCGTCAGTCTTACTTGCGCGAAGCGCAGGCGTACATGTTGATTTCCATGCCGACCGGCACTTCCACGATCTTCGGAGCTTTCCAAGCCATTCGGGGTCTCCCAAGGTATTGAGCGCGACATCGCGCGGGGCAAAACCTAGGGCTCGGTCCCCTATAGTTCAAGCGCCGATTCGAATGCCGAACGCGTCTGTGTCGATTCTTCGCGGCCGCATTTCTCTCTCGGGCAAAGCCAGTTCCCTCTTGGTCAAGCACAGACCTGGAGGACATCACCTTGCGCGACACACCGCGCCTCGAATCGACACGACCAGCGCCACGTCGTCAGCAGTCCTTGTCGGCCATTGCCGGATTCGGCTTGGCGCCTTCGGCCTGCTGAGCAGCCGTCGGTTCACTCTGCATCTGCCGCTGCGCATCCTCGGATGAAGCCGGCGTTTCGCCGCTCGCACGATTCATCGTGCTGGTCGGCGGATGCTGACTGGTGTCGCTCGCCGAACTCGATGGATGGGATTGCGCCGAGCCCACGGTGACCGGGCCAGACCCGGCATCCTTGTCAGTGGCTGCACTGCCGGTTTTGCAGGGGCCCGCGACGGCGACACCGGCGCTCAACGTCAGGATCGCGCAGGCAGCAAGAACGGATCGTTTGGTGTTCATCTGCATGATCTCCTCTCCTCCCGCCGCGCAGCCCCACAACGCCAGGCAGGCCATTTCGGGGAGAACAGGCCCGGCAGCCCGATGTTCCGAGTGTCGGGGCGGAATTAATCGCAATGCCGCCGCCGCCACGTCCGTTCCAGGGGTACGCGCTCAGCGCAGCAGCCGCAGCAGCGCGCGGCCGGCCCGCGAGTTCAGCTCTTTTGCATCGAGCGTGCCATCCTTGTCCGGATTGGCCGCATTGAAGCGCTTCTCCACCACGGACAGGTATTCGTCGAGCGTAAGAGTCCCGTCACGATCGGGATCGGCGGCGGCGAGCTCTTTCGCCGACAACCGCCCGCGCAACTCGCGTGCATCGAGCGTGCCGTCATGATCGGGGTCGAGCTTGGCGAACAATGCGCTGGCCGCCTTCTTCACCTCGGCGAGATCGAGCGTGCCGTCATTGTCGGTATCGAACATCTTGACCGCATTGCCGGATGCCGCAAGGGCCGGACCGGACAGCAATGCAACCGTGAGCGCAAGCGTAATTGAGCGACGTGACCTCATTGAAACCTCCTGCCAACCTCGATTTGAGCGAGCACGAAACTGACATAAGTCCACAATCAAGCCCCGGTTCAAGTCGAAAATTACAACCTGCGCGCGCCAGACTTACGGAACCCCGCGGCGTCAGCCTAGTCGCCTCCGTCGGACCGCTTCGCGTCGCGGAATTTCTCCAGCATCTGCGCACAAGTGAGAGCGGGCTGTCAGGTTTCCGTCAGGTGACTGGCCTCCGGCATTCAACATGTTGGCGTCGCACTCGCGACTTTCGTATTGACGCGTTTTGCATTCGGGCGGAGTGTTGTTCCCGCAGCGTCAAAAGACGCGCATATTGGGAGGAACGGATGAAACGCTTTGCGATGGCCGCGAGCCTCGTCATGCTTGCATCGACGTGTGCAAGCGCACAGACCACCGAGCAACTGGTCAAGGGCGCGACCGATACATCGAACGTTCTCAATTACGGGATGGGCTACAATCTCCAGCGTTTCTCGACGCTGAACCAGATCAACAAGGACACCGTCAAGAACCTCGTCCCGGTCTGGAACTACTCTTTCAACGACGATCGCAGCGAGGAATCGCAGCCGCTGGTGTACCAGGGCGTGATCTACGTGACCTCGCACAATGCGACCATGGCGGTGGACGCCAAGACCGGCAAGCAGATCTGGAAAACCAAGGTCGAGTATCCCGCCGAGACGCCGCGCATCGTCTGCTGCGGCATCATCAATCGCGGCGCCGCGCTCTACGACGGCAAGGTATACCGCACCACGCTGGATGCGAATGTGATCGCGCTGGATGCCAAGACCGGCAAGGAGCTGTGGCGGCAGAAGGCCGCCGACATCAAGGAAGGCTATTCGATGACGGTGGCCCCGCTGGTCGCCGACGGCGTCGTCATCACCGGCATCTCCGGCGCCGAGTTCGGCACGCGCGGCTTCATCGACGGCTGGGATCCGGCGACCGGCAAGCATCTCTGGCGCACCCACTCGATCCCCTCGCCGGACGAGCCCGGCGGCGACACTTGGAAGGGCGACACCTGGAAGCTCGGCGGCGGCTCGACCTGGATCACCGGGTCCTACGATCCCGAGCTGAACACGGTCTATTGGGGCATCGGCAATCCCGGCCCGTTCAACTCGGCGGTGCGACCCGGCGACAATCTCTACACCTGCTCCGTGCTGGCGATGGATCCCAAGACCGGCAAGATCAAGTGGCACTACCAGTTCTCGCCGAACAATCCGTTCGATTATGACAGCGTGGCCGAGATGGTGCTCGCCGACATGAACGTCGAGGGCAAGCCGACCAAGGTGCTGATGGACGCCAACCGCAACGGCTTCTTCTACGTGCTCGATCGCACCAACGGCAAGCTGCTCGCGGCCAACCCTTACGTGAAGGTCAACTGGGCGACCGGCATCGACATGAAGACCGGACGTCCGATCGAGACCGACGTTTCGAAGGACGCGCGCGAAGGCAAGAAGGTGACCGTCTATCCGTCGATCCTCGGCGGCAAGAACTGGGAGCCGATGTCGTTCAATCCGCAGACCGGATTGGCCTATGCCAACACGCTCGCCTTCGGCGGCAGGTACAAGACCGAGCCCGTCACCTTCAAGCAGGGCGAATGGTATCTCGGCATGGACCTGACCGACCTCTGGGAGTACGGAGACGGCCCGCGCGGCCATCTCAAGGCGATCGATCCCTTGACCGGCAAGGCGAAGTGGGAGGCCCCCGTCGACATCCCGCGCTTCTCCGGCGTGCTGTCGACCGCAGGCGGCGTCGTGTTCACGGGCGCGCTGACCGGCGAGTTCGAGGCCTTCGATGCCGACAGCGGCAAGAAGCTCTGGCAGTTTCAGACCGGCTCCGGCATCGAGGGACAGCCGGTCACCTGGCAGCAGGACGGCGTGCAATATGTCGCAGTGACGAGCGGCTATGGCGGCGTCTACTCGCTGTTCTCCGGTGACGAACGGCTGGCCAAGGTGCCGCCCGGCGGCTCGCTGTGGGTCTTTGCAGTCAAGCAGTGACCACAGGCACGATGCTGAAGGAGATATCTCACAAGACGGCGGCGATCTTCGCCGCCGTCGCGGTGCTGGCGGTCGCGTTTGTGCCGACCGTTCGTGCCGCGGACGACGCAACCGGCAATCCTCTGCAGGCACAGATCGACCACGGCAAATCGACCTATGCCGAAAAGTGCTCGCACTGCCACGGCCCCAACCTGATGAACTCCGGCACCATCACGCCGGACCTGCGCGCGATCCCTGACGACAAGACGCGCTTCGTCACCACGGTGAAAAACGGCAAGAACAACAAGATGCCGCCCTGGGGCGACATCCTCAACGACGACCAGATCGGGGACCTCTGGGCCTTCATCTCCAGCCGGAGGAAGCCATGAGGCGTTGGCTCGCCGCGTGGAGCGTTGCCGCGATCCTCGCGGCGGCGCCTACGGTTGCGCACGCGGCGGATGACCCGCTGAGGATCTGTCTCGATGAAGGCCGGCCGCCGCTCTCGGTGCATCAAAAGGGCAAGCCGGATGCGGGCTTCGACGTGCTGCTGGCGCAGGCGGTCGCCGAGCGCCTGCGACGGCCCCTGACGATCCAGTGGTTCGAGAGCAAGCTCGATGAGGATTCCAGCCCACAGCTCGAGGCCAATGCGCTGCTCTCGGACGGACGCTGCGCGCTGGTCGGCGGCTACGCGCTGACGACGGATTCTCTCGTCAAGCCCGGCATGAAGACGGCGCGCCTGCCGGATTTCGCTGGCGCCACGCGCGAGGACCGGCGGCGCCGCGTCGCGCTCGGCGTGCTCACGCCGAGCCAGCCCTACGTCTATTCGCCGATGACGGTGGTGCTCGGGCCGAAGGTGAAGGGCCGCAAGATCGGCGACATTGGCGATCTCGCCGGCCTTCGCCTCGTCATCGAAAGCGGCTCGCTCGGCGATGCCATCCTGATGACCTTCGACAAGGGCCGCCTGATCGACAACATCACCCATCTCGTGCCCGGCCGCGACGACCTCCTCGGCGCGCTCCAGCGCGGCGACCATGACGCGACGCTGATCGATCTTGCGCGCTTCGATGCCCATCGCGCCGCGCACCCCGATACGGCGATCACCGCGTCCGGCTACTACTATCCGATCGGCGCCAATCGCGGCTATGTCGGGCTTGCCAGCGATCCCGCGCTGATCGAGGCCGTCAACACGGCGCTTGGCCAGCTTGCCGCCGAAGGCAAGATCGCCGAATTCGGCAAGCAGGCCGGCCTCACCTATCTGCCGCCGCGCGAGCCTGCGATCCTCGGCGACGTCTGGATGAAGATCATTCAGCGGTGAGAGTTGGTCGCGAAGAGCGATGGCGCCGCCACGCGCTCCATTGTCATCGCCCGCGAAGGCGGGCGATCCAGTACCCCAGAGGCGGTTGCGATTGAACCGAAAGGCCGCAGCGTACTGGATGCCCCGCCTTCGCGGGGCATGACAGCGAGCGTGCGGCGAATGCGCGCCAAAATCGGCTCGCTGGCTTAGGAGGCTCCCGACATGCGGAAAGCGCGGCCGCCCGGATGAGCCGAACAGGACAACCTCCCTCCAATGCGCCAATCTGTCTCGCCTGTCGGCCATGGCAGTGACGGCTTGATGCAGTACCAAGGAAACCAAGGCGCTGTATCAGCGCGAACTGCCGGTCTGGATCGAGAGCGCGAAGTCGCTCGGCCTCGAGCCGGCTTGAACCGGGAGAAGGCGCGGTCGCGCTTGCTTGCCGCTCTCCTGGCCAGCGTTCCCTATATCGCCATGTCGGCGTGACAGACCTCGCAGCCGACGCGACGCGGCCGGCACAACATTGTCGGTGACCGGCCGCAGCGCGACGAGCCTAAAGCGAGATGGGATTAGGACGAGTCGTCGTCGCGCTTGAGGCTATTGTTTGAGCATGATCCTTTCGGAAAACCGCTGCACACTTTTCCGGGTCACGCTCTAATGCTCGTTCGAGCTCGCGGTGCCCTGCTGCGCCTTGTGGATCGAGGACGGCACCACGCCGAAATATTTCCGGAACACGCGGCTGAAATGCGATGAGCTGGAGAAGCCCCAGGAGAACGCGACGTCGGTGATGGTCTTGCCGGCGTGGGCCTCGAGCTCCTGGCGGCAGTTCTGCAGGCGCGCCTGCCAGATGTAGTCGCTCACCGTGGTGCCGCGCTCCGAGAACAGCATGTGCAGATAGCGTTTGGAGCAGCCGAGCTCGGTCGAGATCTGATCGATGCACAGATCCGGATCGCGCAGATGCTCGCGGATGAAGAACTGCGCGCGCACATACATCGCTTCCGGTCCGACACGGTCGAACATCGTGTCGGCCTCGCGCAGCGGCAGCAGCAAGAGGTCGATCAGCGAATCGGCCACGCCGACCGCGCTGTTCGCCGACAGCTTCGCTGCCTCGTCGAAAGTGGCGTGAACGAAATCATGGGCAATCCGCCCCGTCCCGGTCTTCGCCGACAATTTGCACGCCGGCATCCGCTGCGAGGGAAAGCCGCGGTCGCGCAGCAGCGCCTTCGGCACGATCACCACGTCGTGGCGGGTGAAAGCGGGGCTGATGATCGAATGCGGGCAGGAGACGTCATAGGCGATGATGTCGCCAGGGTTGAGTTCGATGTGGCGGCCCTCTTGTTCGAAATAGGACACGCCGTAGGTCTGGAAGTGAATCTTGATGTACGGATGTTCGTTGGCCTTGGCGCGCGCCATCGTGTGCGCGATGCGGTGCTGGCTGACCTCGATCTGGCAGAGCTTCAGACGCGAAACGGTGGTGTAGTCGATGCGACCTTCGAGCGAGGAGGCCTCCAGCGGATCGACGTCGAAATAGCCGCACAGGCTCGTCAGACCATCGATCCAGCTCTGGATCTGCCGCTTCGGCGTCAGCCCGGTCGTCGAGAGCGTGTGAATTGTGTCGGACATTGATCCAGCCACTGGTTTGATCTGGAGATTCGACGCGAATCGCGACCAGCGCTGCTGGAGCCCTCAGCCGTGATTGCGTGACGTTTACCTCAAACTTAGGCGATCTTTTGGAACTTGCGCCTCCGTTCCATTGCCACCCTTGAAACTTAATCCTCCGCCTTAGTTGCAGCGCCGTCAAGGGGAACATGGGCGCGGACGGCCGCGCAAGCCGGCGCGGAAACCGCTGAATTCGCTACTGCAAAATCAAAATCTTCGCGCCCGTGCGCTGTCGAGCAAACCGGCTTCTCTCTTGGGCAAGTTTCCCGTTGACGAAGTCGTTAGGGATTGCGGCAGGAACAACAAGAACGGGCCGCTCCTGCACACACGGACCCGTGGCTCTCATCAGGAGGAGGAAACAGCACAGCATCGTTTCTGGTCTCGATCGTGACCGCCCTGCACGAGCAGACGCCGGACGAGAAGCCCGGTGATTAAGCAATGCTTCGGAAACAATAAACGACCAACGGAGGAATTAACTATGCGCAAGGTGCTACTGGCGACCTATCTTGGCTCCGCGGCGGCTCTCGCCGTCGGCAGCGCCTCAGCCAATGACGAGCTGATCAAGATGTCGCAGAACCCGAAAGACTGGGTGATGCCGGCGGGCGATTACGCCAATACCCGCTATTCCAAGCTGAACCAGATCAATGCACAGAACGTCGGCAAGCTCCAGGTCGCCTGGACCTTCTCGACCGGCGTGCTGCGTGGTCACGAAGGCGGCCCGCTGATCATCGGCAACGTGATGTACGTCCACACGCCGTTCCCAAACAAGGTCTACGCTCTTGACCTTTCCAACGAGAACAAGATCATCTGGAAGTACGAGCCGAAGCAGGATCCGAACGTCATCCCGGTGATGTGCTGCGACACGGTCAACCGCGGCCTGTCTTACGGCGACGGCAAGATCATCCTGCATCAGGCCGACACCAACCTCGTCGCGCTCGACGCCAAGACCGGCCAAGTGGCCTGGTCGGCGACCAACGGCAATCCTGCGAAGGGCGAGACCGGTACGTCGGCCGCGCTGGTCGTCAAGGACAAGGTCCTGGTCGGCATCTCCGGCGGCGAATTCGGCGTGCAGTGCCACGTCACCGCTTACGATCTCAAGAGCGGCAAGCAGGTCTGGCGCGCCTATTCCGAAGGTCCGGATGATCAGATCAAGCTCGATCCGGCCAAGACGACGTCGCTCGGCAAGCCGGTCGGAGCTGACTCCAGCTTGAAGACCTGGCAGGGCGATCAGTGGAAGATCGGCGGCGGCTGCACCTGGGGCTGGATCTCCTACGATCCCGCTCTGAACATGGTCTATTACGGGTCGGGCAACCCCTCGACCTGGAATCCGAAGCAGCGTCCCGGTGACAACAAATGGTCGATGACCATTTTCGCGCGCGACGCGGACACCGGTATGGCCAAGTGGGTCTACCAGATGACGCCCCATGACGAGTGGGACTATGACGGCGTCAACGAGATGATCCTCACGGATCAGCAGATCAATGGGCAGCCTCGCAAGCTCCTGACCCATTTCGACCGCAACGGCCTCGCCTACACCCTCGACCGTGAGAACGGCGAACTCCTGGTCGCCGAAAAGTACGATCCGAAGGTGAACTGGACCTCCGGCGTCGACATGAACAAGAGCTCGCCGACCTACGGCCGTCCGAAGGTGCTTGACGCAGCTTCGACCGACAAGGCGGGCGAGGACGTCAACGTGAAGGGCATCTGCCCGGCCGCGCTCGGCACCAAGGACGAGCAGCCGGCAGCCTACTCGCCGGACACGCAGCTGTTCTACGTTCCGACCAACCACGTCTGCATGGACTACGAACCGTTCAAGGTGAGCTACACCGCGGGCCAGCCCTATGTGGGTGCGACGCTCTCGATGTATCCGCCGCAGGGTGAAAGCCACATGGGCAACTTCATCGCCTGGGACGGCAAGACCGGCAAGATCGTCTGGTCGAACAAGGAGCAGTTCTCGGTCTGGTCGGGTGCGCTCGCAACCGCCGGCGGCGTGGTGTTCTACGGCACGCTCGAAGGCTATCTGAAGGCAGTCGATGCCAAGTCCGGCAAGGAGCTCTACAAGTTCAAGACTCCCTCCGGCATCATCGGCAACGTCACCACCTATGAGAACAATGGCAAGCAGTACGTTGCCGTGCTCTCCGGCGTGGGTGGCTGGGCCGGCATCGGTCTGGCAGCAGGTCTGACCGATCCGACCGCCGGTCTCGGCGCCGTCGGTGGCTACGCGGCCCTCAGCAACTACACGGCGCTCGGCGGTACGCTGACCGTGTTCTCGCTGCCGAACTAGGCCCCGCTCAGCATCGCTCCGGCGCGTGGATCAACTCCACGCGCCGGCTCGTCTCCACCGAACGCCTTCGAGGAAAAATCTCTTGCGTAAAATCTGCTCTGCCATTGCTGTGATAATCTTCGTTGCGTCCGGAGGAGTTGCGGTCGCGGACGGTCCGGGAGACCCGACCGCGGTGAAGAAGGAAGACGACGGGAAGTGGCTCGATAAGGAAGGAAACCCGACCTACAAGATTTCGGCCGACGGCACCGTGGACTGGTTCACCTATTCCGGATACCGCCGCTATCACTCAGACTGCCATGTGTGCCACGGCCCCGACGGCATGGGATCGACCTACGCACCGGCGCTGAAGGATTCCGTCAAATCGATGAGCTATGGCGACTTTATCGGCGTGATCGCCTCCGGTCGCAAGAACATCTCGACCGCGCAGGAGAACGTCATGCCGGCCTTCGGCGACAACCCGAACGTCGCCTGCTACATGGACGATCTCTATGTCTATCTGCGCGCCCGCTCCACTGACGCGTGGGGCCGGCAGCGTCCCTCCAAGAAGGAGGAGAAGACAGAAGCCTACACCAAGGCGGAAGACGCCTGCATGGGCAAGAAATGAACGTTGCCAGGATCGCCGCGACGACGTCCTGGCGTCCTACGAAGATTTGAGGAGTTTACGATGAAGACACGTGCAGCCGTTGCTTTCGAAGCCAAGAAGCCGCTCGAGATCGTCGAGGTCGACCTGGAAGGACCGAAGGCCGGCGAAGTCCTGGTCGAGATCAAGGCCACGGGCATCTGCCATACCGACGCCTATACGCTCGACGGTTTCGACAGCGAAGGAATCTTCCCGTCGATCCTGGGCCATGAGGGCGCCGGCATCATCCGCGAGATCGGTCCCGGCGTGACCTCGGTGAAACCGGGCGACCACGTCATTCCGCTCTACACGCCGGAATGCCGGCAGTGCAAAAGCTGCCTCAGCCAGAAGACCAATCTCTGCACCGCGATCCGCGCGACGCAGGGCAAGGGCGTGATGCCCGACGGCACCAGCCGCTTCTCCTACAAGGGCAAGCCGATCTACCATTACATGGGCTGCTCGACCTTCTCGAACTTCACCGTGCTGCCGGAGATCGCGGTCGCCAAGATCCGCGAGGACGCGCCGTTCGACAAGAGCTGCTACATCGGCTGCGGCGTGACCACCGGCGTCGGCGCCGTCGTCAACACTGCAAAGGTCGAGCCGGGCTCCAATGTCGTCGTGTTCGGCCTCGGCGGTATCGGCCTCAACGTGATCCAGGGCGCCAAGATGGCCGGCGCCGACAAGATCGTCGGTGTCGACATCAACGATTCCAAGGAAGATTGGGGCCGCCGCTTCGGCATGACCCACTTCGTCAACCCGAAGAAGGTCACCGGCGACGTCGTCCAGCACCTCGTCGGCCTCACCGACGGCGGCGCCGACTACACCTTCGACTGCACCGGCAACACCACAGTGATGCGCCAGGCACTGGAAGCCTGCCATCGCGGCTGGGGTACCTCGATCATCATCGGCGTTGCCGAAGCCGGCAAGGAGATCGCCACGCGGCCGTTCCAGCTCGTTACGGGACGCAATTGGCGCGGCACGGCGTTCGGCGGCGCGCGCGGCCGCACCGACGTGCCGAAGATCGTCGACTGGTACATGAACGGAAAGATCCAGATCGATCCGATGATCACCCACACGCTCAAGCTCGAAGAAATCAACAAGGGTTTTGAACTCATGCACGAGGGCAAATCCATCCGTTCTGTCGTCGTGTTCTAGCTCACAGCCATCACACCCCAGGAGGATCGACCCATGACTGTTGCACTCCATCCATCGATCGACAACGGCATCAAACAAGGCAGCGGCAGCTTCGCCGGTGGCACGCTGGTCTGCAAATGCACGGACCATCCGGTGAAGGTCGGCATCAAGGGCGACGTCGCGCACAACCACGCCTGCGGCTGCACCAAGTGCTGGAAGCCGCCGGGCGCGACCTTCTCGGTCGTCGCCGTGGTCCCGCGCCAGAACGTCACCGTGCTCGAGAACGGCGACAAGCTCCAGATCGTCGATCCCTCCGCGGTGATCCAGCGCTATGCCTGCAAGGCCTGCGGCACGCACATGTACGGCCGCATCGAGAACAAGGGCCATCCGTTCTACGGCCTCGACTTCATCCATCCCGAGCTGTTCCAGGAGCAGGGCTCGCAGGCGCCGCAATTCGCCGCCTTCGTCTCCTCGGTGATCGAATCGGGCGTGAAGCCGGAGCAGATGGCGGGCATCCGTGCGCGGCTGAAGGAAATCGGGCTGGAGCCCTATGACTGCCTGTCGCCGGCGCTGATGGACGCGATCGCGACCCACGTGGCGAAAGCCAAAGCCGCCTAAGGCCGCCTGAGCGGGGCCGCCGAGCCCTCTCAAGCCCTATCGGTTCGCTGGTGCCTATCACCGCCAGCGAACCGAGTCGGTCCCCATCCGGGACCATCGCCGCGGTGCCGAGCTTCTGCACCACGCGTATGTGAGGGCCATCAGCTCCTCAGTCCTGGTCTCTGAATGACTGCGCAGGGCCGCCGGCTTCCTGCTTGAAGTTCGCGGTGCTGCGCTCTCCCTCCCTCGACTGAGGCATCCTGCTTCGTCCGTGCAGTCTTCCTGGCGGACGAAGCTTTTTTGGTTGCGCCCGTTTCGCAAGCAGCGCGGCATGAAGCCGCGCCCTGCTTTTGACAAACCATCGATGCAATCTTTCCGGGTGAGAACACTCGGCTGTGAACGCCGGGCCGGCGCGATCTCTGCTACGGTCGCGCCGTCACGATGCCGCGCGAAATGCAATCAAATAAGAACAACAATCAAATAAGAATAAAACGGGAGGTATCGAGCACATCCGGACATTGCGATTCGTATTCCTGCCGCCCGCCGGGATCTGTCCGCGCGGGATAACGCGGCCGGGATGCGGCGGCACGACGCGACCGGCATTGCACCCCGGTGGCGTCGTTAGTTTTGAATCGAACAGGCTTATGAAGAGCGAGGGACGATCATGATCAAGGTGAAGATCAACGGCCAGGAACAGAGCTGGGACGGCGACCCGGATCTCCCGCTACTCTGGTTCCTGCGTGACGAGGCCGGACTGACCGGCACCAAATTCGGTTGCGGCCAGGCCCTGTGCGGCGCCTGCACCGTCATCGTCGACAAGCAGGCCGTGCGCGCCTGCATCACGTCGGTGAACGACGTTGCCGGACGCGAGGTCACGACGATTGAGGGACTGCACCCTACCGGCGATCACCCGGTGCAGAAGGCCTGGCGCGAGCTCAACGTGCCCCAATGCGGCTTCTGCCAGGCCGGCCAGATCATGCAGGGCGCAGCACTCTTGATGGACAACCCAAAGCCCTCGCACGACCAGATTCGCGAGGCGATGTCCGGCAACATCTGCCGCTGCGGCTGCTACCAGCGCATCGAGAACGCCGTCCATCTCGCATCGACTGGAGTGTGACATGAATTTCATCGACAATCCTCGCAAGCTTCGCGGCTTCGAAAAGCACGTCAGGGTCGAGAAAGTCTCGCGCCGGAGCATCCTGAAGGGGCTCGGCATCACCGGCGGCTTCGTGCTTGCCGCGCCCGTGATGTCGCGCCAGGCGTTCGCCTATGAAACAGGCGCGGGAAAGATGCCGCACGGCGTCGTGGTCGATCCGCGGGTGTTCGTTTCGGTCGCGCCGGATGGCATCGTCACCATCGTCGGGCATCGTTCGGAAATGGGCACCGGCGTGCGCACCAGCCTGCCTCTGATCGTGGCCGAGGAGATGGAGGCCGACTGGTCCAGAGTCAAGGTGCAGCAGGCCCATGGCGACGAGGTCAAGTTCGGCAACCAGGACACCGACGGCTCGCGCAGCACGCGGCACTATCTGATGCCGATGCGCCAGATCGGCGCCTCCGCCCGCACCATGCTCGAGCAGGCCGCGGCCAAGCGCTGGGGCGTGCCGGCGACCGAGGTCAAGGCCGTCAATCACGAGATCATCCACAGCGCCAGCGGACGCAAGCTCGGCTTCGGCGAGCTCGCCGCCGATGCCGCCAAGGAATCGGTGCCTGCTATCGAAGGCCTCAAGCTGAAGAACCCCAAGGACTTCCGCTATCTCACCAAGGGCCAGATCGGCATCGTCGATCTCCACGACATCACCACCGGCAAGGCGCGCTACGGCGCCGACGTGCGACTGCCCGGCATGAAATATGCCGTGATCGCCCGCCCGCCGGTGACCGGCGGCAAGCTGGTCTCGTTCGATCCGGACGCGGCGCTGAAGATCGACGGCGTCGAGAAGGTGATGCAGGTGCGCGGCTGGCCATGGCCGTCGAAATTTCAGCCGCTCGGCGGCGTCGCCGTGATCGCGCGCAACACCGGTGCTGCGATCAAGGGCCGCGACGCGCTTAAGCTCGTGTGGGACGACGGCCCCAACGGCAAATACGACTCCGTCGCCTATCGCAAGGAGCTTGAGGAAGCCTCGCGCAAGCCCGGCCTCGTCCTGCGTCAGGAGGGCGATGCGGACGCCGCCTTGAAGAGCGCCGACAAGGTCATTGTCGGCGAGTACTATATCCCGCATCTCGCCCATGTCAGCATGGAGCCGCCGGTGGCGGTCGCCGACGTCAAGGGCGACAAGGCGGAGATTTGGGCGCCGGTTCAGAGCCCCGGCGGCACCCGCGAGGACGTCGCCAAGACGCTCGGCATTCCCGAAGGCAACGTCACCGTCAACGTCACACTGCTCGGCGGCGGGTTCGGACGCAAATCGAAATGCGACTTCGCGCTCGAAGCCGCGCTGCTCTCCAAGGAGCTCGGCGCGCCGGTCAAGGTGCAGTGGACGCGCGAGGACGACATCCATAACGGCTTCCTGCACACCGTCTCGGTCGAGCGAATCGAGGCCGGCCTCGACAAGACCGGCAAGGTGATCGCCTGGCGCCACCGCAGCGTGGCGCCTAGCATCGCCTCGACGTTTGCCGCCGGCACCGTGCACCAGGCCCCGTTCGAGATCGGCATGGGTCTCGTCGACATGCCGTTCGAGATCGCCAACATCTCCTGCGAAAATCCGGAGGCGGCCGCGCATACCCGCATCGGCTGGTTCCGGTCGGTCTCGAACATCCCGCGTGCCTTCGCGGTGCAGTCGATGGTCGGCGAGATCGCGCAAGCGACCGGCCGCGACCAGAAGGAGACCCTGCTCGCGCTGATCGGCAGCCCCCGCATCGTCAAGCCCGCGGTGAAGGACCTCTGGAACTACGGCGAGCCCCAGGACAGCTACCCGATCGACACCGCGCGCCTGCGCAAGGTGGTCGAGCTGGTCGCCGAGAAGGGCGAATGGGGCCGTCAGGTCCCGAAGGGCCACGGCCTCGGCATCGCCGTGCATCGCAGCTTCGTCAGCTACATCGCGACCATCGTCGAGGTCGCGGTCGACGACAAGGGCAAGCTGACCGTACCAAGGGTCGACACGGCGATCGATTGCGGCACTTATGTCAACCCCGAGCGCATCGCCTCGCAGATCGAGGGCGCCGCGATCATGGGGCTGAGCCTCGCCAAATACGGCGAGATCACCTTCAAGGACGGCAAGGTCCAGCAGAAGAATTTTGACGACTTCCAGGTCGTCAGGATCGACGAATCTCCTGTGGTGACCAACGTCTACATCGTGCCGCCCGGACCTGACACGCCGCCGAGCGGCGTCGGCGAGCCCGGCGTTCCGCCGTTCGCGCCGGCGCTGATCAATGCGATCTTCGCGGCGACGGGAAAGCGTATTCGCTCGCTTCCGATCGGCAAGCAATTGGAAGCGTGAGTCGGAACACAAGCGGCCTCGGGCCGTTTGCATCGATCTGACAGGAGCGGATCGATGACCAACATCTCAAAGGCGCTCACAGCCTCGCTGTCGGGCGCCTTTCTTTTGACGACCGCCGGCGCGTTCGCCCAGAGCAACACCGCCCCGCCGACCACGGCGACGCGCCCCACCGCGCCGGACCAGAACTCCCTGCCCAACGCCAACGCCCCGCCCGCCTCGACCAGCCAGACCACCGGGCAACGCAACCCTGATCCGAAGGTTCGGGATATGAACCAGAAGGAAAAGGACAAGGTCGAGCGCCAGGGCAAGTAGCGCTCCGAGTTTGGTGCACTGATGTTGCCACGCCGTCATGGCCGGGCTGGTCCCGGCCATCCACGACCTTTGTCTCAACACGAAGAACGTGGATGCCCGGGACAAGCCCGGGCATGACGAGATCGCGCCGCAAGGGCGTCATCACTTTAGCAAAAATGCGACGGACGTTGCCGTCCGCCGCATTCGCCACCCCCCGGCTGCTCCGCCTCTTTCGATCCGCCTGCGGAGCTATTTCTTCAGCGCGAACACCCAGATGACGCCACCCTGCGGGACGTTGGCTTCGATCCCGATGTTGTTGGTCGCAAGTGCATCCTGGATGCGCTGTGCGTCCACACCCCATCCCGACTGGATCGCGACATACTGCGTGCCGTCGATCTCATAGGACACCGGCATGCCCATGATGCCGGAGTTGGTCTTCTGCTCCCACAACAATTCGCCGGTCTTGGCGTTGAAGGCGCGGAAGTTGCGGTCGTTGGTGCCGCCGACGAAGACGAGATCGCCTGCGGTCGCCGTCACCGATCCGAACAGTTGCGACTTCGGAAAGTTGTGCTGCCAGACCTTCTTGCCCGTTGCGGGATCCCAGGCCTGCAGCTCGCCGAAATGATCCGCGCCGGGCTTCGCCTTGAGACCGATATCCTCCGGCTTGGTGCCGAGCCAGAGTTCGCCAGGCTTCAGCGCGACTTTCTCGCCGGTGAACCCACCGCAGAAATTCTCGTTGGCGGGCACGTAGACGAGGCCAGTCCTCTGGCTGTAGGCCGCCGACGGCCAATCCTTGCCGCCCCAGAGCGATGGACAGAACTCCACGCGCTTGCCGATCACCGGCTTGTGCGCGGGATCGACGATCGGCTTGCCGCTCTCCGGTTCGATGCCTTTCCAGACGTCCGTGGAGACGAACGGCCAGCCGGCGACATAGTTGATCTTGGTCGGCGTGCGCTCGAGCACCCAGAAGATGGCGTCGCGTCCCGGATGGACCAGGCTCTTGATGTTGCGGCCGTCGCGCTGCAG
Source organism: Bradyrhizobium sp. Rc2d (assembly GCF_900099855.1). Lineage (NCBI taxonomy): Bacteria > Pseudomonadati > Pseudomonadota > Alphaproteobacteria > Hyphomicrobiales > Nitrobacteraceae > Bradyrhizobium > Bradyrhizobium sp. Rc2d. Next base: position 33,998 of record NZ_FNCU01000051.1, on the reverse strand, counting down.
GTCGATCAGCATCGGCGCATCGACCTCATCCCAGTCCCAGGAATCGTTCTGGTGGTACTGATGATGGGTCTTGATCTTGCCGGTATTGGGATCGAGCGCGAGCACCGAGGAGGTGTAGAGATTGTCGCCGGGATGGGTTTCGCCGGGCCATGGCGCGGCGTTGCCGACACCCCAGTAGATCGTCTTGGTCTCCTTGTCGTAATTGCCCGTCATCCAGGCCGAGCCGCCGCCGTTCTTCCAGTCCTCTCCCCGCCAGGTGTCGTGACCGGGCTCGCCTTCGCCGGGGATGGTGAAGGTCCGCCACAACTCCTTGCCGTCCTTGGCATCGTAGGCGGCGACGTAGCCGCGCACGCCGAATTCGCCGCCGGAGCCGCCGACGATGACCTTGCCGTCGACGATCAGCGGCATCAGGGTCATGTACTGGCCCTTCCTGTAGTCCTGCACCTTGGTGTCCCACACCATCTTGCCGGTCTTGGCGTCGAGCGCGACGACGTGGTCGTCGGTGGTGGCGAGATAGAGCTTGTCCTCCCACAGGCCGACGCCGCGGCTGGTCGGATGCAGCTGGAACAGATCGTCGGGGAGCTGCCGCTTGTAGCGCCAGTATTCGTCGCCGGTCTTCGCGTTCAGAGCGATCACCTGCCCCATCGGGGTCGCCACGAACATCACGCCGTTGTTGACGATCGGCGGCGCCTCGTGGCCTTCGACGACGCCCGTAGCGAAGGTCCAAGCCGGCGTGAGGTTTTTCACGTTCGAGGCGTTGATCTGGTCGAGCGGACTGTAGCCTTGCCCGTCATACGTGCGCCGGTAGAGCATCCAGTTGCCAGGTTCCGGATTTTCCAGCCGTTGCGCGGTGACCGGAGAATAATTCTCGATCGGGCCTGATATGGCGGCGGTCGAGGCAAGACACGTGAAGGCGACGAAGCCGGACAGTAACCATGGCTTCCTGGTCATGGACGTTCCCCTTTTCATCCGTTTGAATTCTTGTTGTGAATTCTTGTCGTTCGTCCCGTCCGCCCATCGGCGGATGCGGCCTCTCGTGACGCGGGCACGGCCCGCACCGTCCGTCATCCTGGCTGCGCGCCACCTACCTTTCCGATGAAATTTCCGGCGACGCTGAGCGAACCGTCAGCGAGCGCCAGCGGCAGCGCTGCAAGCCGTCGCGGCGCCGGCCCGAACACGACCTGCGCGCCCGCGCGGGGATCGTACTCGGAGTTATGGCACATGCACTTGAACACCTCCTTGTCGCCGACATCGCTCTTCACCCAGGCGGTGACGGGACAGCCCGCGTGCGAGCAGATCGCCGAATAGGCGATGATGCCGTCGACGGCACGCGCGCGGGTCTTCTCATCAAGCTCGGCGGGATCGAGCTTGATGATCAGGATCTCGTTGAGGCGCGAGGCGCTGCGCACCACTGACGTGTTGGGATCCTTCGGCCAGGCATGGATAGGCGGTCCGCCGGCCGGCACATCGGCCGCAGTAATGAGTTTCCCCTCCTTGTCGCCTTCGGAGAAGACGAGCACGTCACCCTTTTGTGGCCGTTCGTCGGAGCCGGGCGGATCTTCACCCGCGCGCGCCTGCGGCGAACAGCCGAGGCAAGCGGTGCTCGCAAGCGCGCCGAGCAGCAGCGCTCGCCGCGTCTGCTCGACGCCCGCGTCGGCTTCGGGTTCTGTGGAATTCTCGGAGGATGCAGAATTGGGAGTGAACGATGAGCACGACATGCACACTAGCAGGCGCCGGAACTCTGCCGAAAACAAGGCGAAGAGTTGGCGCCGCAGTGCATCAATATGGCTTTGCTCGCTTTGATTGAGCGATAGTGAACGCAATCAAGCGCGTTTTCGCAATTTCAACGTCACGCCGCGCGATTGGCATGATGATTTTGCAGATCAGGCCGATGCTGTTGGAATTGGTGCACCGCGATCTCAGTCGCAACGCAAAAGCGAAGGAGCTGCGTATCTTGCAGACAGGCCGATCAGTCGTCAGGACCGGAGCACGTGACGCGGAGACGCGATACGGCCCGCGACTGTCGCCGACGCCATTTCGAAACTGTCGGCGATGCGCCGTGCCTTGTCGATGAAGAGCGCGGCCGCCGCCGGCGGGCAGACCTCGCGCGCAGTCTGCTCGAACAGGTCGAGCCAGCGATCGAAATGATCGCCGACCAGGCTCAGCGGCAAATGCGCCCGCATCGGCGAGCCATGATAGCGGCCGCTCATCAGGACGACCGACGACCAGAAATCCCTGAGCTTGACGAGATGCTCATCCCAGTTCTGGACGATCGCAAAGACCGGACCGAGCCGTGCGTCCTCGCGCACGCGTCCGTAGAAGCGGGTGACGAGTTCCCCGATCATCTCCTCGGTGATCCCGGTGCGCTCGATCGCATCCTGGGTCAGCAGATTCCGCCGCGCAGCCGCCGCCTCGCGCTCGGCCTTCAGTCGATCCGACATGCCCTTCGTTATCCGTTCCGATGTTCCCGCGAGCCGCCCATTCGACATTGTCGGGCCAATTGCGCGCGGCGTCTTTGTCGCAGCGCAAATTGCGGAATCTGGCGGCGACACTGAGTGCCTGCCGCCGATGCCTTCATCAGGCGCTATAGGTGTAGAAGCCCTGTCCGCTCTTGCGGCCGAGATGGCCGGCATCGACCATTTCCTTGAGCAAGGGGGCTGGACGGTATTTGGGGTCGTTGAAGCCTTTGTAAAAGACCTCCATCACCGAAAGCATGGTGTCGAGGCCGACGAGATCGGCCAGCGCCAGCGGCCCGATCGGATGGTTGCAGCCGAGCTTCATGCCGGCGTCGATCTCTTCCGCCGTCGCGATCCCTTCCTGGAGCGCGAAGATCGCCTCGTTGATCATCGGACAGAGGATGCGGTTGACGGCGAAGCCCGGGCTGTTCTTCGCCGTGATCGCCACCTTGCCGACGCGCTTGGCGAAATCCAGCGCCTTGGCGTGGGTGTCGTTGGAGGTCTGCAGGCCGCGGATGAGCTCGAGCAGCGCCATCACCGGCACGGGGTTGAAGAAGTGCATGCCGATGAACCGGTCGGGACGATCGGTCGCCGCGGCGAGCTTGGTGATCGAGATCGAGGAGGTGTTGGTCGCAACCAGCGTGCGCGGCGACAGCGTCGCGCAGAGGTCCTTCAGGATCTTGACCTTGAGCTCCTCGTTCTCGGTCGCCGCCTCGATGACGAGGTCGCAATCCGACAGCTTCGACCGGTCGGTGGTGCCGGTGATGCGCTTGAGCGTCGCCTCACGATCGGCAGCCGACATCTTGTCCTTCTTGACCAGCCGCTCGAGGCTGCCGCCGACGGTCGAAAGTCCGCGGTTCACCGCAGCATCGGAAATGTCGACCATGACGACCGAAAGCCCGGCCGCCGCGCAGACCTGCGCGATGCCGTTCCCCATGGTCCCTGCCCCGATGATGCCAACGGTTTGGATCATTGCCTCACATCCTTCATTCTTGGGGGCTAGGACGGCCCAGCCCTGTTGTTCCTGCACCAGGGTCTAGCACCCCCACCGGGCGGGTGCGACCTGATCGTGCCCCTTCCATAAAGCATCCGAGGCGGGAATAAAGCGCCAAGCGCTGAACGGCGGCGACCGACCGTCAAATCGAGATTGGGCTGGACCCACCACAATCTCGATTGACAGCCGCTCGTTATTTCCATAATCGTTGAAATATGGAAATGAACGATGCCGTCGCGGCGCTCGCCGCGCTTGCACAGGACAACCGTCTCGAGGTCTTCCGCCTGCTGGTGCAGGCCGGCCCCGACGGCATGACTGCCGGCGCGGTCGCCGAAACGCTGGATCTCGCCCCCAACACGCTGACCTTCCATTTCGACCGGCTGCGGACGGCCGGACTCGTGACCGTCCGGCGCGAGGGACGCTCGATGATCTATGCGGCGCGGTTCGAGACCATGAACGCGCTCGTCGGTTTCCTGACCGAGAACTGCTGCGGCGGCGTGTCGTGCGCTCCGGCCACGCCTTCGAAACCCGCGCGAAAGCGCAGCAAAGTGCCAGCCTGAAAGGACCGACCATGAAGCGCCTGCACGTTCACGTGTCCGTCGAGGATCTCTCCCACTCGATCGGATTCTACTCGGCCTTGTTCGCCAGCGAGCCCTCGGTCGTGAAATCCGACTATGCCAAATGGATGCTGGAAGACCCTCGCGTGAATTTTGCGATCTCGACGCGTGGCCGCGCGGCTGGCCTTGACCATCTCGGCATCCAGGTCGAGACCGGCGAGGAACTCCAGGAAGTCTATGCGCGGCTGCGCCGGGCCGGCGGCAACGTGGTCGAGCAAGGGCAGACCACCTGCTGCTATGCCAAGTCGGAGAAATCCTGGATTGATGATCCAGCCGGCATCGCCTGGGAAACCTTCTACACCACGGGCGAGAGCACCGATTACGGCGACGGCAGCGGCGAGAACCGGGCGCGGGTCGCTCACGAGAAGCAGGAGCAGCAATCGGCCTGCTGCGCGCCGCAGGCAGCGCCCAGGGCGTCGCAGGCGTGCTGCTGAGCACGAGGATTCCACCATGGATGCGATCATCTATCACAATCCCGATTGCGGCACCTCGCGCAACACACTGGCGATGATCCGGAACGCCGGCATCGAGCCGCACGTGATCGAATACCTGAAGACGCCGCCATCGCGGACGCTGTTGCAGCAGCTCATCGCGCGTATGGGAATTTCGGTGCGCGAGGCGGTTCGCGAGAAGGCGGCGCCCTATGCGGAGCTCGGGCTCGACAACGCGGCGCTGACCGACGATCAGCTGCTCGACGCCATGATGGCGCATCCAATCCTGATCAACAGGCCGATCGTAGTGACGCCGAACGGCGTCAGGCTCTGCCGCCCCTCCGAACGGGTGCTCGATCTGCTGCCGGCGCAACAAGGCGAATTCGTCAAGGAAGATGGCGAGCGCGTCAGGCTCGATCGCGGCGCCTAATGCCGGGCCTGGGACAGCGTGCCTTCGCCGAATCGCTAGGGACGGCGTTTCTGCTCGCCGCCGTCGTCGGCTCCGGGATCATGGCGCAAAAGCTCGCCGGCGGAAACGTCGCGCTGGCACTGCTGTGCAATACGATTGCCACGGGCGCAATCCTCGTCGTGCTGATCCTGATGCTCGCTCCGATCTCGGGAGCGCATTTCAATCCAGCGGTGACACTGGCCCTGGCTTTGCGCGGCGAAACGTCATGGACGGACGCCGCGATCTATCTTGTCGCTCAGGTGGGCGGCGGCATCGCCGGTGTTGAGATCGCACATCTGATGTTCGAGCTTCCAGTTCTCCAGCGTTCGCTCACGGAACGCGCCGGCGCCGGACAATGGCTGGCCGAGGCCGTGGCGACCTTCGGCCTGCTGTCGACGATCCTTGGCGTCCGGTATCGGACACCCGCCGCGGTTCCTTACGCCGTCGGCCTCTTTATTACTTCGGCTTACTGGTTCACGTCATCCACGTCGTTCGCCAATCCTGCGGTCACCATCGCCCGCGCACTGTCTGATACGTTCGCGGGTATCGCCCCGCGAGACGTGCCAGGCTTCATCGCCGCTCAATTCGTCGGGGCAGTTCTTGCCGTTGTGCTGGCGCGCTGGCTTTGGAGCCCAGCCTCTGTAAAGCCGAACGCCGCCCAGACCGCGTCGGGAAAGCCTGCATAACGCGGCACTTGACGGTTATTTTCCGCTAAATCGCCTGTCCAAATCGTCTCGCCCGAGTATTCTGTCGATGTCAAAAGACTCGCAGAGACCAATCCGTGATGCGATTGCGCGATATCGACGATCCCGACGCATCCTGCCCGACGCGAAAGCGTCCGGCCGGATGAACGATTTCGCACGATCCACCGGTGCCGCCTTCACGCTGATCGGCGAAGCCGACGCCGAACTGCTCGGGATCGTCGCCTTGTCGGTGCGCGTCAGCCTGACCGCGAGCATCGTCGCGCTGCTGATCGGTGCACCATTCGGAGCCCTGCTTGCGATCACGCGCTTCCGCGGACGTCAGGTCATCATCATCCTGACCAATGCCTTGCTCGGCCTTCCGCCGGTCGTGGTCGGGCTCGCGCTCTACCTCCTGCTGTCGCGGTCCGGCCCGCTCGGGGCGGGAGGACTATTGTTCACGCCGACCGCCATGGTGATCGCGCAGACGCTGCTCGCGACGCCGATCGTGGTGGCGCTGGTGCACCGTCCGGCCAGCCTACTTTGGGCGGAGTATGGCGATCTGGCGCGGATCGACGGACTGTCCGCCCTGCGCAGCATGGCACTGCTGTTCGCGCTGGGACGGACCTCGCTGTTGACGGCCTTTCTCGCGGCTTTCGGCCGCGCCATCGCGGAAGTCGGCGCCATCATCATCGTCGGCGGCAACATAAGGGGCTTCACCCGCACGATGACAACCGCGATCGCGCTGGAGACCAGCAAGGGCGACCTGCCGCTGGCGTTGGGGCTCGGGCTGATCCTGCTCGCGCTCAGCGTCGCGGTGTCGACCATCGCATTCTTGCTAGTGGGACGCGTTGGGGAAAAATAGCTGCTCGCCGCCCACCTTATAGCCGGCGATCGCATCCTGCCCCTTCGATGAGATAAGCCAGTCGATGAAGGCCTGCCCGTCCTTCGCCTTGACGTTCGGATGCTTTGCCGGATTCACCAGCATGACGCCATACTGGTTGAACAGTCGCTTGTCGCCCTCGGTCAGGATGGCAAGTTCGCCCCTGTTCTTGAACGAGAGCCAGGTGCCCCGGTCCGACAGAAGATAGGCATTCGACGACGAGGCCATGTTGAGCGCCGGTCCCATGCCCTGGCCGATCTCCCGATACCAGCCGTCCTTGCCGGCCCCAATGTCGACACCCGCTTCCTTCCACAATCGCAGCTCGGCCGCGTGGGTGCCGGATTTGTCGCCGCGCGAGATGAACGGCGCTTTCGCAGCCGCAATCTTGCGCAGCGCATCAGTGACCTCCTTGCCGCCGGCGATCTTCGCGGGATCGCTCTTTGGACCGACGATGACGAAGTCGTTGTACATGACGTCGAAGCGCTTCACGCCCTGGCCTTCGGACATGAACTTGTCCTCGGCAGCCCTATCATGAACGAACACCACGTCGGCATCGCCGCGCCGCCCGATGTCAAGAGCCTGGCCGGTGCCGACGGCAACGACCTTCACCTCGATGCCTTCGGTCTTCGAGAACAGCGGCAGCAGATAACCGAACAGCCCCGACTGTTCCGTCGACGTCGTCGAGGCCACGGTGATGGTGCGATCCTGCGCGAAAGCGATGGTGGACCAGAGCAGAACCGCTCCGATGGCGACAATCCTTCTCATACGTCCTCCCCAAAACGAATGATGAGGGTCTTGAATAGCCGCTGGCGATGAAGACGGGAACCCCGACGTTAGGCCGCAGAGAGTTGAAGAGATGGCGACAGATCGGCAGGAACGTCGTTGGCGGAGGCGGATTGTCCGGGATGCCAAGTCAAGGAGAATCCAATGAAGAAGATCATTCTGGCATCCGCGTGCATCATGGCGCTGGCGACCGGTAGCGCCTTCGCGCAGACACAACCTGCTCCAGGCGCATCCAGTCAGGGCGAGGTTGGTCCCTCTTCGCGGGGGCCCGCGACCAAAGGCATGACGACGGGCCGCGCATCGAACATGCAGAACGAGGCCAGCGACAGCAAGGGCGCACAGTCGCCATCCGCAGGTGGCACCAAAACGAATAACATGGGCAGCCAGGCCGGCAGCGGCGCGGGTTCTGGCAGCGGTGCAGGCTCCGGTTCCGGCGGGAAATAGCGCGAGAGAGGACGTTGCAGCTTCATTGGGGGTTCGCTGCCAAGCACGAGCCCCCCACTCATGCCGATCGCTAACCACCGCTATTCGCACGTTTGGCGTCCGCTTCGGAATTTTCTCTTCCAGTTGAAGCGGCGGCCGTCACCAGACGATCGCGCGATGCGCACGATGGCGCGCGGATGTTCTGCAATTGGTCCCACCTAGATTGACATCGGTGTGACGGCCGGGGCAGTTTTTCACATTGCTGACGAATCAGCGATTGCCTCACGCCGAGTACCTCTTGGACAACTCCCAGTGCTTTCGAGACTGATATCGTTGCTGCGCCGCATCCCTGCGGTGAAATGGGCGTTCACCCGGCTTCGGCCCCCGCCGCACAGCGGCAGTGTCGACGTCGCACCGAGTGCCGCAAGCGACTCACCCGCCGTCACCACCGACATTGCAGAAGCAGCTCCGTCTCTCGACACCGGCCTCAGCACCGCTCCGTGCTGCAGCGACGCCGAGATCGCGGTCGCGACTCCGGTGGCAGGGAATGATACCGTCAGCGCGGAAAGCCCGTCGGCAGCGCCAATTGATATCGACGTCGGCGACCACCCAGCCCTGGAGACGCCGGTAGACGTCGAACCGGTCGTCGTCGAAGAAGTTGCGGTCTCGTCGGCCGAGAGCGAGCCGGTTGATGCTCCTGAAGTCATAAGCAACGATCCGCCCGCAGAACTCCCAGCGAACCCTGAACCCGCCGTCGTGGAAGAGACAGCGGTCGCAACCGCCGCCGTCGAGGTCGAGCCGGTCGATGTTCCCGAGCCCCTCGTCAACAGCGATCCAGCTTGCGAACTCCAGGCCAACGTCGGACCCATCGCGGAGGAGGCGCCGGTCGCGGCCGCCGAGGTCGCGATTGCGGCGGCTGACGCACCCGTTCTCATCGTCAACGATGACACCTCCACCGGCCTCGCAGCAGATGTCGAGCTGGCCGTCGTGGACGATTCGCGTGTCGCGCTTGCCGATAGCGAAGTCTCGGCGGAGGATATTGCCGAGAGCAGCATCGACAGGGCTGCGTCTCCCAGTGTCGCCGTAGAGATCGAGCCCGGCTTCGCCGGCGATTCCGCGCTTGTCGCAACGATCGTCGCAGCGGACGCTTCCGCCAACACACCGATCGTCCTCACGGATGTCGCGCCGGAGCCGATCCTCGAGTCTCCCGCTGCGAAGACACTCAGCACGCGGAAGCCTCGGCCAAAGGTCGCAGAGCCCACCGACCGCGCCGCGTTGATCCGGCAGCGCTGGGCCGAGACCGGGATCAGGATGTGGAATCCGCGCCTGCACGGCACCGGCGATGCCACTCTCAACATCCAGGGCAGTGTCGGACTGCTGCCGCCGGCGCCCGGCGAGACGATGCCGCGCTACGACAAGCTGGAATTCAGGATGCTCGGCGGGCAGATCGTCTGCGAGGGCGTCATCGTCGAGGCGCCTGCGCATGCGAGTCAGCGCAGCTTCACCCGGCTCGCCGAGCCCGGGAAACACGACCGCGCCCGCGAGCCGATGCGGGAGCGCCAGGTCGCCCTCGCCTGATCCTTTCTTCTGCGGCACACCGATGCGATGTGCTAGGTTGATGTCCCGACATGGGAGATCGCATATGCGCGCAAGGTCATTGTCTCTGATCCTGATCGCCGCCTTCTGCATCTCGCAGCCCGCTCTGGCCGCGGGCAAACGGCCACGTCATGCGTCTGCTCCTGCCACCGATCCGGCCGCGCCTTACAAGGCCGATCGGCTCTCTTCCTCGCACGGCGAGACGATCCTCAACACGCCCGGCCAGACCACCGTGCTGACGCGGCAGGTCCTCGACGACATGAACGCGACGAGCCTCCGGGACGCCATGCGCTCGACCGCCGGCGTGACGATCGGGCGCTAGGCGTCTCGCACCGCTTTCGGCCGACCGGCGTTGTTCCCGCGCGGCACATCCATATTTCCAGGCACGAAGCAGTTGCCCGCAACGCCGGCCACGACGTAACTTGCGCACCGGTCGAGCCACACGAGTTCCGCGCCCGATCAAACGACAAGAACACTGTGGGAGGCAAACTATGACGAAGCTCGCGGCCGCGCTGTGCGCGCTGGCATTGTTCGCAACGGGCGCGCAGGCGCAGACCATCAAGGATTTCCTGGCGACGGCCATGCAGAAGTGGACAGCGCCGTTCGAGCCGTTCCAGCTCATCGGCAACATCTACTATGTCGGAACCGGCGGCATCGCCGTCTACGTCATCAAGACATCGCAGGGCCTGATCCTGATGGATACCGCGATGCCCCAGTCGACCGGCATGATCAAGGACAATATCGCAAAGCTCGGCTTCAAGGTTTCCGACATCAGGATCATCCTCAACACGCATGCGCATCTCGACCACACTGGCGGTTTTGCCGAGATCAAGAAGGAGACCGGCGCGCAGCTGATCGCCGGCGAGCGCGACAAGCCGCTGCTCGAAGGCGGCTACTATCCCGGCGACGAGAAGAATGAGGACCTCGCCTTCCCAGCGGTGAAGGTCGACCGCACGGTGAAGGAAGGCGACAAGGTTACGCTCGGCGACGTCACGCTGACGGCGCATGCAACGCCCGGCCACTCGCCGGGCTGCACGAGCTGGGAGATGAGCGTCAAGGACGGCGATCAGAACCGCGAGGTGTTGTTCTTCTGTAGTGGCACGGTTGCGCTGAACAGGCTGGTCGGTCAGCCGACCTATCCCGGCATCGTCGACGACTATCGCGCGACATTCGCCAAGGCCAAGGCGATGAAGATCGACGTGCTGCTCGGGCCGCATCCGGAGGTCTATGGCATGCAGGCCAAGCGCGCCCAGATGAAGGACGGCGCGCCGAACCCGTTCGTCGCGCCGGGGGAGCTTACAACCTACGTCACCGGCCTGTCGGAGGAGTTCGACAAGCAACTCGCCAAGCAGACGGCCGCGCTGGAGAAAAAATAGCGGCTATCAAACGCCGCACCACACCGTCGCCCGAATGGAGGCGTGGTGCGGCATACGTTATGCCGCCGCACATGGTTAGCAGAACGTAGCCGCACGGCGTTGACCGGCGGCGAAGCGCCCGGCTCTGCCGCCGCAACATCCTTAACAGACCCTCACCAATGCACGCCGACGGAAAATGCCGCAGTCACGTGCAACCTGCGCTGGCTTTTCCCGCGGAACCCACCTAACGCGACCTTTACCCGCGCCATGCAAGATCGCCCGGTTTTGAAGGACCCGGGGCGCGTATTGCAATGCCTGTTGCCGATTTGAAGTCTCATCTCGCCGCCGCGATGCGGCTGTTTCGCGTGCCCGCCGACAACCCGGATCTGACACGCGCGCAGTTCGACGCCTTCTCCAAGCAGGTCCCGCTCCTCTACTTCCTACTTATGAGCAACTCGATCGCTGTCGCCTACACCTATGTGAACGTGGCGCCGGACTGGCTCACGATGATCGTGCCTTCTGTGCTGACCGTGCTCGCAGCGCTCCGTACGTTCTGGTGGCTGCGTCAGCGCCACCTCGTGCGCAGCGATGCCGACATCCTGCGCAATCTGCGCGCCACCAACTGGCTGACACTGCCGATCGGCGCCGGCTTCACCGTCTGGTCCTTCGCGCTCTACCCCTACGGCGATCCGTTCGCCAAGAGCCAGGTCGCCTTCTACATGGCGGTCACCGTGATCGGCTGCATCTTCTCGCTGATGCATCTACGCTCGGCGGCGCTGATCGTGACGCTGATCGTCGACGTGCCCTATGTGTTGTTCTTCTTCGCTACGGGCGAGCCGACGCTGAAGGCGATCGCCGTCAACAATTTGCTGGTCTCGGGCGCGATGGTCACGGTGCTGTTCATCTACTACCGCGACTTCGCCGATCTCGTCGCGAGCCGCAAGTCGCTGCTTGCGCAGCAGGCGGCGACACAGGCGCTCTCGGACGAGAACTTCCGCCTTGCCAATCTCGATTCCCTCACCGAGCTGCCGAACCGCCGCCGCTTCTTCGCCGAGCTGTCGAGCGCCTTTACCGATGCCGAGCGCAGGAGCGTTCGCGTCGCGGTCGGAATCATCGACCTCGACGGTTTCAAGCCGATCAACGACAATTACGGCCATACTGTCGGCGACCGCGTCCTGATCGAGGCGGGCCGCCGCATCCGCGAAGTCTGCGAGGGCTTTGGCCCGCAGCGCGTGGAATTTGCAAGGCTCGGCGGCGACGAGTTTGGCCTCGTCGTGTGCGGCGATCCCGATGATGCCGATCTGATGCGGCTCGGCGAGCGCATCGGTAACCAGGTCAAGCTGCCCTACCAGCTCGACACCGCCCATACCGGGCTGTCCTGCTCGATTGGTTTTGCCCTGCTCCCGACCTCGGCGACGACGTCGGAAGCGCTTTATGAATGCGCCGACTACTCGCTGTATCATGCCAAGCGCCATCTGCGCGGCCGCACCGTGATCTTCTCGCGCGAGCTCGAGGCCGAGATCCGCAGCCGCGGCGTCATCGAGAATTTGCTCCGCAGTGCCGATTTCAGCACCGAGATGGACCTGGTGTTCCAGCCGATCGTGGACGCCATGAGCGAGCACACCGCCGGCTTCGAAGTCCTGGCGCGTTGGCATAGCTCGCGCCTTGGTCTGGTGTCCCCGGCCGATTTCATTCCGGCTGCCGAGCGCATCGGCCTGATCCGGCCGCTGACGCAGGCGCTGCTGGTTCGCGCGCTCGCGACCGCCAGGACCTGGCCCAACCAGATTCGCCTGTCGTTCAACCTCTCCGCGCACGATGTCTGCGCGGCCGAAGGCATTCTGCCGCTGATCGCCATCATCGAGAAGAGCGGGCTGCCGCCGCACCGGATCGATTTCGAGATCACCGAGACCGCCGTCACTTTCGACTTCGTGCGCGCGCAGCAGTCGATCGCGACGCTGAAGGCGATGGGCTGCGGCATTTCGCTGGATGATTTCGGCACCGGCTATTCCTCACTCAGCCACGTGCACCGGCTGCCGCTCGACAAGATCAAGGTCGACCGCAGCTTCGTCGCCGACATCAACGACAATCCCGTGAGCTACAAGATCATCAAATCGCTTACGGGCCTGTGCGACGACATGGAGATCGCCTGCGTCGTCGAGGGCGTCGAGACTCGTGCTCAGCTCGACACCCTGCGCCGCCTGGGGTGTGACTTCATCCAGGGTTATTATTTCGCAAAGCCCATGCCGGCCGATGCGATCGGCGACTATCTCGCCAAGGAACAGCTGCGCCTCGACGGCGCCGGCGCCAAGGTCGTGGCCTGAGGCGCGGCTACTTCGCCAAGCTCGGCAGATCGAGACCCTTGTCACGGGCGCAGTCGATCGCAATGTCATAACCCGCGTCGGCATGGCGCATCACGCCGCTGGCGGGATCGTTCCAGAGCACGCGTTCGATACGTTTTGCGGCTTCCGGCGTGCCATCGGCGACGATCACCATTCCGGCGTGCTGCGAATAGCCGATGCCGACGCCACCGCCATGGTGTAGCGAGACCCAGGTCGCACCGCTGGCGCAATTGAGCAGCGCGTTCAGCAAAGGCCAGTCGGATACCGCGTCCGATCCATCCTTCATCGCCTCGGTCTCGCGGTTGGGGCTTGCCACCGAGCCGCTGTCGAGATGATCGCGGCCGATGACGATCGGCGCCTTCAATTCGCCGCGCGCCACCATCTCGTTGAAGGCAAGGCCGAGCCGATGGCGATCGCCGAGGCCGACCCAGCAGATCCGCGCCGGCAGGCCCTGGAACTTGATGCGCGCCTTGGCCATGTCGAGCCAATTGTGCAGATGCTTGTCGTCAGGCATCAGCTCCTTGACCTTGGCGTCGGTCTTGAAGATGTCCTCGGGATCGCCCGAGAGCGCGGCCCAGCGGAACGGCCCGACGCCGCGGCAGAACAGCGGACGAATATAGGCCGGAACGAAGCCTGGGAAATCGAAGGCGTTCTTCAGGCCCATGTCCTGCGCCATCTGGCGGATGTTGTTGCCGTAGTCGAGCGTCGGGATGCCCTGCGCGTGGAAATCCAGCATGGCCTTCACGTGCTCGACCATCGACGTCTTCGAGGCACGCTCGACCGATTTCGGATCGGCGGCGCGCTTGGCTTCCCACTCGGCCAGCGTCCAGCCTTTCGGCAAGTATCCGTTGATCGGATCATGCGCGCTGGTTTGGTCGGTGACGATGTCGGGCTTGACACCGCGGCGGACCAGCTCCGGGAATATCTCGGCGGCATTGCCGAGCAGGCCGACCGAGACCGCTTTCTTCGTCTTCGCGGCCTCTTCCATGATGGCAAGCGCTTCGTCGAGGGTTGCGGCCTGGCGATCGAGATAGCCGGTGCGTAAGCGCATCTCGATGCGGCTCGGCTGGCATTCGACCGCGAGCATCGAAGCGCCGGCCATGGTCGCGGCCAGCGGCTGCGCTCCGCCCATGCCGCCGAGGCCGGCGGTGAGAATCCATTTGCCGGCGAGGCTGCCGCCATAGTGGCGACGACCGACCTCGACGAAGGTCTCGTAGGTGCCCTGCACAATGCCCTGGCTGCCGATATAGATCCAGGAGCCCGCAGTCATCTGGCCGTACATCATCAGGCCCTTCCGATCGAGCTCGTTGAAATGATCGAGCGTCGCCCAGTGCGGCACGATGTTGGAGTTCGCGATCAAGACACGCGGCGCGTCGGCATGGGTGCGGAAGACACCGACCGGTTTTCCGGATTGGATCAGCAAGGTCTGGTCGTTTTCGAGCTTGCGCAAGGCCGCCGTGATCCGGTCGAAGCTCTCCCAGTCGCGCGCGGCGCGGCCGATGCCGCCATAGACGACGAGCTCGCTCGGCCGCTCCGCCACATCGGGATCGAGATTGTTCATCAGCATGCGCAAGGGCGCTTCCGTCAGCCAGCTCTTGGCGCTGATCTCGCTGCCGCGGGGCGCGCGGATGGTACGGTCATTGTCCAGTCGGCGGTTCATGCGGACCTCTTAGTCAAGTCTCGGAAACGGATCGGATGGAAGTGCAGTGATCGCGATGGCCGGCAACGCGTCGGCCTCGATCAGCGCAGCTGCCTTGGCGAGATCGCCTGCCATGTAGCGGTCGGCACCGAGTGCGGGCACTTGTTCACGAAGCGCGGCAATGACAGCAACGAGCGGCGCGCTGGTCGCATGCGGCGCGCGCAGCGTGATGCCTTGGGCGGCAACCAGGAGCTCGATGCCGAGAATGGCGGTGAGATTGTCGGCCATGTCGGACAGGCGCCGCGCGGCATGTGCGGCCATCGAGACGTGATCTTCCTGGTTGGCGCTGGTCGGCGTCGAATCGATCGAGCAGGCGAGCGCGCGCTGCTTGTTCTCGGCATAGAGCGCGGCCGCCGTGACCTCGGCGATCATGAAGCCGGAATTGAGGCCGGGGTCGGGCGTCAGGAACGGCGGCAAGCCGAAGTTGAGCGCGGGGTCGACCAGCGTCGCGATGCGCCGCTCGCTGATCGCGCCGATCTCCGATAGCGCGAGCGCAATCGCGTCGGCGGCAAAGGCCACCGGCTCGGCGTGGAAATTGCCGCCGGAGACGATCTCGCAGGTCTCGACCAGCACCAGCGGATTGTCGGTGACGGCGTTGGCCTCGATGATCAGCGTGCGCGCCGCCTGCGTGATCAGGTCGAGCGCCGCGCCCGCGACCTGCGGCTGGCAACGCAGGCAATAAGGGTCCTGCACGCGCTCGTCGCCTTCGAGATGCGACAGGCGGATGTCGCTGCCGTCGAGCAGCGCCGTTAGCGTCGCGCCCGCCGCGATCTGCCCGGCATGACCGCGCAGCGCCTGGATTTCGGGACGGAACGGCGCCGTCGAGGCCATCGCCGCATCGACTGACAGCGCCCCAGTGACCAGCGCGGCGCGAACGAGGCGAAATGCGCGCAGCACGCCGGCGATGGCATAGGCGGCCGAGAACTGCGTGCCGTTGATCAGCGCGAGGCCCTCTTTGGGGCCAAGCGTCAACGGCGCGAGACCGGCGGCCTTTAGTGCCTCAGCGCCTGATACAGTTTTCCCGTCAACGATCGCCTGCCCTTCGCCGATCATCACCGCCGTCATATGCGCTAGAGGTGCAAGATCGCCGGAGGCGCCCACGGAGCCCTGCTGCGGCACCAGCGGATAGACACCCTGCGCCAGCATGTCCTGCAGCTGCTCGATCACCTCGCGGCGGACGCCGGAGGCGCCGCGGCCGAGCGAGACGATCTTCAGCGCCATCATGAGCCGCACGATCGATTCGGGTGTCGCGGGGCCGACGCCGCAGCAGTGCGAGACGATCAGGTTGCGCTGGAGCAGCGCGGTCTGGTCCGGCGGAATGCGCTTCGACGCAAGCTTCCCGAAGCCGGTGTTGATGCCATAGACCGGGACATCCGCGCACGCGGCTCTTGCGACGATCTCCGCCGCGGCTTCGACGCGCGGCCAGAACGAGGGATCGAGCACGACGGGCGCACCATCGAGCACACACGCGAGATCATCGAGACCGACCGTGCCCGGTCTGACGACGATCGCTGTGTCCTGCTCCGTCACTGCCCCCTCCATACCCGCCCGTACAGCGGATTGAAGCCGATGCGGTAGACCAGCTCGGCCGGCCGCTCGATGTCCCAGATCGCGAGATCGCACCATTTGCCGGCCTCCAACGTGCCGGTCTCATCCAGCACATCAAGCGCCCGCGCCCCCTCGCGCGTCACGCCGGCAAGGCATTCGGTCACTGTCATCCGGAACAGGGTCGCCCCCATGTTCATCACGAGCAGCAGCGAGGTCAGCGGCGAGCTGCCCGGATTGCAGTCGGTCGCCAGCGCCATGTGCACGCCAAGCCTGCGAAACGTCTCGACCGGCGGCTTTTGCGTCTCGCGGATGAAGTAGAAGGCGCCGGGCAGAAGCACCGCCACCGCTCCGGCCTTCGCCATCGCGGCAGCGCCGGCTTCGTCGGTGTGCTCGAGATGATCGGCAGAGAGCGCCGAGAATTTCGCGGCAAGCGCAGCACCGCCGAGATTCGAGAGCTGATCGGCATGGAGCTTGACCGGCAGTCCAAGCCCCCTCGCCGTCTCGAACACCCGCTCGGTCTGCTCGGCGGAGAACGCTATGCCCTCCATGAAGGCGTCGACCGCGTCGGCAAGGCCAGCCTTGGCCACCGCGGGGAGCATCTCCCTGCAGACCAAATCGATGTAGCGATCCTTGTTGCCCTCCGCCTCCGGCGGCAGTGCATGCGCGCCGAGGAAGGAGGTGCGGATCGCAACCGGCCGCTGGCCACTGAGGCTGCGCGCGGCGGCAAGCTGACGCATCTCGGTTTCGGTATCGAGGCCGTAGCCGGACTTGATCTCGACCACGGTTGCGCCCTCGGCGATCAACGCATCGAGCCGCGGCAGCGCGCCTGCGACGAGCTCGGCCTCGCTCGCCTTCCGCGTCGCAGCCACCGTCGAGACGATGCCGCCGCCGGCGCGCGCGATCTCCTCGTAACTCGCCCCCTTCAGGCGCAGCTCGAACTCGTGCGCGCGGTTGCCCCCATAGACCAGATGGGTATGGCAATCGACGAGGCCGGGCGTGATCCAGCGTCCCTCGCAATCGATCCTCTCGGCCGCATCGGCATCCGACGGAAACTCGGTCTGCGCACCCGCATAGACGATACGGCCGCCGCGCGTGGCGATTACGCCCCGCTCGATCTCGCCAAGGTCAGGACGGTCAGCCCGCATCGTGGCGAGCCGGGCATTGTGCCAGATCCGGTCGAAGCGCTCTGCCATGCAACGGCCCCTTCGTGGGATGCTTGACTTATATGTCTAGACATATAATCGTGGGGCGGTTCTGTCCAGCCGGCGTGTAATCATGACCCGACTGCATTTCGCCTCCGCGCTCCTGCCCTCGGGCTGGGCCAATGACGTGCAGGTGGTCGTCACCGCCGGCGCGATCGCGGCGGTGACGCCGAATGTGGCGCCGGCGACCGGCGACGAGCGCCACGCCATCGCGCTTCCGGGATTGGCGAGCCTGCACAGCCACGCGTTCCAGCGCAGCATGGCGGGCCTCGCCGAGTTGCGCGGCGACAGCACCGATACCTTCTGGACCTGGCGCGAGACGATGTATCGCTTCGCGCTGGCGATGACGCCGGATGACGTCGTGGCGGTCGCGACGCTGCTCTATGTCGAGATGTTGGAGCAGGGTTTTACCCGCGTCGGCGAATTCCACTATCTCCATCATGATCGCGATGGCTCGCCCTACGCTGATCTCGGCGAGATGGCCGCGCGCATCGCACAGGCTGCCGAAGCTTCAAGCATTGCACTGACACTGCTGCCGAGTTTTTATGCGCATGGCTCCTTCGGCGGCGCAGCGCCGCATGGCGGCCAGCGCCGCTTCATCTGCTCGGTCGATCAGTTCGCCGCCCTGATGGCTGCATCACGGACGGCCATCGCAACATTGCCGGGCGCCAATATCGGCATCGCGCCGCACAGCTTGCGCGCGGTGACGCCGGACGAACTCGCCGCGATCATTCCGCTGGCCGATGGCGGACCGGTGCACATTCATGCCGCCGAACAGGTGAAGGAAGTCGAGGATTGCCTGGCCTGGTCGAGCCGGCGGCCGGTGCAATGGCTGCTGGAGCACGCGCCCGTCGATCAACGCTGGTGCCTCATCCACGCCACCCACACGACGGATGAGGAAGTCACTGCATTCGCCAAGACCGGCGCGGTCGCGGGTCTCTGCCCCATCACCGAAGCAAGCCTCGGCGACGGCATCTTTCCGGCGCGCGAATTCCTCGCCGCCGGCGGCGCATTCGGTGTGGGCACCGATTCCAACGTGCTGATCGGCGTCGCCGACGAGTTGCGCCAGCTCGAATACGGTCAGCGTCTGAAGCATCGTCAGCGTAACGTACTCTCCAGCGGCGCGGGGCGCTCGACCGGACGCACGCTGTTCGATCAAGCGCTCGCGGGCGGCGCGCAGGCGATGGCACAGACGACCGTCGGCCTCGCGCCGGGTGCGCGCGCTGACATCGTCACGCTCGACACGGCACATCCGTCGCTGGCGGGGCGCGCACGCGACGCCATCATCGACGGCTGGATCTTCGCGGCCGGCGGCGGCGCGATCGATTGCGTCTGGGCCGGCGGCGACAAGGTCGTCGAGAATGGCCGGCACAAGCTGCGCCAAGCCGCACGGGAGCGCTTCAACGCCTCCATCCGGAGGCTCGTCGCATGAGCCTCGCGACCGATGCGAGCGACAAGCCCACGCTCTACAAGCGAATCCGCGCCGATATCGAAAAGCGCATTTTGACCGGCGAATGGCCGCCCGGGCATCGCATCCCCTTTGAGCACGAGCTGGTCGCACGCTACGGCTGCTCGCGCATGACAGTGAACAAGGCGCTGTCGGAGCTGGCGCAGGCCGACCTGATCGAGCGACGGCGGCGCGCCGGCTCCTTCGTGCGCCGCCCGCTGCACCAGTCCGCCGTGCTCAAGATCGCCGACATCCGCGCCGAAATCATCGCGCTCGGCCGCGCTTACGGCTACGAGCTGATCGGCCGCAAGCTGCGCACGGCGACCGCCGCTGACCGCGACCGCCTCGGCGTCAAGAAGGCCGGCAAGGTGGTCGCGATCGCCTGCCGGCACAGCGCCGACAACGTGCCCTTCGCCGTCGAGGACAGACTGATCGATCTGTCGTCCGTGCCGAATGCTGCGACCGCGGATTTCTCGCGCGAGCCGCCGGGCTCGTGGCTGCTACATCATGTGCCATGGACGGAGGCCGAGCATACCATCAGCGCCATCGTTGCGGATGATCGCGCGGCGAAGGCGCTCGACATCGCAATCGGCGCGCCCTGCCTCGTGATCGACCGCTATACCTGGCGCAGCGCGCGCACCATCACCGCGGTGCGGTTGCTTTATCCCGGTGACTCTCACCGCCTTGTCGCCCGATTCAAGGGAGGCTGAGAGAATAATGTCGGCACAGTTCGTGCAATGCTTCGGGCAACGGTCCAAATGGACCGACAAGGATCAACAGGACGTCAATCCATCGATCGGCAAGAGGACGACAATCATGCGTAGTTCGAAAGTATTTGTGACAATCATTGCCCTCGCGACCGCCACTCCGGTGCTCGCCGACGACGTCAAGGTCGGCATCGGCATCTCCGGATGGACCGGCTTCGCGCCGCTGACGCTGGCGAAGGAGGCCGGCATCTTCAAGAAGAATGGCCTCGACGTCACCATCAAGAAAATCCCGCAGAAGGACCGTCACCTCGCGATCGCCTCCGGCGACGTCCAGTGCGCGGCAACGACCGTCGAGACCTGGATCTCCTGGAACGCCAACGGCGTTGCGACCAAGCAGATCTTCCAGCTCGACAAGAGCTACGGCGCCGACGGCATGGCCGTGCGCAACGACCTGGCTTCGATCAAGGATCTGAAGGGCAAGACCGTCGCGGCCTCCGCGCCCGGCACCTCGCCTTATTTCGCGCTGGCCTGGATGCTCAAGAAGAACGGTCTGTCGGTGAAGGACGTCACCGTCGTCAACCTCGAGCCGGCTGCGGCTGCGCAGGCCTTCGTCTCCGGCCAGAACGATGCCGCGATGACGTATGAACCGTATCTTTCGACGGTTCGCGCCGCGCCCGACAAGGGCAAGATCATCGCGACCACGCTCGACTACCCGATGGTCATGGACACGTTCGGCTGCACGCCGAAGTTCCTCACCGAGAACCCGAAGGCCGCCAAGGCGCTCGCCGACAGCTATTTCGAGGCGCTCGACATGATCGCCAAGGATCAGGCAAAGGCCTACGAGATCATGGGCGCCGACGTGAAGCAGTCCGGCGAGCAGTTCGGCAACTCGGCGAAATATCTGCGTTGGCAGGACAAGGCCGCGAACCAGAAGTTCTTTGCCGGCGATTTCCTGACGTTCAACAAGGAGGCCGCCGAGCTCCTGCTCGAGATCGGCATCATCAAGACCGCGCCGAAGGTCGAGGACCTCTTCGACGCGAGCTTCATCAAGTAACTTCTGCAAGCTGCCGGTTCCGCCAGGAGGCGGAGCCGGCACATGATCGACTATTCGGATAGACAGTTTGATGCGTCCCCTGGATCCCGTGACATCGAAGCAACGCATGGCGTACGGCCTTGCATTCTTCGTGCTGTTCGTTGCCCTCTGGTCCTGGGCGACGCTCGGCGGCCATGTGTCGAAGACGTTCCTCGCGAACCCGCTGACCATGGTGCAGGAAGGTTATGATCTGCTAGCCAAGCAGGGCTTCGTGTACGACATCGGCATGACGGTCTGGCGCGTCGTCGGCGGCTTTGCACTCGCGGCAATCATCGCTGTGCCGCTCGGCGTGCTGATGGGGGCCTACAAGCCGGTCGAAGCGTTCCTGGAGCCGTTCGTCTCCTTCGCGCGCTACTTGCCTGCATCCGCCTTCATTCCGCTGCTGATCCTCTGGGCCGGCATCGGGGAATTGCAGAAGCTGCTGGTCATCTTCATCGGCTCGGTGTTCCAGGTCATCCTGATGGTCGCCGTGACGGTCGGAGCGACGCGGCGTGATCTGGTGGAGGCGGCCTATACACTCGGAGCCAGCGACCGCGGCATCATCCGCCGCGTGCTGCTGCCTTCCTCCGCCCCCGAAATCGCGGAGATCCTGCGGCTGGTGCTCGGCTGGGCCTGGACCTATGTCATCGTCGCCGAGCTGATCGGCTCGTCCTCGGGCATCGGCCACATGATCACCGACAGCCAGGCGCTGCTCAACACCGGCCAGATCATCTTCGGCATCATCGTGATCGGACTGATCGGCCTCCTCTCGGACTTCATGTTCAAGGCGTTCAACGCCTGGCTGTTTCCGTGGAGGCTCGCATGACGATCCTCAAGATCGAGCAGGTCTCGCGCACCTTTCCTGCGCGCCACGGCAATGCGCCGACCAGGGCGCTGGAGCCGACCGATCTCGTCATCGGCAACAACGACTTCGTCACCATCCTCGGCCCGTCCGGCTGCGGCAAGTCTACGCTGCTCCGCATCGTCGCTGGCCTCGATCGCCCGACCAGCGGGCGTGTCACGCTCGACGGGCGTGAGGTGACCGGCCCGGGCGCCGATCGCGGCATGGTGTTCCAGTCCTACACGCTGTTCCCCTGGCTGACCGTACGCGAGAACATCGCCTTCGGCCTGCGCGAGCGCGGCGTGTCGCAAGACGAGCGGAACAGGATCGCCGACGCTTTCATCCGCCAGGTCGGATTATCCGGCTTCGAGAACCACTGGCCCAAGCAGCTCTCCGGCGGCATGCAGCAGCGCACGGCGATCGCCCGCGCGCTCGCCAACGATCCGAAAATCCTGCTGCTCGACGAGCCCTTCGGCGCGCTGGACAACCAGACCCGTGCCTTGATGCAGGAGATGCTGCTCGGGATCTGGGAGCGCGACCAAAAGACCGTGTTGTTCGTGACCCACGACATCGAGGAGGCGATCTTCCTCGGCAGCCGCGTCATCGTCATGAGCGCGCGCCCCGGCCGCATCAAGGCCGAGATCCATGTGGACCTGCCGCATCCGCGTTCCTACAAGATCAAGACCACGCCGGAATTCGTCCAGCTCAAGGAGCGGCTGGTCGAGGAGATCCGCACCGAGGCGCTGAAAGTTGCCGAACATGCCTGACACCCAGCCCCGCGCCGACGGGAAGCGCGTCCTCGCCGACCTCAATGCGCTGCGCGCCATCGGCGCCTACAAGACCGGCGTGCACAAGCCGACCTTCTCCGAGCCACACAAGCTTTCGCTGGACTGGCTGGTGCGGAAGCTGCCCGACGCCGGCCTCTCGGCCGCGATCGACGGCATCGGCAATGTCTTCGGTACCTCCGCAAAACCCGGGCCGAAGCTGCTGGCGGGATCGCATCTGGAAAGCCAGAATTACGCCGGCTGGCTCGACGGTCCACTCGGCGTCGTCTATGCGCTCGAAGCCGCACGCGTGCTCAATGCCGATCCCTCGTTCAAGGGCGCGGTCGAGGTCGCCGCCTGGTGCGACGAGGAAGGACATTTTGGGCATTTCCTCGGCTCGCGCTCCTATGTCGGCCAGGTGACCGAGGCCGACGTCGATGCTGCCCGCGACCGCACCAGCGGCCGCACCATGCGCGATGCACTCGCCGAGATGGGGCTCTCGGGGCGCCCGCGCATCACCGCCCCGCCAGGCCGGCACGTCGGGTATCTGGAGGCGCATATCGAACAGGGCGACACGCTTGAAAGCGGCCGCCTCGCGATCGGCGTCGTGACCTCCATCGTTGGCATCTGGCAATACCGGATCAATTTCGTCGGCGAGCAGAACCACGCCGGCACCACCCGCATGGCCGTGCGAAAGGATGCCGGCCTGGCGCTGGCCAAATTCTGTGTCGCGATCGATGAACGTTTCCCTGATGCCTGCGGCCCGCGCACGGTGTGGACCACCGGTCGCATCACGCTCGATCCCGGCGCTCCGAGCATCATTCCGGGTGGAGCAGAAATGCTGTTCCAGATCCGCGACGACGACCCGGCGGTCATCGCGCGGCTCGAGCAGTTGCTGCGGACCATGGCGGACGAGGTCAACGCGAAGGGGCCCTGCACCGTCACCGTGGAGAAACTGCGCACCGGGGCGCCGGCCATGATGAACACCGGCTTTCAGGATGCCATCGAAGCCGCGAGCAAGGCCCTGGCCGGCGGACGATCCGTCCGCATGCCCAGCGGCGCTGGGCACGATGCGCAGATGCTTGCAACGATCATGCCCGCGGCGATGCTGTTCGTGCCATCGATCGGCGGCATCAGCCATCACTGGACCGAGAACACCGCCGATGCCGACATCGTCACCGGCGCGCAGGTGTTCGTCGACGCCTGCCGTCGCATTCTCGGCGGCTGAGCATACGGGTTGTCGCTGCCCGATCGATCGTGGCGGGATCGGGCAAATCGTGCCCGCTTTGGGAAAGACTCATGACCCGAAGCGTGCCTAGAAGCGGGGCCCGCATGCGAGAGGTCCGCCTTGTCAGAGAGCCCGAACGGCGTCGCAACACCCGCCTCCATCGTCGATGCCCTGAAGACGGTCGCCGGCAATCCGCCGAAAGTGCGCGCGAGCTTCGCCAAGGGCTGGTGTGTTCGCGGCACCTACACCCCGTCGGACCGCGCGGGGGACGTCACGAGATCGCAGAGCTTCACGAGACCGTCGCGCGTGCTGGCACGCTTCTCGGTAGGCGGCGGCAATCCTGACGTGGCTGATACCAACCGCGTGCTGCGCGGCTTCAGCTTCAGACTGGGCGACGGGGATCATCGATCCGACATCCTCACGGAGAGCGCTCCCGTGCATTTTGCAAGGACGCCCGAGCAGATGCTGGCCTTCCTCGAGGCGCGCATCCCCGGGCCGGACGGCAGGCCAGATGAGGCGAAGGTCGCAGCTTTCTCGGCGGCTAATCCCGAAACGCTCAATCAGGCGAACTATGTCGCCGCGCGCCCGCTGCCCGCGAGTTTTGCCGGCACGACTTATTGGGGCGTGCACGCCTTTCCGGCGACCAGCGCGCGAGGCGAGACGCGCTTCGTCAAGTTCAAGGTCGCCCCGGTCGGCGACGACGTCACGCTGACCGAGCAGGAAGCCGAGACGAAGCCCGCCGACTTCCTGCACGTCGACCTGAACACACGAATCGGCACCGGCGATGTCCGCTTCAACGTGATGGCGCTGCTCGACCGTCCCGGCGACCCCGTCATGGACGTGACCATACGCTGGCCGGACGAGGACAGCCGCGAAGAGGTGCGCCTGGGCACGATCGTGATCACGGGATTCGAACCGAACCAGGCTTGCGACGCGTCCATTTTCAATCCAGCCAACCTCGCCGATGGCATCGGTCATCCGCCGGATGAGATCTTTGCGGCGCGGCGCACCGCCTACGCCATTTCACTGGCGAAACGCCGTTGAGGGCACTGGCGCCCCAGATCAGCGGGCTCACGTCCCGGCGCGCAAGGCGCCGAGCGCCTCGCGGCGCCACACCGCCGGGCTGACGCCGGCAATCGAGGAAAACACGCGCGTGAAGTGACTCTGGTTGGCGAACCCGGCCGAGATCGCGATCTCCGTCAGCGGCAGGTCGCGAACGGTCATCAACTGCTTGGCGGCCTTCACCCGCTGATGAAGCAGCCATTGGTGCGGTGGCAGGCCGACGGAAATTCGAAATGCACGGGAGAAATGGCTGACTGAGAGGTCGAGCTCGGTCGCGATCTTCTGTAGCGAGAGCTTGCCGCCGAGGTCGGATTCCAGTCTCTCGCAGGCACGTTTCGCCTGCCACGGAGCGAGCCCGCCGCGGGTGGGTCCGGCCCTGCGCTGGAGCCCGCCATAAGTCTGGGCGACATGGGCAGTCAGCCCGAGCATCATGTGGTCGATGAAAAGCTGGTTGGCCTCGTCCGGCCTGCGCAGGCCTTGCTGCAGCGACGCGCCGATGTGGCGGATGATTCCGTCGTCATGGCCAACGCCGATCTGACAGTCGAGTTCGTCGATGCGCGACGCATTGCACTGCTCGGAGATGCTATCGAGTGCCGATCGCGGAATGTAGAAAAACAGCGAGTGGAACGGCTTGTCGATCACATAGCGCGGATCGCGCTTGAGATCGTAGAGATAGGTCGTACCGGCGTGGACGTCCGCCTTCATGATACACTTGCCACGCTCCCAGAGCTCGCAATCCGGGTAGTCGTGAAGCTTCAGGCTGACGAGAAAGGCGTCTTCGGCCGTCAGCGAACCGGACAGACCGGGCACCGGGCGATCATTCCGGGTTTCGGTGACCGCGAGCTCGGCGCTGCGCAGCGAGCGCGTGATCAGGGCCGGCGGCGCCTCCTTCAGACGCAGGAACTGCCCGAGCCTTTGTCCATAGGCGCCTGCCTGCGTCATCGGATTTGCCTTTCTGTGGAAGTCAGAGCGCAGGCCACAGTGTCCTGCAATTTCAGGTACGCATTATCCAACATCCGGAAGCGACTGTCCACGTGCGCGCACGAGGCGAGCTTCACACGTTTTCACAAACGCACGATCAAATGGAGCGACGTGCTTCACGTGACGAGAGAAGCGCGGTGCCGGCGCCGCATCGCTAGAACGACGTGCCGCCGCCGAACCTGAACTCCTGGACGATGTCGTATTTGCCCTTGGTGATCGGCACGGCATAGTCGAAGCGCAGCGGCCCGAACGGCGAGGCCCAGATCAAGCCGACGCCGACCGACGATCGCACCACATTGCCGTCGTCATATTGCAGCCCGCAGGTCGGACAGGCCGCCGTGTTGACTTCGCCGGTGGCCGTCCATGACGTTGGCCCCTGATAGCCCCAGAGCGAGCCGGCATCGGCGTAGATCGCGCCCTTCAGGCCGACCTCCTTGGGCAGGAACCAGAACGGCATCTGCAACTCCATCGACGCGCCCCAGTATTTCGTGCCGCCGAGCGCATCGCCGCTCGCGCCCAGGCTCCAGTAAGTGATGTCACGCGGACCGATGCCGTTCGAAGCGAATCCGCGCACAAGGTTCGGTCCCATCTGGAAATGGTCAAGCATGCGCAGATCCTGGTCGCCGATCTTGTTGAGGATGCCGCCCTGAAGGTGGATCACGCTGACGATCTCGGACACGAGCGGC
This sequence comes from Bradyrhizobium sp. Rc2d, assembly GCF_900099855.1. Taxonomy (NCBI): domain Bacteria; kingdom Pseudomonadati; phylum Pseudomonadota; class Alphaproteobacteria; order Hyphomicrobiales; family Nitrobacteraceae; genus Bradyrhizobium; species Bradyrhizobium sp. Rc2d. The sequence continues at coordinate 7,756 of NZ_FNCU01000051.1, read as the reverse complement.
GTGTAATACTTCGTGTCAATCGCAGTCTTCAGATAAGTCACATCGCCGCCGACCCCGGCGAAATCCTGCCGGAAGTCGATCAGCAACCCGTCGGTGGGGTTCTTGGTGTTGTCGAGCGTATTGTAGTTCAAGGTGTAGCCGAGCGCCGACGTCCAGGTGGCGCCGTTGGCCAGCTCTTTCCTGACCGGCAAGCTCGATTCGCCGTCGCCGTAGCAGCCGTATCCATAAACGCCGGAGTCCGTGGAATTGGTCGGGTCGACGCCGCCCAGAACATTCTTGATGTAGGCCGGCGTCGGGTTGAAGGCCAGTGACGTGTTCGATGCGCTGTTGTTACAATTATTGTACGCGCTGGAGAGCGTGATGCTCTGCTGATAGAGCGAGTAGCGGAGCTGGAGTGAGAGGTCCTCGCGCAACGCAAAGCCCAGGCGCGGAGAGAAGCCCAGCGTCGTCACGCCGTAGCTCGTATAGCTGTTCGACAATTGCTGGCGCCAATAGGTGTCGAATCCGAGCGCCAGCCTATAGTCGAGCAGGTAGGGCTCGACAAAGGATAGAGATATGCCACGCGAGTACTGGCCATAGCTGACGGACGCCTTGGCGTAGAGTCCCTTGCCGAGCAGGTTGCGCTCGGAGACCGAGACCTCGGCCAGTGCGCCATCCGTCGTGGAGTAGCCGCCCGAGATCGAGAAATCGCCGGTCGATTTCTCTTCCATGTCGACGATCAGGATCACGCGGTCACTCGACGAGCCGGGCTCGGTGACGATCTTGACGCTCTTGAAGTAATCCAGGTTCTTCAGCCGCCGCTCGGCGCGGTCGACCAGGGCGCGGTTGTAGGCATCGCCTTCCGAGAGGTCGAATTCGCGGCGGATCACGTAGTCGCGCGTGCGGGTGTTGCCGCGCAGGTTGATGCGCTCGATATAGGTGCGCGGGCCCTCGTCGATGTTGAACACGACCGAGACGGTGTGGGTCTCGAAATTGCGGTCGCCGCCGGGACGGACCACGGCGAAGGCGTAACCGCGGCGCGAGGCCTCGATCTGCATCTCCTCGGTCGACTTCTCGACCGATTCGACGTTGTAGAGCGAGCCGACGCTGACGCGCGAATAGGTGCGCAGCGAGCCTGCATCGAAATTGGGAATGCTGGAGCGGAAATTCACCGCTCCGACCCGATATTGCTGTCCTTCCTCGATCTTGAAGGTGACGAGAAAGCCCTTCTTCTCCGGATCGTATTCGGTGAGCGCGGCCACGACCTGGACGTCGGCGAAACCATGCTTGAGATAGAAACGACGGATCAGGTCGCGGTCGGCCTCGACGCGATCGGGATCGTAGATGTCGCCGCTGGCGAGGAAGCTCAGCAGGTTCGATTCGCGCGTCTTGATGACGTCGCGCAGGCGATAGGACGAGAACGCGCTGTTGCCGATGAACTCGACCGATTTGACCGAAGTCTTGACGCCCTCCTCGACCGTGAAGATCAAGTCGACGCGATTGTTCGGCTGCTCGATGATTTCAGGCGTGACGCGCACGTCGTAACGGCCGGACCGGCGATATATCTCGGCGATTCGCAGCGTGTCGGATTGCACCAGCGCCCGCGAGAAGGTGCCACGCGGCTTGGACTGGATCTCGGCCGAGAGTTGCTCGTCCTTGATCTTCTTGTTGCCCTCGAAGGCAACACGACCGATCACGGCGTTTTCGACCACCGACACCACGATGCGGCCGCCGGCCCGGTTGATCTTCACGTCCTGAAACAGGCCGGTCCCGATCAGCGCCTTGAGACCCTCGTCGACCGCCGATTGATCGAAACGCCCGCGGGGCCCCGGCCTGAAGTAGGAGCGGACCGTCTCGGCCTCCACGCGACGATTGCCTTCGACGACGATCGTCTCCACCGCCTGCGCGGCCGCCGGCCGCGGCAACAGCGCAAGCGGCAGTGAGATTGCAATCGACACGCCACTCACCGCCGCAACGACCAGCCAGGCCCGCAAAAACGACATTCCACACCTCAACAGTACCTCGCCTGCTCTGAAACGAGACGGCTGTGGCCGCGGTGTGGCTTTGAGATTGCTGTAGTGTTTCCGGTCGTTGAATTTGATTGGTTGATCAGTGGCGTGAATGTGGAGGCCACGACAAGCGCGCGGGCTGTCAATGGCAACCGACCGGCGTCGAAGCTGCCGCGCAGGCGGCTTGCCCTTGCTGACGTTCAGCAACATCGCGCAACGCCCGGATTCTTTACAGGCCCTTAAGCCGGTGCGAGAGGCGGCGACATCAGGAACCCGCAAGGATGTTTGCCGATGAACACGATTGCCATGACCAGAGCGGTGCTGGTCGCCCTTCTCGCTTCGACCTTCACCGCATATGCCGCCACCACCGGCAAGCGCGACCAATCGCGAACGGCACAAAATGCCGTTTATGAGTATGGCCCGCACGGTCCCAATCGTTCCTACCGGTCCAGTCCGCATACGCGGCTCTATGTCAGCAAGCGGTCCTGGCTGGATGGCGGGACCGAGGTGCTCCCCGGCGAGCGCAAGTTCAGCGACTATGCCTTGCCGCCGGGCGCCTCGTTCGCGCGCGAGAACAACAACCGGCCGCTCGACCGCCAGCCGTTGGGTCCTGATTCGGATTTGGGTGGATTTGCGCAGAGAATACCGATTTCGTGGTGATGGGACGCTCTCGTGTCCGTCCGGTGTACGAGCGCGCAGCGTGGCGCTCGCTCTCTCAACATTGCGAGCGCAGCGACTTGTCCGCCGAAGCCTTGGCGTAGGCGGAAGCAATCCAGAATCCCTCCGCGGAAAGACTCTGGATTGCTTCGTCGCAAGGGCTCCTCGCAATGACGGAGTATGGAGCATCGCCGTCGTCCTCCAAATGACGCTGTCATTCCCCGCGAATGCGGGGAATCCAGTACGCCGCGGCCTCTCGGTTCAATCACTGCCGTCTCGGAGTACTGGATCGCCCGGTCAAGCCGGGGGATGACGGCGCGTGTGGTCGCAGACACAGGTTCGCCTCCTCGCGGCGCTTTTCGCCCGAGCTTTGCTTCATCTCTCCACCCTCTTATCCAAGAGGGCGCAGGGAAGGCCGGGTGCCGGCTGGCACCCACGGTCCGCTGTGCGAAGGCACACGCAGAAAAACTGCACAGCGGCATACAGGTGAAGCCGAACACACGGCCTTCCCTGCGCAGTGGTCGGACGGCTTATGCCGCGCTCTCCCGGGAGCCGAGTTCCTTCTGGCCTCCCTCACCCCAGCGAAAGTCGCCGGCACCGCGCCGGTTGACACGAATGCCGCATCCGCCAGAGCTTGACCGTAGCAACGACGGCCAGGACCACACGTCTATATTTTGTCAATCGGCGAGACCCGCCGGGACTACAAAAACCCTTTAAAACAAGCCCTTTTTGTCTAGCCTGTTTCGGGACGCTTCGGTGGGTTTCGTCAAATCTAGGGCCCGGCCCTAAGTCTTTCAGCGTCCGCACGACAAAACTGAAAGGCCCAAGCCGAGCCCTTTGGTCCCAAGCCTTAGGAGCCGAAACCGAATGGATACTACCATCACCACCGCCTCCGGTGGCAAGCGCGCCCGCAATGGCAGCGTCATCTTGACCGACCGCCTCTGCGAAAAGCGCGTTGCCAAACGGACCAAAATCTACGACCGCAAATGCCCCGGCCTCTATGTCAGCATCATCCCGATAGGCATCGCCACTTTCAATTTCAAGTTCACCGACCCGGCCACCGGTAAGCAACGGTCCAAATGGCTCGGCATCTACAATCGCGAAACCTTCACCGTCGAGCATGCCCGCACCGAGGTCTATGCCCTGAGAATGCGGATCGGCAACGGCGAGAACATCGCCGAGAGCCTGCGGCAGCAGAAGGTGCTCAAGGCGCGGCGGGGCAAAACCGTTGATGAGATCATTGAGGAGCGGATCGAGTGGATGCAGACGCCGGTTCGCAAGGCGGACGGCGAGATGCGGCCCCGGCTGGAAAGTTGGGAGAACACGGCGAGCCATCTGCGCCGCTTCATCGGCCCGAAGCTCGGCCGGAAGATCGCGGCCGATGTCACCCGAGGCGACATTCAGGCGTTGTCGGACGACATCGTGGCGGGTCGGCACGGCGGCAAGCCGTCGGTCAGCAACGCGCGTCACATGCGCAAGGCGGCATCGGGCATGTTCCGGTGGGCATTGCGGCGCGAGTACATCACCGCCAACCCTTGCAGTGATCTGGAGCCGCTCGACCCGGAGCATCCGCGCACCCGCGTGCTGACCGAGGACGAGATCAGGATTTTCTGGCACGGCCTCGACCGCGACGACCTGATGGCGTCATGGGACCGGAGGACCCGGCTCGCGCTCAAGTTCGAGTTGGCGACCATGCTGCGCTCGGGCGAACTGCTCGGCGCGCACCGCAACGAACTGATCGACCTCGATGGCGAGCAACCGCGCTTCGACGTGCCACTCAAGCGGGTGAAGAAACGGCGAATGATCCAACAGCCGCTGCCGAGCCTCGCGGTGGAGATCGTCCGGGAAGCCTTGAAGGGCAACAACAAGGATTTCATATTCGCCAGCCCGCTCGACAACAAGCCGATGCACCGCAAGGCAATGGCCGACGCGCTGCGTGGCGACAAGCGCAAAGGCAAGGTGAGGACGCCCGGCATCTGCCAGTTGCTCGGGTTGAAGCCGTTCACGCCGCACGATCTGCGGCGGACAGCGGCGAGTTGGGCGCGTCGGATCGGTCAGCCGATGGCGAAGATTGCGCTTTGCTTGGATCATCGCGTGATGACGGAGGACGGCATCAAGCTCCCGCCCGTCACCGGCAAGCACTACGTGCACGCCGAGGATCGCGAGGTGAAAGAAAAACGGGAAGTCCTGCACGCGTGGGCCGCAGAACTGCGGCGGATCATCGCCGAGCCTGCACCATTGCGAGAACCGGACACCGGGCTGCGGCTCGTCGCCTGACAGCCGCGCTCTGATCGCCTGATCGTCGGCCCGATCCCGCCTCGCCGGGGTCGGGCTTTTCCAGTGGGCCGATCGCGGTAGCTGTGGAAATCCGAGTGGCAGGCGTGTGCTGCTCGCAATCCGTGCGGATATGTTGGCGATGCCGTCGCGCGTCGTGTCGCGACTGTCGCATCTGACGACGCATGACATTGCCGAGACGTATCAGTGGAAGGTGGTCGAGTGAAGGTGCGCACCTGCTGTTGCCGGAGGGGCGCCCGAAATTATCCGGATCTAAAGAGGATATGTTGCACGGCGTACAGAAATGAGATGCGATGCTGCGCAATGACCATCGCTCTCGAAGCGCGACGTTAGTGCGCAAGTCGCGCGAAAATTGCGATGCACTGAAACGGTGCACAACGCGAGGCTCAGCGTGGCATTGCCCTCAACGGCTCACCACCAGTTGACAATCGCGCGACATCAGCGGGGACGACATCCATCAAACAACCCGTCCTCAGGTATAGAAAAAGACCAGAGGCAGAAAGACGTATGTCCACCAGGCTAAGCCGGCCAATCCGGCCAGGACGAGCATATCCTCGTCGGTCATGGGGATCTCCGCCAGCAGTTTCGATTACCCACCAACGGGCGAGCGGCGGTGCGCGTTTCAATCGCGCATCAAATATCCTTCAAAGGGGAACATTTTTATGTTAGCCGCCGAGATCACAGCCGCGGACGCCGCTTAGTCGGCCGTCCGGTGGTCATTATCAGCATCCGCCACGACGCGCTGCGCTCCCTGATCCCGCCGCCGCGCCTCAATTGCCCGGCATCCAGCGATCCTCATCTCGATGCACCCACGGATACGGCGCGATCTCGCGGGTCTTGGTGGGTCATGTGCGCAGGCGGCTCAATGTGCAAACGAGGGAGCATCACCGCTAGGCAACCGCGCGGTCTTGCCATCTAGTCAAACGCTTGGTCGGCAGTATCGCGGTTCACGCTTCGATCCAATGTGGGTCAAGGCCCGAAAACAGCGGACACTCCAACCAGAGCCCGCCACGCGGGCGTCGCTTGAACGCCGTTGTAGTTGTTTACGATTGGAAATGCCGACCATCGCGTAACTTGACCAGTTATCGACCGTGAGCCGAAGGCCCGGCGAGACGAATATCGTGTTGCCGCCCGAATTCGGATCGATGACGCCGGCTATACGCTGCTTGTCATGCCACTCGCCGTTGATCTCAAGTAAGGCGTCGAGCGCCACGTGGCCGTGCGGAGCGGCGACCACCGGAGCCTTCGTGACCATTGGCGGATGGTCATGATCGGCATGCGCATAGGCATTTCGCAGATCGTGCGAGTGCGGCTCACTCGCACTCTCGCCGAAGACGCGGTAGGAAAGCGCGGCGTTGTAAAGAAAGCGGTTTCCGAGATTGGTGTTTTGCGTTCCGGTGCCGGCAGCAATCGCCAGCACATTGGCATGGAAACTCAAGGCTGGATTTAAGCGCTGGCTTAAAGCCGCACCGAAAAGCCCGTCCCAAGAGCCCGATCCCTGCTGAAATTCGGCCTCGAATAGTTCGCCAAACCTATCAACTAGGTCGGTTGTGCCCGTCGGCGCTTTGACGCCAAACAACACTGCCGCCTGCGTTCCGCTGACCTGATTATTCAGAAAGCGGTATTGGCCGAGTAAGGTGACATCGCCGAAGCCCGATGTATTGCCACGGTCACGCACCATGGCGGGAGCAGCCGGATCTTCTTGCACGGCTTCGAGGATGCCGGTGCGGCGCACCCATGGCAGGCGCACTGACACTGTGAGATCGTTGGTAAAGCCATAGGCAAACGCAACAGCGTAGCTTTCGACTGTTTGCAGACCATGGACATTGTTGCCGACGTTCGCGAGCAGCGTCGGTTCGCTCAGTTGCTTGAGCCGAAGATAATCGACGAAAGCGGAAAAAGCGAACTGCCCATCATCGAGGGTGCCAGCGCCTATCGTCAAGATACCGCCGGAACCACCGATACCGCCGATGCCGGGATGATGCGCCGAGGCGGCACTCACGCCGATGGCCATCGATGCGACTACCGCAGCGAACCGGACTAGGTTTGTCATTTTTCCGCCCCGCATTTTGCGCCGCTACGCGCTACAGATGCTTCATGGCAAGGCGCTCGTCAAATCGCTGAGCCCGGGGTACAGGGCAATCCCGGTGATCCTGACCCCCGATGAGGAACGGGACGTTCGGATGCGCGCCCGTGGGACGAGGCGAAGGCATTGCAGCGACCGTTGCCGGATGACGCGCTCAAGATCATGGTGCGCGGGGCTGAGAAGGAAGATAGGGTGGCGGCCTGAAAATTGGTCGAGCTTTGACTTCTCATCTGATCCTTGAGGTCGCCGCGCGCAAGCGCCGTGCCCTTCCGCCGTCTACCAAACCCCGAGAGCCATCAAAAAGGCAATGATGAGGGACGAGCCGCAAGCGACTATGACAGTATAACATTCGGGTGTGTTCATTGTTGTTGCCTCCCGAGCCATCGCCGCTTGATAGTTATTGCGGCATCGAGGAGAGCCATCGCGGCCGCTTCAATTCGGCGCGCCGTAACTGATTTCGTGCTGCGTGTCTGTCCTGCCAAGACTGCCCTGATCAGCTCGATCATAATCGGCTTCTAGGCTTTCAGGATTTTGTCCCGCAATCAGAAGCTGCTTCCGCATTTCAGCGAGGCGGGCGCGGCAGTATTCGCGGTAGAGCAGGTCGAATATGGCGGGCATGGAGGCCCCCACCGTTTGAGTATCGCTATGAGATATTCCACCACGGATTTTCGGATAATCTTAGCCCCAGCGATGGCTGTCCGATGTGAGCCCATCCACAGGCTGCGCCAAT
>NZ_FNCU01000043.1:0-78004 GCF_900099855.1 Bradyrhizobium sp. Rc2d | reverse complement strand
AATCGCCTGGCTTTGCGCCGTTGAAGATCTTGTCGATGAAGGCTGCGAGCTGGAAATAGAGGTCAGGATAGTTTACGGCGTAGGCGATCAGTCCCCCGGCTTCGACGAACTCGCGGGCTGGGAAGACAGTGGGCACACGGTTGCGGGCTACCCATTCAACGATCATTTGTTGATGCATTTGGGTGAGACCGTCTGCCCCAACGACGAGGCCGTCGATATGCCGTCGCATCACCAGTTCGAATGCGTGGCTCAGGTCACCCTCGCTCCGCACGTCAAGAAGCTCAGCCTCGAGACCCAGCAAGCGTGCCGCTATCTTTGTCTCTTCCCATTCGGCTGGGACAGCTGGATTGCCCATGTTGTGAAGCAACCCAACTCGCGTGAGGCCAGGAACCAGTTCTTTGAGAACCTGAACCCGTTTCGCTGTCAGTTCGGTGCTGAAAGTAATCACCCCCGTGATGTTGCCGGTCGGCCGCGCGAAGCTCGTTACGATCGCACCGGGGCCGCCCATTGTCATCATGACTACTGGAATCGTTCCGGTCGCGTTCTGAACCGCCGTGGTGGCAGGAGTGCATCTCGCCAGGATCAGGTCGACTTTGAGGCCAACCAATTCTGATGCGAGATCCGGAAACCGCTCGGCCCGACCGTCGGCCGACCGATACTCGATGATCAAGTTGCTTCCTTCGAAGTAACCGAAATCGCGCAGACCTTTGCGCAGAGCCTCGAGGTTGGCGGCGTTCCGTGCCGCCGGTATTGGCTCCAGAATCCCGACGCGATAGACCTTCCCGCCTCGCTGCGCACGCGCTGCGAGCGGCCAAGCCGCCGCGCCGCCGAGCAGCATGATGCATGAGCGCCGGTTCACTCCCGGTCCCTCCGTGCTTCCGACTGGAAGCATAACACACCTCCGCTACAGCAGGAGACTGCTGCGCTGCGGGATTTCGATGCTGCCTATGTCGCAGATGGGTCAATCGCGTCGATTGGGGCGCGTTCTCGGCACGTCCGGTCTGGCCTCAACGGCTGACATGCCGAGCGCGATCCAGTCACTAGACCATCAGCTTCCATGACCAGTAGATACCTATCGCCATCTGGACGGCGAACGCGGCGAAGCGGAGACTTACTGCTATCGGACTGTTCGACGCGAGATGGATAATCGACTGCACAATCCTTGCGCCGAGAAACCAAAACGCTAGAGGGTCTGTAACATCCGTTCTTGATACCATCATCGCAATCGCCAACAAGCCGCCGAAAATCGGTAGACCTTCGATGCAATTCGCGTGAGCCCGTGCGAGGCGCTGCATGAAGGGCGATAGTCCGGAGTTATCCGGCGTGAAGGCGTTGGCCGCAACCTTTCCAGTCACGACGAGATACGTTCGGATGGTTTCCATCACGACCAGCAGAAGCAGCGCCCACGAGACGAAGCCTGCCAGTGCATAGCCCGTGTTGGACATGTCCCCTCCCAAGTCATTCCTGCCCTTTGTTCATTTGTAGCCGATCCTGTCCGAACAAGACAAACAGGACTCCTCTCCTCCTGTCCTGCGTCGGGTCCACCTGCTGACAAAGTCGCGGAATCCGAAACGACGGACGGAGTTGACGGCGGCCCCCGGGAGGCGTCGGCAACACACCCCGTCAAGCCATCGCCGCGAAAATATTTCACTTTTCCGAATTTCGGATTTATGGCATACACCACGCATCCCGGCCTTGCCAAAGGGGCGTTCGCGACCGTCACTAGACGCGGGCTGGGTGGCGGTGGACGCGGCAGCGCCGGCGCGGATCAGCGGGATGACGGGGCGGGCAACCGTGAGTCGTCACGCTGGCGCGGTACGACACGGCGCCGTAACAGCGGTCTCGTTGATGCCGGGGGCGAGCACACGCAAGCCTCCAGGCATTCAGGCGGGACCGTCCGCGGACGGAGAAGTCGTGTGGTCCTGACGCCCGGGGTCTGTGCGTCAAGGCTTGCGGTGATGTGGCGGCCCGACCGGGCGCGCGCATCAGCCATCTGCAAGACGACGGGGGCAATAGTGCATCGCTCCCCGGGGAGAGCACGAAGGACACCGTTAAAACCATCCGCGCAGGGAAGGCCGGGCGTTCGGCCAACCCGTGGTCCACCGTGGCGAACGGACATGCGGGTGCCGCCGGCGCCCGGTCTTCCCTGCGCCCTTCGGCTTCCAAAGGGCGATGAGATCAAAGCAAGACTCGGGCGAAACGCGCCGCGGGAGCGCAGAGCTATGCCCCTTCGGTCTCGGTGCGCAGGCCCGTGATCTTACCGACAGTCGCACTGCTTTTCGCGCGCGCCCCGGAATGTTAGATTGATGCCATTGCCTTGAGGAATTTTGATGCGCGCGAGGATTTTCAATCGCGTTTTGGGGCTGGCAGCGCTGGTTGCGGCTACGCTCGCCGCCGCAACGCATCCGGCATCTGCCGAGAAGCGCATCGCGCTCGTCATCGGCAACTCCGCCTACAAGAACATCACGCCGCTCGACAATCCGTCCAAGGATGCGAGCCTGATGGCGGAGACGCTCGGTGCACTTGGCTTCGCGCTGGTCGGCGGTCGCGCCCAGCTCGATCTCGACAAGGGCGCGATGGACATCGCGGTGCAGAGTTTTGGCCGCCAGGTGCAGGGCGCCGATGTCGCGCTGTTCTATTATGCCGGCCACGGCGTGCAGGTCTCGGGCTCCAACTATCTCGTGCCTGTCGGCGCCAATCCGACCCGCGAGGCCGACGTCGATTTCCAGATGACCGACGTCAATCTCGTGCTGCGGCAGATGCAGGGGTCCGGCACGCGCCTCAACCTCGTGATCTTGGACGCCTGCCGCAACAACCCGTTTGGCTCACGCGGCCTGCGATCATCCGATGGCGGCCTGGCGCAGATGCGCGCCCCCGAGGGCACGCTGATCTCCTACGCGACGCAGCCCGGCAACGTCGCCCAGGACGGCAGCGACGGACACAGCCCCTATACGAAAGCCCTCGCCACGACGATCCGGGTCGCGGGCCTCGACGTGTTCCAGACCTTCAACCAGGTCGGCCTCGCGGTGAAGCGCGCCACATCGGGCGCGCAGCAGCCCTGGGTGTCGTCCTCGCCGATCGACGGCACCTTCTATTTCGTGCCGCCGACGCAAGCCGCCCCGCCGCCCCAGGTCGCCGCGATGCAGCCCGATCCGCTGCCGGCGGAGCGCCTGCGCGCCGATCCCGACCGCGTCCCCTTACACGATGCCGCGCTGCTCAGCGAATTGAGCGAGCGGCTCTACGAGCTCAATTTCGATCCTGATACGTCCGACGGCCTGACGCGCGCGATCACAAAACTCCAGCAGCGGATCTCCATGGCGCCGACGGGCGAAGCGACCGAAGGCCTGCTGCTGCGGATGCGCAAGATGGAGGATCTGAAGCCCTGGGGCTCGATCGTCTACGGACCCGATGGCAACAAATGGGGGATGTCCTGGAATCACGCCTCGCGGCGCGCGGCGGTGGCGGATGCGCGCGGCAATTGCGCCGGCACCAAATGCCCGATCGAGCTCTCGTTCTATGGCAGAAGCTGCGGCGCGTTCGCCATTTCCGACAAGTCCTGGTCGCTGGTCCAGCGCGACAGCGTGCAGCGCGCGAAAGACGCCGCGCTTGACGAATGCGGCAAGGCTGGCAAAGCTTGCCGCATTATCGGGTCCGTCTGCGCCGACGGCTCCGGCCGCTGAATGCATTTTCGTTTGGATTGTTTGGTCATGCCCAATACCGTCACCGCTACGATTGCCCTCGCCTTTCTCCTCACCGTCGCCTCATCGTCCGCCTTCGCGCAGTCGGGCAGCGCCGGCGGCTCGATCGGCAATGACGAGAAGTCGCTGTCTGGCTCGCGCCAGGATCGTTCTTCAGAGCGCTCGACCGAGCCCGCTCCGTCCGCGCGCCGGAGCAAGCCGGCCGCCGAGGAGCCGCGCGCGTCGCGGCGCAGTGGCGGCGGTGGAGGTGGCGGAGGCTTTGACGGCGCCTGGATGGTCACCAGCATCGGCTGCGGCGGCTCCACGTCCGGCGCGGTCGTCGTCTCCTCGGGCAAGGTCATCGGCCAAGGCGTCACCGGTACCGTCAGCCCGAACGGCGCAGTCAGAACGGTCGGTCAAGGCGAGGGCGTGACCTTCACAGGCTCCGGCCGTCTCGGGGGCCGCAGCGGTTCCGGAACCTGGCGCCGCTCCGATGGCTGCGGCGGAACCTGGAGTTCGGCGAAACAGTAACGACGTGAAAAGGCCCGATTTCGCCGCGGAACCAACGCGCCGCAGGCCCGATTCAAGCCACATCCTCTCCGGATTTGCGGCTCATTGCCACCCAAGTCTTTGATGACAAAGGGATGGTTAAGAGTTGCGTCATGCGTAACCGGGAGACCAGGATGGGCAACCGCACCGCAAAGTTCATATCCGCGCTAGTCGGCAGCATCATTGCTGGCGCGCCATTGGCCGCCGTGTCGCAGAACGCGCAGACCGCACCGAGCACGGCCGACGCGGCCGCCGCGGACTGCCTCGCCTCGCCGAAGGGCGCCGCGCCGCAGGGGCAGCACTGGTACTATCGCCTCGAGCGCTCGACCAAGCGGAAATGCTGGTATCTGCGCGCTGCCGGCGACAAGGACGGCGCGAAATCCGTGCAGAGTGCGCAGGCCACGAGCGATACGCCGACGGCGCCGGCGCAGCAGCCGCAGCAACAGCACCCGGTGCAGGATGCGCGCGCCGAATATCTGACAGCGCGGAGCGGTGTCGCCCCCCAAACACCAAACGCAGTTGCGCAGGCCGCAGCCGCGACCCCGGCGCAACCATCTGCGGACCAGACCGCTGACAGCAACGCGCAACAATCCGCGGGCGACACGCCCTGGCCCGATGTCTCCACGGCGTCCGCGCCGCCCGCGCCACAGCCGGCGCCTGCCGCGGTCACGGCAGCCGCGCAGCCGAGCGCAAAGCCGTCAAAATCCCCTGCCCCGGCGGCGCTCGCCGTGGCAGACAGCAGCGCCGACAAACCGGCCGGCTCGGTCCAGATGTTGATGCTCGTGATCGGCGGTGCGCTGGCGCTCGCCGGTATCCTCGCCAGCCTCATCTACCGCTTCGCCGGCGCGCGCACGCGCGTCCGCGTCCAGTCCGCCGAGCGTCACGGCTATTGGAACGATTGGGAGACGCAGAACCAGCACGCAAGCCGCGCGCCCTGGCGCGATGCAACGCCGGCCGTTGCGCCGCGCTCGCAGCCGGCGCACCCGATCGACTTCGATGCCGCACGTCCACAAGCGGCAAAACAAGTGACAAAACTTGCCGCGATTGGCCGCGAGATCGATCTGATCGACGCGCGCAAGCGGCGCGCTGCGGTCCCTGCCGCAGAACCCGACGAGATCAAGCCGGCCGAGGTCGAGATCAAGTTGTTCGATCGGGCTGCTGCGCCCAAGCTGGTCACCAACGAGATTGGCGAGGATCGCGATGAGGCGCCGGCAGGCCGCGACCAGGATGCGGTCGACGTCGACGTCATCACGACGATGCTGGAGCAGCTGGCGAAGGAAGGGCCGCGCCTGTCGCGGCCTAACCTTGAAGCTGACCTTGCAAAGTTCGCACGAAGCCTACGAGGCCAATCCGCCGCTCGCGCTTGAGGCGCTCGGCCTTCAGGATCGACTGTACCTCGGCGAAGGCCTGGTCGACGTCGTGGTTGATGACGATGTAGTCGTACTCGGCCCAGTGGCTCATCTCGTGGCTGGCGCGGCTCATCCGCTTGCGGATCACCGCGTCGGAATCCTGCGCGCGCGAGTGCAGGCGCTTTTCGAGATCGGCCGCCGAGGGCGGCAGGATGAACACGCTGACGACGTCGGCGCGCGCCTTTTCGCGTAGCTGCTGCGTGCCCTGCCAGTCGATGTCGAACAGCACGTCCTGCCCCGCCGAGAGCGCCGCCTCGACCGGGCCACGCGGCGTGCCGTAGCTGTTGTCGAACACCGTCGCCCATTCCAGGAGCTCGCCGGCCTTCACCATCGCTTCGAACGTCGGCTTGTCGACGAACGAATAATCCTTGCCGTTGACCTCGCCCGGCCGCATCTCGCGCGTGGTCGCCGAGACCGACATTTTCAAGCCGGGCATCCGCTCGATCAGGAGACGCGACAGCGTCGTCTTGCCCGCGCCCGAGGGCGAGGACAGCACGAACATCAATCCGCGGCGCTCGACACCGTCAGTCCCGTGACCGCCCGTCGTCATCGATCACTCCAGATTCTGGACCTGCTCGCGGAACTGCTCGACCACGTTCTTCATGGCGAGTCCCGTATTGGTGAGCTCGATGTCGTTCGACTTCGAGCAGCAGGTGTTGACCTCGCGGTGAAACTCCTGCGCCAGGAAATCGAGCTTGCGGCCGATCGGACCGCCCTTGCCGATCAGCTCGCGCGCCTGCGCAATGTGCGAGGCGATGCGGTCGAGCTCCTCGCGGATGTCGGCCTTGGTTGCGATCAGGATCGCCTCCTGCATCAGGCGATCGGCATCGAAACGATCGGAGGTGTCGAGCAGGCTCGCGATCTGCTCAGTGAGCTTCGCCTTGATCGCCTCCGGTTTGCGGCCGGGCGCAGCCTCGGCTTTCTTCGTCAGTTGCTCGATCTCGTCGACCCGCTGGGTCAGGATCTGCCCCAGCGAGGTGCCCTCGCGCTTGCGCATCTCGACGAGATCGGCGAGCGCCTTGTCGAACGCCTCCACTGCGGCGGCGCGCGCGGCCTTGTCCTCCTCTTCGTCGCCCTCGGGCTCGGCGACCTCGACGACGCCCTTGATGGCGAGCAGGCCATCGATGCTCGGCGCGACCGCGTCGACCTTGCCGGAGATCAGTGCGGCCGCCTTCAGTACGGCGTTGAGCACGTCCTCGTTGACGCGGACGGTAGCGGCGGCGTTGGTGCGCTTGACGTTGAGATTGGCGTAGACGGTGCCGCGCGACAACAGCTCACCGGCGCGCTTCTTGGCGTGGGCCTCGAGCTCGTCGAACCCCTGCGGCAGCCGCACCCTGAGGTCAAAGCCCTTGGCATTGACCGACTTCAATTCCCATTCGAACGTGTACGGCCCGCTTGCGCCGTGGCTTCGGGCAAAGCCGGTCATGGACGACAGCGCCATCGGTTGAAATTCTCCAGAAACACGGGATTCGCGAGGCCATCAAGCCACGCGAATCTTAAGACTATTTTGCCGGAAAGTGGAATCCGCAATGTCCGCGGGCAGGTCTGCGCCAACCTAGCGCTGGACCACCGGCGGCGAGGTCTGCACCGCGCCCTGCCGGGCCGGAGCGGGACCTGCAGGCCGTGATGGTTGCTTTTTCTGCTGGTTGGGCCGCGCCGGCGTGGTCGCGGTCGGCGGATCTGTGGCGGCCGGCGCAGCATTGGCCGGTGGCTGCGCGTCCTCGGCAGGCTCGACCGTGTCGTTCTGGATCTGCTTCTCCATCGCGCGGAGTTTCGCGACGTTCTTCTGGTGCGCGTCGTAGGTCTCGGTGAAAGCGTGCCCGCCAGTGCCGTCCGCGACGAAATAGAGATCGCGGGTGCGGGCCGGGTTGGCGGCGGCCTCGAGCGAGGCGCGGCCCGGATTGGAGATCGGTCCCGGCGGCAGGCCTTCGATCACATAGGTGTTGTAAGGCGATGGCTGCGTGATCTCGCTGCGCTTGATCGGACGGCCCAGCGTGCCCTTCCCGCCGACGAGGCCATAGATGATGGTGGGATCGGACTGCAGCTTGATCCTCTGCTTCAGGCGATTGACGAACACGGCAGCGACGCGGCTGCGCTCGTCCGGCTTGCCGGTCTCCTTTTCGACGATGGACGCCAGCGTCACCAGCTGCTCCGGCGTCTTCACCGGAATGTCCTGGCTGCGGCGCTCCCAGATCTCGGCCAGCACGCGCTTGTGCGCCTGCTGCATGCGCTGGATCACCTGCTCGCGCGTGGTGCCGCGCGGGAACTTGTAGGTCTCCGGCAACAACGTGCCCTCGCGCGGCAGCTCGCGCACGCTGCCGGTGAAGATGTCGTTGTCGGACAGCCGCGCCACGATCTGCTCGGAGGTCAGGCCTTCCGGGATCGTCACGGCATGCTGCACCACCTTGCCCTCGACGATGGTGGCGATGACGTCGCGCAAGGATGCGTTCTTCTGGAACGAATACTCACCGGGCTTGAGGTCCGAACTCGCCTTCAGCGCGGCGACGCTGGCGATGAACACCCACGGATTGATGTCGGTGACGCCTTCCCGGTTCAACGTCTCGGCGATGTCGCGCTTGCCCGCGCGCTGCGGGATGTTGACGATCTTGTCTTCCCTAAGCGGCCCGGGTGCTTCCAACACCTGCCGGCCGTAATAATAGACCCCGCCGGCGCCGAGCATGGCAATCAACACCAGGGTGATGATGGCGTTGCCGACCACCACGAAGGGATTGCGCGCGCGTTCCGATCGCTTCGGCGGCGGCGGGACCTGCTCGGGCTCGAGCGCTGCCCGCGGACTCCGGGGCGAAATGGGCGGCCTTTCACTCATCGAAGCAACCTGAATCCTGCCGGTTCAATCGCGGCCTGACAATCACCTTGCCGAGCCAAATGCACGCGCCCACTTCTATGACTATCGCCGAATACGGCAAAACGGTGGATTCGTCTCAAACGCAAACTAACTGGCCAAACGCCGGACGATCACCGACGCATTGGTGCCGCCAAAACCAAAAGAGTTCGACAATGCGACGTTGACCTCACGCTTCTTCGCCTTGTGCGGCACGAGATCGATCGCGGTCTCGACTGACGGATTGTCGAGGTTGATGGTGGGCGGCACGACATTATCGCGAATCGCGAGAATGGCGAAGATCGCTTCGATCGCACCGGCCGCGCCGAGGAGATGACCGGTCGACGACTTGGTCGAGGACATCGCGACCTTGGAGGCGGCATTGCCCAGCAGGCGCTCCACCGCACCAAGCTCGATCTCGTCGCCGAGCGGTGTCGAGGTGCCGTGCGCATTGATGTAGTCGAGATCGGATGCCGTGAGACCGGCGCGCTTGAGCGCTGCCGACATGCTGCGGAAGCCGCCATCGCCGTCGGGCGACGGTGAGGTGATGTGATAAGCATCGCCGGAGAGGCCGTAGCCGATCACCTCGGCGTAGATCTTCGCGCCACGGCGCCTGGCGTGCTCGAGCTCCTCGAGCACCAGGACGCCGGCGCCCTCGCCCATCACGAAGCCGTCGCGGTCCTTGTCATAGGGACGCGAAGCCTTCTCGGGCGTCTCGTTGAAACCAGTCGATAGCGCGCGCGCGGCATTGAAGCCGGCAATGCCGATGCGGCAGATCGGCGATTCCGCGCCGCCGGCCACCATGACGTCGGCGTCGCCGAGCGCGATCAGGCGGGCGGCATCGCCGACCGCATGCGCGCCGGTCGAGCAGGCCGTGACCACCGAATGGTTCGGTCCCTTCAGCCCGTGCGCGATCGAGACATAGCCGGAGGCGAGATTGATCAGGCGTCCCGGAATGAAGAACGGCGACACTCGGCGCGGTCCGCGCTCCTTGAGCAGGATCGCCGTATCGGCAATGCCGTTGAGGCCGCCGATGCCCGACCCGATCATGGTGCCGGTCGCGCACTTGTCCTCTTCAGTCTCGGGATGCCAGTTGGCGTCGTCGAGCGCCTGGCCGGCTGCGGCCATGCCGAAGATGATGAAGTCGTCGACCTTGCGCTGGTCTTTCGGCTCCATCCACTTGTCGGGATTGAAGGTGTCGTTCGAACCGTCGCCGCGCACGACCGTGCAGGCGATCTTGGTCTGGAGATCGGAGACGTCGAAGCTCGCGATCCTGCGCGCACCGCTCTCGCCGTTGAGGATGCGTTTCCAGGTCGGTTCGACGCCACAGCCGAGTGGCGAGACCATGCCAAGACCCGTGACGACAACCCGCCTCATATCCGAAAACTCCGCATCGAAAGATTCACGGCCAATAACAAGAAACCGGCTGGCCGCTACGAAGCGGCCCGTCCGGTTTCAATGTTGTCCCCGCGAAAATGAAGAGCCTTAGCTCTTCGCGTTCTTCTCGAGAAACTTCGTGGCATCGCCGACGGTGAGAATCGTTTCCGCAGCGTCGTCCGGAATCTCGCAACCGAATTCCTCTTCGAACGCCATCACCAGCTCGACGGTGTCCAGACTGTCGGCGCCGAGGTCATCGATGAAGCTCGCGTTGTCGACAACCTTCTCGGGTTCAACACCAAGGTGTTCGACCACGATCTTCTTAACCCGCTCGCCAATGTCACTCATTGCTTAACCTCGTGTTGTTCCCTGTAGACCCGACCCCCCGGGACGATACGAGCCGTCGTGGTCGTGTTACTTGCCTTCGCTTACGAACTTTGATTTGGCCCCATCCTAACCGATACAGGGCCCGGCGAACGACGGCCAAGGCTCCGCATCGCCAATATACAGGGTTTCAAAAACCTGCAATGGCGTTCTTTGCCCATCCGTTGAAGGTCCGGTTATCATACTTCAATTGCCTTGACTACAAGCCTCATTTCGCTCCGGAAACGGCCGTTTGCCGCATCCCGCGCCGCCATGTGGGCAGTGCGGAATGAGGGCTTAGATCATAGCCATGCCGCCGTTGACGTGGATGGTCTGGCCGGTGACGTAGGCTGCTTCGTTCGAACTCAGGTACACGGCGGCCGCCGCGATGTCCTCGGGCGTGCCCAGACGGGCAGCCGGAACCTTGGTCAGAATCGTTTCGCGCTGCTTGTCGTTGAGCGCATCCGTCATCGGCGTCTTGATGAAGCCTGGCGCGATGCAATTGGCGGTCACGCCGCGCTTGGCGTATTCGGCACCGAGCGTCTTGATCATGCCGATCAGGCCCGCCTTCGAGGCGGTGTAATTGCCCTGTCCGGGATTGCCGGTGACGCCGACCACCGAGGTGATGGCGATGATGCGGCCGAAGCGCTTGCGCATCATCAGCTTGGTGGCGGCGCGTGCCAGGCGGAAGGTCGCGGTCAGATTGACGTTGATGACCTCCTCCCAATCCTCGTCACGGAGTTGCACGAAGAGATTGTCGCGGGTGATGCCGGCATTGGCGATGAGGATGTCGACCTGTCCCATCGCGGCTTCCGCAGCGGGCACCAGCGCTTCGACCTCATCGGCCTTGGAGAGATTGCAGGGCAACACAAAGGCGCGCTCGCCGAGCTTGCCGGCAAGCTCATCCAGCACTTCCTTGCGCGTTCCGGAAATCGCAACGGTGGCGCCCTGCGCGTGCAGCGCCAGCGCGATCGCGCCGCCGATACCGCCGGTCGCGCCGGTGACGAGCGCCTTCCTGCCAGTCAGATCGAACATCGATAACTCCCTCAACCCTGCTTCGCGGCGGCCAAGGCATCCTTGGCGGCGGCAATATCGTTGGGACCGCCGACAGCAACGCCGACGGCACCGTCCGCAATGCGCTTGACGAGACCGGTCAGTACCTTGCCGGCGCCGATCTCGAAAAAGCGGGTGACGCCCTGCCCTGCCATATAGGCAACCGACTCGCGCCAGCGCACCGTGCCGGTGACCTGCTCGACCAGGCGGCGCCGGATCTCATCGGGGTCGCTAATGGCGCTCGCCAGCACGTTCGACACCAGCGGCGCGGCCGGCGCCTTGATCGTGACCTTCGAGAGCGCCTCCGCCATGGCGTCGGCGGCCGGCTGCATCAGCTTGCAATGGAACGGCGCCGATACCGGCAGCAGCATCGCGCGCTTGGCGCCCTTGGATTTGGCGATCTCGACGGCGCGATCGACCGCTGCCTTGTCGCCGGAGACCACCACCTGGCCGCCGCCATTGTCGTTGGCGGCCTGGCACACCTGCCCCTGCGCCGCCTCATGGGCAACCTCCATGGCGGCCTCGTAGTCGAGGCCCAGCAGCGCGGCCATCGCACCGGCGCCGACCGGGACGGCTTTTTGCATTGCGAGACCGCGGGTGCGAAGCAGCCGTGCGGTATCGGAGATGGTCAGGCTGCCGGCTGCAGCCAGCGCCGAATATTCACCAAGCGAGTGGCCGGCAACGAAGGCCGCGTCCCGCCCGACGGAAAAACCGGCTTCGCTCTCCAGCACGCGCAAGGTGGCGACCGAGACCGCCATCAGCGCCGGCTGGGCGTTTTCGGTGAGCTGGAGGGTCTCGGCCGGACCATCCCATATGGTCGCCGTCAATTTCTCCCCGAGCGCGGCATCGACCTCGTCGAACACGGCGCGCGCCACCGGAAAGGCGTCGGCCAGGGCCTTGCCCATGCCAACCGCTTGGGACCCCTGCCCCGGAAATGTGAATGCTGCCGTCATCGGCGCTCCCTGCTTGTCGGGCTTGATCCTCACGAGAACCGGCAGCCGATTACGCGCGGCCTTAGGCCAAGGTTCCGGATCATGCTCCAAAGGGGGCCGTAGACACTGTCCGGGGTCGGACTGTCAAGCCAAGATGGGAACCCCGGCCGGCATTCAACCGGGGATGTGGCTTCCTAGAATCCGCCGGCCGTCTGGTTGGCGTCGACCTCTGCCCCCGCCCGCGCGCGGCGCGCGCTATTGACCAATTGCCCCGGCCGATCGTCCCGGTTCGGCTTCGCGGTGGCGAGCCGCAGCACCGCGGCGTAGCCCGGCTGCACCTCCATGCGGCCGGCATGCCGGCTGGCGCTCAGCAGGCGATGCACCTTCGGCAAATTGTAGCAGGGCACGTAGAACAACAGGTGATGCTCGAGGTGATAGTTCACGTAGTACGGCGCGACGAACAGGCGCTCGAGAAAATTGGCATGCGTGGTGCGGGTGTTGCGCAAGGGGTCATTGCTGTCAGGGACGACCGCGTGCTCTGCGATGTTGCGGATGCGGGTGATGACCATCATCCAGGTCAGGAGCGGCACCAGCCATAGCAACGGATAGGCCCACCACACGCCGGCCGCCGCGAGCGCAACGAACATTGCGGCATTGACCGCGCATTGCGGGCCGAGCTTGTCCCAGAAATGCGCCGCACGCTGCCGCCACGGCCAGTCCGTCGGCCCGAGCGCGTTGAGCAATTGTGCCTTGCGTTGCTGATAACCGGTCTGTCCGGTGATGTCGCGAATGAACTTGCGGCGATAGCTCAGCTTGGTGATCGGAAACGGCGCCGACAGCACCAGATCGGGATCGTCTTCCTGTTGGGTGCGCGCGTGATGCTGCAAGTGATAGCGCCGGTAGCTCCGCGTCTCCGCAAACAGCGGATAGGCACAGAACCATTGGCTCAGCGCCAGATTGGTTTTCTCGTCGGCGGACAAGCAGCCATGCGCGCCGTCATGCATGAGAATGGCGAGCCCAAGCTGGCGTGAGCCGATGATGGCGACGGCGAGAATGTATGTCAGCGGATTGGGCCACCACGCGGCCAGAGCGATCGCGCCTACGATCAGCGCCCAGGCATGCGCGATCAGTGCGACGCCTTTCCACGTCACGCGCTGGCGCACGTCGGCCAATTGTTCGTCGGTCAGGAAATCGCGGGCACGCATGCGAAGCGCGGTCATGGCCTAACTCTCCCCATCCGAAGTGTTCGATGCGTCGTGCTGCTCGACGAGGCGCAGGCGCGCTGCCTCGCCCGTGGATTTCGCCTGCTCACCGAGCACGCGCAGCATCTCGGCGCAGAGCTGCTCGGGCGAACGGCCCATGGCGTAGCCTTCGAGGATGACGCCGATGGCGACGGCCCAGAACCGCCGCGAGCTTTCGTCGGGCGCACGCAGGGAGCGCCAGCCATGCCGATCGACCTGGCTCGCATAGGCCCGCGCGCCTTCGCTGTGCAGGCGCTCGATGGTGCGCTCGACCAGTGGCGCGAGATCTTGGCGCCGCCGCGTCAATGTCAGGGCTTCGGCGAAGAAGGCGACCGAATCGCTCGCCGTGACCGTCTCGGCCAGCGCGTGCGTGTATTCCTGCGGCGTGCGCGTCTTCAGCGCCGCCTGCTCCGTCGCGCGCGCCAGATACAGCAGCTCGCGGCAGGCGCATTCGACGAACAGCGCCTCCTTGGTGCGGAAGTAATAGGTGATCTGGCTCGGGAACGCGTCCGCCGCGGCTGCGATGTCGGTGATCGCCGTGCCTGAAAGTCCCCGCTCCCGGAACAGCGGGCTCGCGGCATCCAGCAGCAGCGACCGCATCTTGCGGCCGGCCGAGCGCGTGGCGCGCGCGGCATGCTTTGGGTCGCCGGCGCCCGGTTCGAACGGAGCATGGGCAGAATTGTCTGCCATTGGATCCTCCCGCTGCTTTCTTTGTATGCTATACAAACAAATAAATCAAGCCGGTAAGATTTAAGGGTGGTAACCACCGCCGCCGGGCGGGCGAGGCCGAGATTTGGCCCCCAACCTTGCAAAGCCGGCCAAAATCCGTATAAGGCGCGCATCCGCAGACCCTGGCCGGGAGCTGAACGGACGGTCTCAGCAAATCATTCGTGATTTTGGTGTGGCAGGGCCAGTCGGCCCGTCGTCCCGTGTTTCCGCCTTCTGAGCTTAATCCCAGAGTCCTTTCCGAAGGTCTCTTAAGGGCTTGACGCCGGGCGATGCGCCAACATGAGGAAAGGACTTCCATGCCTCTTTACGAGCATGTTTTTCTCGCGCGTCAGGACGCGAGCCCGCAGCAGGTCGAAGAGCTGACTGCGCAGATGACCGGTATCGTCGAAGGTCTCGGCGGCAAGGTCACCAAGACCGAGAATTGGGGCGTTCGCTCCCTCACCTACCGCATGAACAAGAACCGCAAGGCGCACTTCGTGCTGCTCAACATCGACGCGCCGTCCGCGGCGATCGCCGAGATCGAGCGCCAGGAGCGCATCAGCGAAGACGTCATCCGCTATCTCAGCGTCCGCGTCGAAGAACTCGAGGAAGGCCCGTCCGCGATGATGCGCAAGGCTGATCGTGATCGCGAGCGTGACGACCGCGGCGGTGGCTTCCGCGGCGAGCGTGAAGGCGGCTTCCGTGGCGAGCGCGAGGGCGGCTTCCGCGGTGACCGCGGCCCGCGCCGCCCGCGCGAAGAAGCTGAAACCACGACGGATGGGGAGTAAGATCAATGGCTGAAGCTGGTGCACGCCGTCCGTTTTTCCGTCGTCGCAAGAGCTGCCCGTTCACGGGCGCCAATGCTCCCAAGATCGACTACAAGGACTCCAAGCTCCTGATGCGTTACGTCTCCGAGCGCGGCAAGATCGTGCCGAGCCGCATCACCGCGGTGTCCGCGAAGAAGCAGCGTGAGCTCGCCCGCGCCATCAAGCGCGCGCGCTTCCTGGGCCTGTTGCCCTACGTCATTCGCTGATACGACCAACTCGACTGGCGGCCGTTGAGCCGCCGGTCGTAAACTGATCTGAACGCATAAGGCTTCCGGGTCGTCCGGTCGCCGATGGTTGGGGCAAACGATGCCTCTAACCGCTCGAAGGGAGCGGGACAGCTGATGATGGCCTTTGGACTGATAGCCCTGATCGCCGGCGCCGCGTCGGCCCTGATGTTCGCCTCGATCATTTCGGGCGCGCTGATCTCGCTCGTCCTGTTCTATCTCGCACCGCTGCCGCTGATGGTCGCCGCGATCGGCTGGGGGCCGCTGTGCGCGAGCCTCGGCGGCATTGCCGCCGCAATCGGCCTCGGCGCCCTGTTCGGCCTGCCCTATTGCATCGCCTTCGCCGTCACCGTCGCATTGCCGGCCTGGTGGCTCGGCCACCTCGTCCTGCTCGGTCGGCAGGTCGGAAGCGTCGGGCCAGACGCCTCCGCCGCCGAGCCGCCGGCCGAGCCCGAGATCGAGTGGTATCCGGTCGGCCGCATCCTGCTCTGGATCGCAGGTTTTGCCGCGCTGACCACGATCGCCGCCCTGCTCACGCTCGGCACCGACGCCGAGACCATCACCGGCACGCTGCGGCGCGGCCTGATGCGCCTTCTGCGCACCACCGACCCGCAAACCTCGGGCGAAGCCAGCCAGTTCGTCGATGCGCTGGTGCGCATCGCACCGGCCGCCGCCACCATCGTCGCGATGATGACGCTGACTCTCAACCTCTGGCTCAGCGCCAAGGTGACGGCGACGTCGGGCCGGCTGCGTCGTCCCTGGCCGGACATGAAGACGGCCGAGCTGCCGCCGATGACGCTCGTGGCGCTCTGCATCGCGATCGCCTTCTGCTTCACCGGCGGGCTGCTCGCGATCGTCGCGCAGATCACTACGGCCGCACTGATGATGGGCTATGCGCTGACCGGTTTCGCCGTGCTGCATACGCTGACGCTGACACTGAAGAGCCGCACCTTCTGGCTCGGCTCGACCTACGCCGTCGTCGTCGTGTTCGGATGGCCCGTAATCGCGATGGTGATCCTCGGTCTTGCGGATGCCGTGTTCGGCTTCCGCGAGCGCTTCCTGCGCAGCCGGCAGCCGCCGCCACTGCCGACCCCTTAAGTCCAACCCGAAAACTGAAACTCAGACCACTTCAAAGGAGAACGAATATGGAAGTCATTTTGCTGGAACGCGTCAACAAGCTCGGCCAGATGGGCGAAGTCGTGAAGGTTCGCGACGGCTATGCCCGCAATTTCCTGCTCAAGCGCGGCAAGGCGCTGCGCGCCACCGCCGACAACCGTGCCAAGTATGACGGCATGAAGGCCGAGCTCGAGGCTCGCAACCTCCAGGCCAAGGGCGAGGCGTCCAAGGTCGCCGAGAAGATCGAGGGCAAGAACATCATCGTGATCCGTCAGGCCTCCGAAGCCGGCCAGCTGTTCGGCTCGGTCACGGTGCGCGACCTCGTCGCCGCGTTCGAGACCGACGGCGTCCACCTCGACCGTCCGCAGGTGCAGCTCGACGCGCCGATCAAGACCATCGGCAAGCACACGGTCACCGTCGCCGTTCACCCCGAGGTCGAGGTCGAGATCACCGTGACGGTCGCGCGCAGCCAGGACGAAGCCGAGCGCATCAACCGCGGCGAGGACATCTCGACCCGCAACGAGGACCGCGACGCCGCCGCCGAGGCGATCGCCGCGGCCGGCGAGTTCTTCGATCCGGAAGCCCAGCACGAGGAGGTCGAGCCGGCGCCGGCTGCGGAAGAGAAGTAAGCAGCACGTACAGCTCGTCATGCGCGGGCTTGACCCGCGCATCCATCAAGAGAGTTTGCTCAAGAAGATGGATTGCCGGGCCAGGCCCGGCAATGACAACAGAGAATGGATCAGCCCGGTCGCTTCAGGCGGCCGGGCTTTTCGTTTTGGCGGCGACGTCCTCGCTCAACATCGCGATCGAGGCGAGCGCGGTTGCCGTATGCTTCTCGACGCCATCGCTGACGCAGAACACGTCGGCCGCGACCACGGCAACCTGACGGCCCGGCTTGATCACTCTTGCCCGGCAGATCAGCTTCTCGCCGACCGCGGGCGATAACAAATTGAGCTTGTATTCCGCCGTTAGCGCCGACTGGCCGCGCGAGGTGGCGGCAGCGATCGTCGTGGCGTTGTCGACCAGGAAGGCAGTCACGCCGCCATGGAAAAAGCCGTGCTGCTGAAGCAGTTCCGGCCGGCGCTCTACGGCGATGGTGCAGGTGCCGCGCGACAATTCGGACAGCTCGGCACCGACCAGATTCATAAAACCCTGCCGGCCGACATTGGCGTGGATGCGCTCGGCAACGACTGCGAATTCGGGATCCGCTTCGGCTCGCATGCTGTCTCTCCCTATTGTTTATCGATGCGATCGAGTGGCCGTAGCGCACGGATAGCGCAGGCGATCAGCGTGTCGGCCTCGATGCGCGGATCGGCGCGTTCGCGTCCCGACAGAAAGGCGCGGCAGAAGATCTGGGCCGGGCCGATCAGCTGGCTGACGAACATCACCGGCGTCATCGGCAGCAGCTCGCCGCGCGCGACCAGCGGCGCGCGCCAGCGCTCGATGCCTTCGACAAGGCGCGCGTTCTGCGCGCGCTGGCCGTCGCGCACGTCCTCGCCCCATTCGCTGCGCGAGATCTCGAAGAGATAGCGCGCCTCGCGCCGGCTGGTGACGACCCAGTCGAGATGCGCCCGGATCAGGCGATCGATACCCTGCTCCACATCGGGCACGGGATCGAGCGCAGCCAGCACCGCGGCGTGATAGTGCCGCAGCACCTCCAGGAACAGCGCGCCGGCGAGCTCCTTCTTCGATCCGAAGGCATGAAAGAAGCTGCCATTGGAGGCGCGCGCCCGGGTACGGATCGCGGCCACCGTCGCAGCCTCGAAGCCGACGCGGTCGAACACGATTAGTCCCGCCTCCAACAGGTCATCACGCATGCTCGCCGTCATCGAAACCTCCTAGAGTATTACTCTAGAGCCGCACTCTACCGTCGGTCAAGACGGTGCGGAGGCCGCGATGCGCGGCCTCCGCCTGTCGATCCGAAAATGTGTGGATTGGCTTAGCGCGAGATCGGCGGCGCCGGCAGGCCGGAGGACTCGGCTGGCGCTGCAGGCGGAGCAGCAGCGGTCGCAGGCGGCGCCGACTCCTGCGGTTTCACCGCGGGTGCCGGTTCGGAGCTGGCGGCAGGCGCGGCCGGCTTGGGAGCAGCCTCTTCCGCCGGCTTGGACGCGGCCGGCTCGGCCGACTTCACGACGGCTGGTGCAGACGGCGTCACCTGCGGGACCGGATCGGGGCGCAGCGCCGGAGCTTCGCTGCCGCTCGGCTCGACCTTCGCGCTATCAGGCTTCGACTCGGCGGGCTTCTCGGATGCCTTGCCGCTGTCGGGCTTGGCCTCGTCACGACCCGGCTCGACCCTGGCGCTGTCGGGCTTGGCCGTCTCAGGCTTTGACTCGACCTTCGGCTCGCTCTTCTTGTCTTCAGTGGCCGGCGCGGCGGCGTCGACCTTCGGTGCTTCCTCAGTCCCGGGCTTGCCGCGGCGCTTGGCCTTGCGTCCCTCCGGTGCTGCCTGGCCCTCGGACTTCGTGCCGTCCTCGGCCGGCCGCGCAGCACGCTTCTGGCGCGCGCCCTCGGCCGCCGGAGCGGCCCCCTCGCCCTCCGGCTTGGCGGCCTCCTGCGAGCGCTGACGGCGGCCCTGATGTTCGGACTGGCCCGGAGCCGTATTGGCTTCCTTATCCTTGGCGCCGTCCTTCTTGTCCTTGCCGTCCTTGGCCTGGTAGCGAGTGTCGGTGGCACCGTTGGAGACGAGGTAGGAGGCGAGGATGCCCGCCATGTCCGGGCTCGTGGTGTAGTGCTGGCGCAGGAAGCCCGGCAGCGACCCCGGCGCCACGGACTTCAGAAGCCCGCGGGGGCTCTTGTGGCAGGCATTGCAGGTCTGCGCGAAGAGCTGGGACGGAGACTTGCCGGCCTCGAGGTTCGTTGCCTGCGCAAGAACGGTATCGGTCGCGCCGAAGCCGATCAGAAGCAGTACCGTCGCGAGACTGAGCGCTCGGCTCGACATTTCCCATCATCTCCATTGAATTCCGAGAGGTGCAGCCGGCATCCAGCGCGGCGGCGGTCACCTTTTAGCCGATTGAGCCGCGAATGGAAGCAGGTCCGCGCGCAAGGATGTGATTAAGCGCTTTTCGAATATCGGCTTTGAACACAGCGCAATAGCGCAGCCGGACCTGCTCCCCTAGATTTAGATGCAAACGCATAGGAACCCGAGCGGGGCCCTGAGCGTCAAATGTAGAGCCGGGTTAGTCGCATCTCTTCGGGTCCGCTCGAGAGGAAGGTGTCGATGGACCGTTTGTTGCGTAGATTCCTGTCTCAATTCATCCGCCGCGGGTCGATGATGCTGACCAGCGCAAGCGGGGCGACGTTCACTGTCGGCGACGGCTCTGGCGAACCGGTCGCGGTGCGCTTCATGACCGCGGACGCGGAGCGCAAGATCCTCATCAATCCCGAGCTCGGGCTTGGCGAGGCCTATATGGACGGCGAGTTCGTGGTCGAACGCGGCACCATAGCTGATGCCCTCGCGATCCTGCTCGATCAACCCGACCTATTGCCGCAGTGGGCAAAACCGTGGTGGCACCTGCGCTATCTGACGCGCCACCTGAAGCAGTTCAATCCGCGCTCGCGCGCCCGCAGCAATGTGGCGCATCACTACGATCTCGACGCCCGGCTCTATTCGCTCTTCCTCGATGCCGACAAGCAATATAGCTGCGCCTATTTCGAGACGCCGGAGACGACGCTCGACGATGCGCAGCTCGCCAAAAAGCGGCACATCGCCGCAAAGCTGCTCGTCAGAGGCGGCCAGCGCGTGCTCGACATCGGCTCGGGCTGGGGCGGGCTCGGGCTCTATCTCGCCGAGATCGCGGGCGCCAACGTCACTGGCATCACCCTGTCGACCGAGCAATTGCAGATCGCCAATGCGCGCGCCGCCGAAAAGGGCCTGGCGGGCTCGGCCAAATTCCTGCTCCAGGACTACCGCGACATCGACGGCCCATTCGACCGCATCGTCTCGGTCGGCATGTTCGAGCATGTCGGCGCCCGCTTCTACGACACCTACTTCCAGCGCTGCGCCGAGCTCTTGAGCGAGGACGGCGTCATGCTGCTGCACTCGATCGGCCGTTCGCAGGGGCCGGACTCGACCAATCCCTGGATCGCCAAATACATCTTCCCCGGCGGCTACATCCCAGCTCTGTCCGAGGTGCTGCCGGCGATCGAGCGGGCGGGCCTGCTGGTCTGCGACATCGAGATCCTGCGCCTGCATTACGCCGAGACGCTGAAAGCCTGGCGGGAGCGCTTCATGGCGCGGCGCGAGGAGGCCGTGCAGCTCTACGACGAGCGCTTCGCCTTGATGTGGGAGTTCTACCTAGCGGCCTGCGAAATGACCTTCCGCAAGCAGGCGATGATGAACTTCCAGATCCAGCTCACCCGTCGCCAGGGCGTGGTGCCGATCACGCGCGACTACGTCACGCGCGAAGAAACCCGGCTACGGTCCCTCGAGGGCGGCGCCAAGCCCAGGCTGAAGCTGGCAGGTGAATAAGCTCTAAAGCGCGATAAGAATCGTCATCGCGCTTTAGCTTATTGTTTGAGCATGATCTTTTCGGAAAACCGCTGCACACTTTTCCGGATCATGCTCTAGTGACGCAGGGTCGAAATCTGAGATATCCGGAAAGAGGCGTTTAACGCCAGTTGCGCCCGCAATTCGACGAGAAGTTCGGGTGCGACCGGCTGACGCCGCACTTCAGGCCGCGCGGCGTGTTCCATGGCCGCGATCAGTCCCGCGAGCCAGAGCCGGCTGCCTGCTTCGCTCCGCCACATCTGCTGCTGCCGTTCTGGCCGCATTGCTTGCCTCGTCTTCCCGCTGGCGCGTCGGGGACAACCCCCTGCCCGCCGGCCTGTTCCGGCTCTACCCCGAAAGAATCCGGGAAGATGTGATCTGTTTCACATAAGTCTGGTCGGAGCTGACTTAGATCGTCGCCATGAGCAAAGAGACCCAAACCTCGTTCGACGTGCAGGACGACCTCCGCACCGATTACGCCCTGATCGTCACCGGCGTCGGGGCGGCCTTGGTTGCGCTGGTCTACCTCCTGCTGGTCTGAAGCCGAGCCGAAGGGCTCCCAGCGTGCGTCAATTCGCGCGTTCTTCGATGGGTCTATGCGCCAATCCATAAGGTTCACGACTTGAGCATTTTTCCGTGGCGCGGTTGCGGCCGCTCCCGGTTCCGCGAAAATCCGTCAAGCACGCGGCGTGCTGCGGCTGCCAATCATCCACCATTTTCACTGAGCGGTTGATAGCGGTCAGCTTTTGCTTCCGCTTTGGGCCGAGGCGGCGCTTTATCGCGCCCCGCATCCGCCCAAGAAAATTGCTAAGCACGTCCGACCATGGCCCTGACTGATTCGAACGTTCTCAAACTCGCGCCCGACGCCGGAACTCCCGCCTATCGGAGCGCGCCGCATAATATCGAGGCGGAGCAGAGCCTCCTGGGCGCGATCCTGGTCAACAACGACGCCTTTTACCGCGTCTCCGACTTTCTGGAGGCGAAGCATTTCTTCGAGCCGCTGCACCAGACCATTTTCGAGACCGCCGGCAGCCTGATCCGGATGGGCAAGATCGCGACGCCCGTCACGTTGAAGACGTTCCTCCCCGCCGATACCGACGTCGGCGGCATGACCATCGGGCAATATCTGGCGCGGCTCGCGGCCGAAGCGACTACCATCATCAATGCCCAGGATTACGGCCGCACCATCTATGACCTGTCGTTGCGGCGCGACCTGATCGGCATCGGCGAGGACATGGTGAATGTCGCCTATGACGCACCGGTCGATTTCCAGCCGCGGGCGCAGATCGAGGACGCCGAGCGCCGCCTCTACGAACTCGCCGAGTCCGGCCGTTATGACGGCGGCTTCCAGAAATTCTCGCAGGCGCTGACGGTCGCCGTCGATCTTGCGGCGAAAGCATTCCAGCGCGACGGAAAGCTGTCGGGCATCTCGACGGGCCTGCGCGACCTCGACACCAAGATGGGCGGCTTGCAGCACTCCGACCTCATCATCGTGGCGGGTCGTCCCGGCATGGGCAAGACCTCGCTTGCGACCAACATCGCCTACAACGTCGCACAAGCCTATGTTCCGGAACTCCAGGCCGACGGCACCATGAAGGCCGCCAATGGCGGCGTGATCGGCTTCTTCTCCTGCGAAATGTCGGCCGACCAGCTCGCCACTCGTATCGTGGCCGAGCGCACCGGCATCCCCTCCTCCCACATCCGCCGCGGCGGCATCTCGGAAGCCGATTTCGAAAAGATCCGCCAGGTCTCGATCGAGCTGCAATCGCTGCCGTTCTATGTCGACGCCACCGGCGGCCTGTCGATCGCGCAGCTGATGGCGCGCGCCCGGCGGCTCAAGCGCCAGAAGGGCCTCGACCTCCTGGTGATCGACTACATCCAGCTGTTGTCCGGCTCAGGCAAGCGCGCCAGCGACAGCCGCGTGCAGGAAATCACGGAGATCACGACCAGCCTGAAGGCGCTGGCGAAGGAGCTCAACGTCCCCGTGATCGCGCTGTCGCAGCTGTCGCGTCAGGTGGAATCGCGTGATGACAAACGGCCGCAGCTCTCGGATCTGCGCGAATCCGGCTCGATCGAGCAGGACGCCGACGTCGTGCTGTTCGTGTTCCGCGAGGAATATTACCTCGCCATGAAAGAGCCTCGCCCCGGCACCGAGGAGCATGCCAAATGGCAGGCCGACATGGAACGCACGGTCGGCCGGGCCGAAGTCATCATCGGCAAGCAGCGCCATGGCCCGACCGGCACGGTCGAGCTACACTTCGATGCCTCGGTCACCCGCTTCGGCGACCTCGCCCATGACGGCCAGTTGCCGGATCGCAGCGACTACTAGAGTGTTCCCCGGGTTGAACCACTCGGGCCTCTTGCGTAAAACGGCGTCATGACAATGGCGTCCGACCCGAAAATGATCCCGCAATCCGGCCTTCTCTCCGCGGAGGCCAATCAGGCTGCCGCGCTCGCAGCCTATGGCGGCGTGCTCACCGTCGATCTCGACGCCATCATCGCCAACTGGCGCAAGCTCGAGAAGACGGCGGTGCCGGCCGAATGCGCGGCGGTGATCAAGGCCGACGCCTATGGCTGCGGCGCCCCCGAAGTCGCGCGTGCGCTGAGCAGGGCCGGCTGCAAGACCTTCTTCGTTGCCACCATCGAGGAAGCGCGCAAGGTGCGCGCGGCTGTGCCGGAGCCCACGATCTACGTGCTTGGCGGCTATTTCCAGAACACCGGCGAGCACTATGCGAAGATCAACTGCCGGCCGGTGATCGGCGATCTCAACGAGCTCGCCGAATGGGACGTGTTCTGCCGCCGCAGCGGCTGGACCGGAGGCGCCGCCGTTCACATCGACACCGGCATGAACCGGCTGGGCCTGACGCTTGCTGAAGCGCAGGCCATCATCCCCCGCATCAATGCCGGCGATCACGGCATCACGCTGGTGATGAGCCATCTGGTCTCGGGCGAGCAGCTCAACAGTCCGGTCAATGCAAGACAACTCGCCGCCTTTCGCGGCATCGCCAGCGAGTTCTCAGGCGTGCCGGCCGCGCTCGCCAACTCCTCCGGCATCTTCCTCGGTGCCCCCTTCCAGTTCGACATGGTGCGGCCGGGGGCTGCGCTCTACGGTGTCAACCCGACGCCGGAGGCCGACAATCCGATGCAGCAGGTGGTCGACCTCAAGGCGCGCATCGTGCAGATCCGCACCATCGATCGCGGCGAGAGCGTCGGCTATGGCGGCACCTGGACCGCACGGCGGCCGACCAAGCTCGCGATCATCGCGGTCGGCTATGCCGACGGCTATTTCCGCGCCGCCAGCTCCAATGACGGCACCCGCGGCGCCGAAGTCATCGTGGCCGGAAAACGCTGCCCGGTCGCGGGCCGCATCTCGATGGACCTGATCGCGATCGACATCACCGACCTGCCGCCGAACGCCGCGCGGCGCGGCCACATGGTGACGCTGCTCGGAGACGGCATCACGGTCGACGAGCTCGCGCATCATTTCGGCACGATCGGCTATGAGGTGCTGACCAGCCTCGGCCACCGCTACGCTCGCATCTACAAGGGCGGCAACGTCGTGGAGCCGCTGGCAAAGCCGGTTGCCGCGGCGGCCGAGCAACCGCCGTCACCGCCACCCATCGAGCAGCCGACAGCCCCGCCGCCGCTGCCGTCCTAGCGGATACACGCGTGCCCCGGATGCAGCGCAGCGCGCCTTCAGCTGTGCGCTTGCGCGCTACGGCTTGTCCGGGACACGAGACTTATTTCTTCTTCCTGCTATCCAGCGCCGCCTTGCAGGTCGCAGTGAGCTGGTCGCGCTTGCCGTTGAGGCATGCGACGATGCCGCCGCCCGGCGCGATGCCGGCGCAGAATTTGTCATAGTCCGCCTTGCACGCGCCGCGCGGATCGGACGATTGTGCCGATACGGCTCCGGAGAACGCGATGACGAGTGCGACGGCAACAAAGCTCAACTTGGACATTGTGTCTCCGGTATCGGAAGGCAGAAGCGTTAGCCCTACATGAAGATTGCGACATTCAACATCAACAACATCAATCGCCGCCTGCCCAATCTCTTGGCATGGCTGCGCGTGGCGAAGCCCGATGTCGTCGCGCTTCAGGAGTTGAAGGCAAGTGATGGCGAATTTCCGGCAGCGGCCATCGAAAAAGCCGGCTATGGCGCAGTCTGGCGTGGACAAAAGACCTGGAGCGGCGTCGCCCTCCTCGCTCGCAACGCCGAGCCGGTGCTCACCCGCGATCGCTTGCCGGGGAAGGCCGATGATCACGAGGCGCGCTACATCGAGGCCGCCGTGCGCGGCATCATCGTCACCAGCATCTACCTGCCAAACGGCAATCCGCAGCCCGGGCCGAAATTCGACTACAAGCTCGACTGGTTCGCGCGGCTCAAGCGCCACGCCAAGAGCTTCATCAAGCAGGATTTGCCGGTGGTGCTCGCCGGCGACTACAACGTCGCGCCCACGGAGATCGACATCTATCCGACCCGGTCATGGGACAAGGATGCGCTGATCCAGCCGAAGAGCCGCGCGGCATTTGCCTCGCTGGTCGACCAAGGCTGGTGCGATGCGATCCGCGAACTGCATCCCGAACAGCGCATCTACACGTTCTGGGACTACAAGCGAAACCGCTGGCCGCGCGATGCGGGCCTGCGGCTCGATCATCTCCTGCTCAGCCCTGCCCTCGCCCCGCGGCTGGTCAAAGCTGGCGTCGACAAGACGATCCGCGGCGAGGATGGCGCCAGCGATCACGCGCCGGCGTGGGTGGAGCTGAAATAGGTCGACGATGCCGTAGCCGTAGGGTGGGCAAAGGCGCATAGCGCCGTGCCCACCATCTCTATCCTCACCGAGGTCGAAATGGTGGGCACGCTAACGCTTTGCCCACCCTACGAAACCGTGCGCTCACCACAAATTCCTGCCGTCGATCACGTTCACCGGAACGGCCTCCAGATCGAAATCGTCGAACAGGCGCGCATTCACGGCGACCTTGGGATTATCGAAATCGGGCTTGCCGGTCGACCAGTCCGGCGACTCCGAATAGGTGCCGCAACCGCAGCTCGCGCAGAAATGATGTTTGACGGTGCGGCTGCCCCAGAGATAGGTCGTGACGTTCTCCGCCGGCGACAGCAGGCGGAACTGTGCCGGCGTGTAATAGGCCCACAGCGCGCCGCGCTTGGCGCATAGCGTGCAGGTGCAGCGCGTTACGCTCGAAGGCGCCTCCGTCACCTCGAACACCGTCTCACCGCAATGACAGCTTGCCTCGACCGGCATGACCCACTCTCCGTTTTGTCAGGAGATGGTCGTAGCCGGCCGCTGCTGCCAACATACTGTCAGCAGCGGGACGCCTAAAACAAAAACCTGAAAAACAACCCCATGCACAGTAGCCGACCCCTGTGCGCTCAATGACTTACGTAAAATCCGAAATTCGATTTGACTCGTCGGGCAAAACACCGGCAGGATGTCACCATCGAAGATCTCCCGTACGGTGGCTGACATGTCCCGTCTCGAATTTGCTCGCATTAACGACGGGTTCCAAGCTTTGTCAGGGAAGATACTGGAGCGCGGCCGGCATCGCGCTCCCTGCCCGCCCCGGCTAAACTCCTGCGATTCCCGGAGCGCGCCCTTGGCCTTTCTCTTCGTCCTCAGCGTCGGCCTCATCGCCGGCACCATTTCCGGCATCGTCGGCACGGGCTCGTCGATCATGCTGATGCCGGTGCTGGTCTATGCCTATGGGCCGAAGGAAGCCGTGCCGATCATGGCGGTGGCCTCCGTGATGGCGAACTTTTCGCGCATCCTGGCGTGGTGGCGCGAGGTCGACTGGCGGGCTTGCGCAGCCTATTCGGTGACGGGCATCCCGGCCGCAGCACTTGGCGCGCGGACGCTGCTGGCGCTGCCCTCGCATGCCGTCGATCTCACCATCGGCATCTTCCTGATCGCGATGGTGCCGGTGCGGCACTGGCTGGCGCGGCACGACCTCAAGGCCAATCTCTGGCACCTCGCCATCGGCGGCGCAATCATCGGCTACCTCACCGGCATCGTGGTCTCGACCGGCCCGCTCAGCGTGCCGCTGTTCCTGTTCTATGGCCTGAGCAAGGGCGCCTTCCTCGCCACCGAGGCGGCCTCCTCGCTCGGGCTCTATTTCGCGAAATCCGTCACGTTCGAGCGCTTCGGCGCGCTAACCGGCGAGGTCTTCGTCAAGGGCCTGATCGCGGGCGGCTCGCTGATGTCGGGCGCTTTCATCGCAAAGCGCTTCGTGCTGCACCTGAAGCCGGAGATGTTTCGCCTGCTGATGGACGCGATCATGGTCGCGGCCGGGCTCTCCATGCTATGGAACGCGACGCAATCGTGAGCAGCAAATGATACACAGTGTAATGGAAAGTGTTTGACATCTCCAGGTTGCGACACGCACTTTGATCTCGGAGCAGCTATACGACCCTGGGATCCCGGGGAAGATTGAAACGATGGGCGCGCTGATATTCGACTTCGATGGTGTGATTGCCGATAGCGAGGCAATCGCGAATGCCGTTCTGGCAGAAACTGTAACCGCCCTAGGTCATTCAACCACGCTGGACCAAGCACTCGCGCGCTATTCCGGCCGACGCTGGAGCGAAGCCGTAGCCGAGATTGAAGCAGCCATTGGAAGGCCCTTGCCGTCCGACTTCTCCAAAAAATTGAAATGCACTACGCTGGAGAGATTCCGAACGGATTTGAAGGAGGTGAGAGGCGCAGCAAACTTCATTAGACGCTTCTCCCACATTCCACGCTGCATCGCCTCGTCGAGCTCCATTGATCGGCTGCAACTGTGTCTTTCCGTGTTGGCATTGGAAGCGGAATTCGTCGATCGCGTTTTTAGCGCCGACATGGTTCAGCGAGGAAAGCCTCATCCCGACATCTTTCTGCTAGCTGCCGACAGGCTGGGCGTGCCCGCAAAGGAATGTCTCGTTATCGAGGATAGCGCTGGTGGGATCGAGGCAGCCGTGGCAGCGGGGATGACCGCCGTGGGCTTGTGTGCAGCCAGCCATATTCGCGCGGGTCATCATCTCAAGCTGAAGAACGCGGGAGCCGTTCATTTGGCGGATTCTTGGTTTGATGTTGAGCGGTTCGCAGTCGAATTCTTCGGACGTTAGATCGATATTCGCATTTCACCGCGACCGCGCGATGTCTGCTCTTTTCAGCGTCATCGCCAGCTTTCCATGCTATGGACGGGCGGTGAAATCGATCTGGTAGCGACTGATTCCGAATGGCCAAATCCACCCTCTCCTTCGTCTGCCAGAACTGCGGCGCGGCCTATAACCGCTGGCAGGGCAAGTGCGAATCGTGCGGCGAGTGGAACACGCTCGCCGAGGAGGACACCAGCGGCAGCGTGCCGGTGTCGATCCGCTCCAAGCGCAAGGGACGGACCTTTGCGCTGGAGAGCCTCGCCGGGAAAAGCCCGGATGCGCCGCGCCTATCATCAGGGATGACCGAGCTCGACCGCGTCACCGGCGGCGGTTTCGTCCGCGGCTCGGTGCTCCTGGTCGGCGGCGATCCCGGCATCGGCAAATCGACGCTGCTGACGCAGGCCACCAGCCTGCTGGCGCGCGGCGGTCACCGCGTCGTCTACATCTCCGGCGAAGAGGCGGTCGCGCAGGTGCGCCTGCGCGCCGAGCGGCTCGGCCTGTCGGATGCGCCGGTACAACTCGCCGCCGAGACCTCGGTCGAGGACATCGTCTCGACGCTGTCGGAGGGCGCGGTCCCCCGGCTGATCGTGATCGACTCGATCCAGACGATGTGGACCGATACGGTGGAATCCGCGCCCGGCACCGTGACCCAGGTCCGCGCCTCGGCGCAGGCGCTGATCCGCTTTGCCAAGAAGACCGGCGCCGCCATCATCCTGGTCGGCCATGTCACCAAGGACGGCCAGATCGCCGGCCCCCGCGTAGTCGAGCACATGGTCGATGCCGTGATGTCGTTCGAGGGCGAAGGCTCGCAGCAATTCCGCATCCTGCGCGCCGTGAAGAACCGGTTCGGGCCGACCGACGAGATCGGCGTGTTCGAGATGACGGGCCTCGGCCTGCGCGAGGTCACCAACCCGTCCGAGCTGTTCCTGTCCGAGCGCGATCTCGGCACGCCCGGCACCGCCGTCTTCGCAGGGATCGAGGGCACAAGGCCCGTCCTGGTCGAATTGCAGGCGCTGGTGGCGCCGACCTCGCTCGGCACCCCGCGCCGGGCCGTGGTCGGCTGGGACCCGAGCCGGCTCTCGATGGTGCTGGCGGTGCTGGAAGCCCATTGCGGGGTCAAGCTGTCCGGGCACGACGTCTATCTCAACGTCGCGGGCGGCCTGCGCATCAACGAGCCGGCGGCGGATCTCGCCGCTGCGGCGGCGCTGGTATCATCCCTGGTTAATGCGCAGTTACCGACCGATGCCGTCTATTTCGGCGAGATCTCGCTGTCCGGCGTGGTCCGCCCGGTGGCGCAGACCCCGGCCCGGCTGAAGGAAGCGGCAAAACTCGGTTTCCAGCGCGCCGTGCTGCCCGAATCGACCCGCGGCGAGACCGGCGGAGACGCCGGACTGTCGCTGAACGCGGTCAACAGCCTGACAACACTGGTCGCCGAAATCGCCGCCCGCGGCTCGCGCCGGGGCGAATCGAACGGGCCGGCAGAGAAAAATGCCACACCAGCAAGATTCCGCCGCGGAGATGGTTAGCCGGAGGTGACGTCGGAGGCCCCCGCCGCTATACAGCCGTCACAAAAGCAGCACGGGATTGCGTGGTTGCGGCCTTGCCGGGAACGCCGTCTGCCCCTCTTTTAGGGCAGCGGCCAAACACCGATTCGCTGAGCACCTTTGAGAGTACGAGCGGACCAGACCAGCCGATGCCAGTTACACTCCTCGACCTGATCCTGCTCGGTGTGATGCTGATCTCGGGCTTGCTCGCGATGGTCCGCGGCTTCATGCGCGAAATCCTGTCGATCGCAGCCTGGGGCGCGGCCGCGATCGTGACGCTGTATTCCTTCTCGAAGCTGCTGCCGACCGCCAAGGCCTATTTCAACAACGACACGGTCGCGAGCGTGGTCGTGGTCGCCGGCGTGTTCGTGGGCACCCTGATCGTGGTCTCCGTGATCACGGTGCGGATCTCCGACATGATCCTGGATTCGCGCATCGGCGCGCTGGACCGCACCCTCGGCTTCCTGTTTGGCCTTGCTCGCGGGCTTTTGATCGTCGTGGTCGCCTTCCTGTTCTTCACCTGGCTGGTTCCGGACAAGCAGCGTCCGGACTGGGTCACCGGGGCCAAGTCCCGCGTGGTGCTCCAGGGAACCGGCGATTGGCTGATGGCCCTCTTGCCCGACGACCCCGAGAACACCATCTTGAAGAGATTCAAGAAAAACAAACCAGATGATGATCAAGCTGAATCCGAGCAGCAGCCTTCGGGCAGTGGCGACGGATACAGTAAACCCGCTCGTGACAGCCTGAAAAAGCTGATCGAGAAACCTGCAGCGCGTTGATTGGCCCTAGAGAAAGGCGCGGACGAGATGCGACACCCTGACCAGGACGCCCAGCTTGATCTCGATCCAACGGCCGGTTTGGGCCCGGCCGCTCTGGAGGTCCAGGACGACCTGGAGGGAGATACGCTCCGCGAGGAATGCGGCGTCTTCGGCATCTACGGCCACCCAGATGCCGCCGCCATCACCGCGCTCGGTCTCCACGCCCTTCAGCACCGCGGCCAGGAAGCCGCCGGCATCGTCTCCTACGACGGCAACCGCTTTCACTCAGAACGCCGCCTCGGCCTCGTCGGCGACACCTTCTCCCGCCACGAGGTCATCGACCGCCTGCCCGGCAACATGGCGGTCGGCCATGTCCGCTACTCCACCACCGGCGCCACCATCCTGCGCAACGTACAGCCACTGTTCGCCGAGCTGAATGCCGGTGGCCTCGCGGTCGCGCATAACGGCAACCTCACCAACGGCCTGACGCTGCGCCGCGAGTTGGTGAAGAGCGGTGCGATGATGCAGTCGACCACCGACACCGAGGTGATCCTGCATCTGGTCGCGCGCTCCAAGCGCAGCCGCTTCATCGAGCGCTATGTCGACGCGCTGCGCGAGATCGAAGGCGCCTATGCGCTGGTCTCGCTGACCAACAAGAAGCTGGTCGGCGCGCGCGATCCGCGCGGCATCCGTCCGCTCGTGCTCGGCGAGCTCGACGGCTGCCCGATCCTGACCTCGGAGACCTGCGCGCTCGACATCATCGGCGCGCGCTTCGTGCGCGACATCGAGCCGGGCGAAGTCATCGTGTTCGACGAGAACGGCCAGGACATCCACAAGCCGTTCCCGCCGATGGCGCCCCGCCCCTGCATCTTCGAATACATCTACTTCTCCCGTCCGGATTCCATCGTCCACGGCCGCTCGGTCTACGAGGTGCGCAAGAATTTCGGCGCACAGCTCGCGCGAGAGAGTCACGTGCCGGTCGACGTCGTGGTGCCGGTGCCGGACTCCGGCGTGCCCGCCGCGGTCGGCTACAGCCAGTTCTCCGGCGTGCCGTTCGAACTCGGCATCATCCGCAACCACTATGTCGGCCGCACCTTCATCCAGCCGACGCAGGCGATCCGCGAATCCGGCGTGCGTATGAAGCACTCGGCCAACCGCGCCGCGATCGAAGGCAAGCGCATCATACTGATCGACGACTCCCTCGTGCGCGGCACCACCTCGAAGAAGATCGTGCGCATGATGCGCGATGCCGGCGCAACCGAAGTGCACTTCCGTCTCGCCTCGCCCCCGATCCTCTATCCCGATTATTACGGCATCGACCTGCCCGACCGCGGCGGCCTGCTCGCCGCGACGCATTCGCTGGAGGAGATGCGCGAGATCATCGGCGCCGACTCGCTCGCCTTCCTGTCGATCGACGGCATGTACCGCGCTATGGGCGAGCCCGGCCGCGACCCCGCCAATCCGAAATTCTCGGACCACTGCTTCACCGGGGCCTATCCGACCCACCTCACCGACCAGACCCAGACCGAGCCGCAGCCGCGGCAATTGTCGCTGCTGGCCGAGGCGAGTTGATCCTGTCGTCCTGGCCTGGTGCGCAGTTGCGCATGGGAGCCAGGACCCATAACCACCGATCTGCGTTGTTCGAAGAGGATGGCCGTGGCCATCTTCATCCAATCATCGCCGTCACGGCGTATGGGTCCCGGCTCCCGTGCGCAATTGCGCACTAGGCCGGCACGACGCTGGATAGAGCTGCTTTAATGACAAAACCCCTCGCCAACCGCATCGCTCTCGTCACCGGCGCCTCGCGCGGCATCGGCTTCGCCACGGCCAAGGCCCTGGCCAAGGCCGGCGCGCACATCGTTGCGGTGGCGCGCACGCAGGGCGGGCTGGAAGAGCTCGACGACGAGATCCGGAAAGGCGGCGGCAGCGCCACCCTGGTGCCGCTCAACCTCACCGATTCCGACGGCATCGCGCGGCTGGGCGCCGGCCTGCACGAGCGCTATGGCAAGGTCGACATCCTCATCGGCAATGCCGGCGTGCTCGGGCCCTCCTCGCCGATCGGCCATATCGAGCTGAAGGCCTTCAACGACGTGATGGCCCTGAATGTCTCCGCGAACTTCCAGCTGATCCGCTGCATGGAGCCACTGTTGAAGCAGTCCGATGCCGGCCGCGCCGTGTTCATCACCTCGGGTGCTGCCAACAAGGCCACCGCCTATGTCAGCCCCTACGCGGCGTCCAAGGCCGCGCTGGAAACGCTGGCCCGCGCCTGGGCGCAAGAGACCGCGAACACGAAGCTGCGCGTCAATCTGTTCAATCCCGGCCCGATCCGCACCCGGATGCGCGCCACCCTGATGCCGGGCGAGGATCCAGCGACGCTCGACACGCCCGAGCAGGTCGCCGAATTCATCGTGCCGATGTGCGCGCCCGAATGGACCGAGACCGGCAAGTTCTACGATTACAAGACGCGCAGCCTGATGAGCTTCCGCGCGCCGGCTTGATTGACTCGGACCGACAACGCAATCTTGACGTTCACGCAAAACGGCAAGTTCGCGGCTCGGATCGACAAGATCGAAAGCGCATCCAGAAATTCAAGCTGACATCGGACGCGCTCAAATAGCGTCTCAACGCATTTTGCCCAAAAGTTAACCGATCGATGACGCTACGACACAGCGTCATCCGGCTTTAGGCGCATTGCCGCCGGCCGTGGGACAGGCTAGAGCCATCAGCCGGAAACGAGGCTCCGCAAGAGGGCCGTCCGCATATTTGACAATGGAGGAAACCTTTCATGACCACGACATTCGCACGCCGCTCCGCGGCCCTTCTGGCCTGTGCCGCTTTCGGTTTTGCCACATCCGCCTACGCGCAGGACAAGACCGTCAAGATCGGCGTGCTCAACGACATGTCGAGCCTCTATGCCGACATCGGCGGTCCGAACTCGGTCGCCGCGGTGAAGATGGCGGTCGAGGATTCCGGGTTGAAGGCCAAGGGCTGGACCATCGAGGTCCTCTCCGGTGACCACCAGAACAAGCCCGACATCGGCGTCAACATTGCCCGGCAATGGATCGACGCCGACAAGGTCGATGCCATCGCAGATACTCCGAGTTCGGGCGTGGCGCTCGCAGTGAGCAACCTCGTCAAGGAAAAGAACTCGGTGCTGCTCAATTCGGGCGCGGCCACCGCCGACCTCACCGGCAAGGCCTGCACGCCCAACACCGTCTCCTTCACCTACGACACCTACATGCTCGCCAACGGCACCGGCAAGGCGCTGACCAAGGCGGGCGGCGACAGCTGGTTCTTCCTGACCGCGGACTACGCTTTCGGCCACGCGCTGGAGCGCGACACCAGCGCCGTCGTCACGGCCACCGGCGGCAAGGTGCTCGGCGGCGTCAAGCACCCGCTCAACACGGCCGACTTCTCCTCGTTCCTGCTGCAGGCGCAGTCCTCCAAGGCCAAGATCATTGGCCTCGCCAATGCGGGCGGCGACACCACGAACGCGATCAAGCAGGCCGCCGAATTCGGCATCGTCTCCGGCGGTCAGAAGCTCGCGGCGCTGCTGCTGTTCATCAACGACGTGCACTCGCTTGGCCTGAAGACCGCGCAGGGTCTGACCTTCACCGAGTCCTTCTATTGGGATCTCAACGACAAGACGCGCGAATGGTCGAAGCGCTTCCAGAAGGTCTCGCCGAAGGGATCGATGCCCTCGATGACGGTCGCGGGCCTCTATGCCGAGATCCTGCATTACCTGAAGGCGATGGACGCGCTCGGCGGCAATCCGCATGACGGCGCCAAGGTCGTCGCCAAGATGAAGGAGCTGCCGACCGACGACCCGCTGTTCGGCAAGGGCCCGCTGCGCGCCGATGGCCGCCGCCTCATCCCGGCCTATCTGTTCGAGGTGAAGAAGCCGGAAGAGTCGAAGGGACCGTGGGACTATTACAAGCTGGTCGCCACCATCGCACCGGAAGACGCGGCCAAGCCGCTCAAGGACAGCGATTGCCCGCTGGTGAAGAAGTAAGCGAGATCCCGTAGGGTGGGCAAAGGCGCCTAAGCGCCGTGCCCACCATCTCTCCGCAACATCGAGATGCGGTGGGCACGCTCCGCTTTGCCCACCCTACGAGACTACGAGACCATCTTCGCCGCCGCCAGCGACCGCATCGCGATCGCCACGCACACCACCATCAGCACCGCCGCAAGCAGGAACGGCGCGCCGGGCAGATGCAGCGGCGCGCTGGCGCCGATGAAATAGGAAAACGTCAGCGTGAACAGGAACGGGCCGACGAGCTGCGACACGCTCTGCACGCTTGCGGTCGCGCCCTGCAACTGGCCCTGCTGATCGGGTGCGACCAGCCGCGTCATCAGCGATTGCGAGGCGGCACCAGAAATGCCCCATAGCGACAAAATGGGAATGCCGAGCCAGGATAGCGGACCGGTCGGCGCAGCGCCCAAGACCACGAAGCCGATCGCGCCACAGCACAAGCCCAGCAGCAGCGCGTTCCGCTCGCCGAGCGCGCGCACGATCGGGCCGATGGCGAGCCCTTGCACCACCATGGCGCAGATGCCGACCATGGCGAGGGTCAGGCCCACGGTCTTGGAATCCCAGCCGTAGCGATAGGTCGCATAAAGCACGAAGGTCGATGGCAGCACGACATGCGCGACCTGCGCGATGAAATTGACGACCGACAAGGCGGCCAGCACCGCATTGGACCGCAGCAGGCGCAGCGCGCCGATCGGATTGGCACTTCGCCAGCGGAACGGCGCGCGCTTATCGGGCGAAAGCGATTCCGGCAGGACGAAGAGCCCATAGAGCGCATTGGCCAAGCTTAGGGCGGCCGAGGCCCAGAACGGCAGGCGCGGATCGATGTCGCCGAGCAGGCCGCCGAGCGCCGGGCCCAGGATGAAGCCGGCACCGAAGGCCGCACCAATCCTGCCGAAGATCGCCGCACGCCGTTCCGGCGGCGTGACATCCGAGATATAGGCGAAGGCGGTCGAGATGCTTGCCGAGGTGATGCCGGAGATCACGCGGCCGATGAACAGCCACACCAGCGACGGCGCCAGCGCCATCAGCACGTAGTCGGCCGCGAGCCCAAAATTCGACAGCAGCACCACCGGCCGGCGTCCGAAACGATCCGACAGCGCGCCGAGCAGCGGCGAGAACACGAACTGCATCAGCGCCCAGGCGGTGCCGAACAGGCCGAAGATACGGGCCGCGTGCGCGGTGTCGTTGTCGACGAAGCTCTCGATCAGCTTCGGGAGGATCGGCATGATCACGCCGAGCGCGAGCATGTCGAGCAGGATGGTGACGAAGATGAAGGCGACCGCGCCGCGCCGGACCGGCGCCGCGCCTTGCGCCATCGCCTCGCCGGCCCCGTCGCTCACGACGGCCGCTTGCGCTTATGCGCGAAGGGA
This sequence comes from Bradyrhizobium sp. Rc2d, assembly GCF_900099855.1. Taxonomy (NCBI): domain Bacteria; kingdom Pseudomonadati; phylum Pseudomonadota; class Alphaproteobacteria; order Hyphomicrobiales; family Nitrobacteraceae; genus Bradyrhizobium; species Bradyrhizobium sp. Rc2d. The sequence goes on along the minus strand of NZ_FNCU01000043.1, from coordinate 42,345 downwards.
TTGGACTTCTCGCGCAAGGTGATGCGCACCGGCGTGCCCGGCAGCTCGAAGGTCTCGCGCATGGAATTGGTGAGGTAGCGCAGATAGGACTGCGGCACCGCATCGGCACGCGAGCAGAACAGCACGAAGCTCGGCGGGCGCGCCTTGTTCTGGGTGATGTAGTTCAGCTTCAGCCTGCGGCCGGACACCGCGGGCGGGGGATTGGCCTGAATCGCCTGCTCGAACCAGCGATTGAGCGCCGACGTCGGCACGCGCCGGTTCCAGATCGCGTAGGCATCCTGGATCGCCTGCATCAGGCGGTCGATGCCCTCGCCCATCAGGCCGGAGACGGCGACGATTGGCACGCCCTTGAGCTGTGGCAGCCAATGGTCGGCATCGCGGCGCAGGCTCGAGATCGCGCCACCGCCCTTGGTCTCCATCAGGTCCCATTTATTGACGGCGAGCACGACAGCCCGGCCCTCACGCTCGATCAGATCGGCGATGCGCAGATCCTGCTCCTCGAAGCGGTTCTGCGTGTCCATCATCAGCACGACGACTTCGGCAAAGCGCACCGCACGCAGCGCGTCGGCGACCGAGAGCTTTTCCAGCTTCTCCTCGATGCGGGAGCGCCGGCGCAGACCTGCGGTGTCGAACACCCGGAAATCGCGGCCCTTCCAATTGATCTCGACCGCGATGGAATCCCGCGTGGTGCCGGCTTCCGGGCTCGTCAGCAGGCGCTCCTCGCCGAGCAGGTGGTTGATCAGCGTCGACTTGCCGGCATTGGGCCGGCCGACGATGGCGACTCGGATCGGGCGCGTCGCCGCCTCTTCCTCCGAGAGCGGCGCGTCGTCCTCGGCCTCGTCCTCGTCGACGGGCTCCGGCATCAGTTGGCTGAGCGCATCGTAAAGCTCGCCCATGCCCTCGCCATGCTCGGCCGAGATCTGGATGGGATCGCCGAGGCCGAGCGCAAAGGCCTCCATCGCACCGGCATCGCCATGCTTGCCTTCGCTCTTGTTGGCGACCAGCAGCACCGGCTTGTTCGCCTTGCGGGCGAAATCGGCGAAGGCGCGATCGGTGGGCGTGAGGCCGATGCGGGCATCGATGACGAAGAACAGCGCGTCGGCCTGCGCAATCGCGGTCTCGGTCTGCTCCTGCATACGCGCGGTCAGCGAGCCCTTGGCACCCTCGTCGAGGCCGGCGGTGTCGATGATGATGAACTGGAGGTCGCCGAGCTTGGCCTCACCCTCGCGGCGGTCGCGGGTGACGCCCGGCAGGTCATCGACGAGCGCGAGCTTCTGTCCGACCAGGCGGTTGAACAGCGTCGATTTGCCGACATTGGGCCGGCCGATGATGGCGATCGTGAAGGACATCGGTCATTCGTGCGCTGCCGGGGCTGCGCCTGTCAATGCAATGGAGAATATCAGCGCGAGAAGCTGCCGCTTGGCAGTGGCGCAGGGAAAGCGCCTTGCGATTGCTGCTGCGTGGTCTGGGTCGGTTGCGCCTGCTGGACAGGCTGTTCTGGCGGCGGCGCGGTGGTGCGCTTGCGGACAATCTTGTGCTTGGGCGGCGGAGCAGCCGTGGGTGGCGCAGCCTCCGGCTGGGCCTCGCCATCGACCTCGCCGGCTGCGGGCGCGGCCGCCGTGGCGGCTGGCTGTCGGGACTTCGTCGCCTTGGTCCCCTTCGCAGGCTTGGCCGGCTCGGGCGGTGGCTCTGCAGGCAGAGCCGCGACGGCAGGCGCGTTCGGGTCCGGCTGCTGCTGCGCGCCCTTGTACATCTCCTTCGGCACGCCCTGCTCGAGGCCCGGCACGCCCTCGGGGAATACCGGCTTGCGGTCACCCGGCAGCTTCTTCTTGGTGTCGAGAAAGTCGAGCATGTCGCTCGGATCGAATCCGCCGCTGGAGCAGCCGCCCAACAGGCCCGTGAAGGCGATCAGGACGGTGGCTGCGATCAAACGTGGCGTGCGGCGCATCTTGTGTCTCGTTTGCGTCAGAGGGCCGTCGTCAGCTTTTGGCGACGGGCGGCAGCAGAGCCTGGAGCGCCTCGGCGCGCGAGCGCAGGCTGGGCGGCGTTTCGCCGTCTTCGGCAATCGCGTCGAGCCATTTGCGGGCCGCAGTCATGTCGTTGTTGCGCCAGGCCGACAACGCCAGCATCTCGCGGGCGCTGTGGCGGAAGGTCGATTTCGGCGCGGCGGAGGCTTCCAGCCGCTGCTGCATGTCGGCGTAGCTGGCGCTGTCGAGCAGCAAGCCGGCGGCCCGGATCTTGGCCAGATCCTGCCATTCGCCACCCACGCTGCGATCGGCGGCAATGTCGTCGTACATCTTCGCGGCGGCCTTGGGATCGCGGCTGGCGGCCTCGCCCGCAGCGCGCAACCGCGCCAGGGTGCGATAGCCGGACGGGGCCTTGGCGGCGAGCTCGGTGAAGGCCTTCTCGGCGTCCGCGTGCTTGTCCTGCTCGGACAGCTCGGCGGCCTTCTCGAAGGCCGCGCCGGCCTCGGCGGCCTTCTTGGACTCGAGATATTGGTAGCCGCGCCAGCCGCCGACGGCGGCCACGATCAGCACCATCAGGGCGATGAAGTAAATCGAATACTTGTCCCACAGCTTCTTGAGCTGTTCGCGACGTACTTCCTCGTCGACTTCGTCAAATAATTCAGACACTTATGCTAATCCCATGCCCGTCCGGGTACGCGCGCCAAAGCGTTCGCGTCAGGAATCCCGTCCCCTCGTGGCGGCGAGGTACCCTAACGATATGGCGGTGGCAAGGCAAAGCCAGCCCGATCAAGGCGTTAACCACCCGGGACAGCCCGGAGCCGCCTGCCCGGCTCAGCTTTCGAGCAGCTCCCGCAACTGCCGTTTCAGCACCTTGCCATTGGCGTTCCGTGGCAATGGCTCGGCGGTGATCGCCATGGTTTCGGGGACCTTGTAGTCGGACAGCCGCTCCGCGCACCAGTCCCGCAGAGCCTCGCTGGCGACCGGGCTACGCGTCACCACCACGGCGTGGACGCGCTCGCCCAGCACCGGGCAGGCCTTGGCAATGATCGCGCTCTCGATCACGGCGGGATGGCCGGCCAGCACGGATTCGACCTCGGCCGAATAGATCTTCAGCCCGCCGCGATTGATCATGTCCTTCTGCCGGTCGAACACCCGGACAAATCCCTCGGCGTCGACCGAGCCGAGGTCGCCGGAGTGCCAGAAGCCTCCGGTGAAGCTCTCGGCCGTGGCCTTCGGGTTGTTCCAATAGCCCTTGATCAAGGAGGCGCCCTGGATCCAGAGCTCGCCGATTTCGCCATGCGGCAGCTCGCGTCCATCCGCTCCCATCGCGACGATGCGCGCGCCCGGGCACGGCAGGCCGACGCTGTCGATATGGCTCTCCGTCAGCTCGCCCGGCATGATGGTCGAGGGCGACGTCGTCTCGGTCGCGCCATAGCAGTTCATCAGCTTCAGGCCGGGAATGTTCGCCTTGAGCTTCTCGATGATCGCGACTGGCATCGGCGCGCCGCCAAAGCCGCCGATGCGCCAGCTCGACAGGTCATAGCCGTCGAAATCCGGCTGCAGCAGGCAGAGATTGTACATCGCCGGCACCATCACGGTGTAGGTGACGCGCTCGCGCGCGGCGAGCTTGAGATAATCGGCCGCCTTGAACTCCGGCATGATGATCAGCGCGCCAGCGCAGCGGATCATGGTCGTGATGTTGGCGACGATGCCGGTGACGTGGCCGAGCGGCACCGCGGCGATCGACCGATCTCTCTCCGTCAACTGCAGGCAGGACACGAACACCATCGAAGAATGGATGATGTTGCAATGGGCCAGCATTGCGCCCTTCGGCTTGCCCGTCGTGCCCGAGGTGTAGAGGATCATCGCGGTGTCCTCCTCATTGACCTCGACCGGCGCAGGCGCCGGCGCGTTGTCGGCGAGCGCGGAGAAGCGCGACCGGGCCGGATCGTCGTCGATGGCGATGCGATGGATCACAGCGGGCACATCGCCCGGATCGGGCAGTCGTTCGGCGAGCGCGGCCTCATGGATCAGGATCTTGGCGCCGCAATCCGTGAGCACATAGGCGATCTCCGGCTTCTGCTGGCGCGTGCTGAGCAGCACCGTGACCAGCCCCTCATGCGCGGCGGCAAACAGCAGCAGCGGAAACTCGATGCGATTGCCAAGCAGGATGGCGACGCGGTCGCCGCGTTGCAGGCCGAGCTTGCGAAGACCGGACGCAATCCGCGCGGTCTGCTCGACGGCTTGTCGCCAGCTCAGGCGGACGTCGCCGCAAATCAGCGCCTCACCATCGCCATTGCGCGCGCAGGCTTCCGCAATCATCGCCCACAGGCTCGATGGCCGATCGCAAAATGCCGGCACCACCCGATCGCCAAAGCGCGCCTCGAACCGCATCGGCGGGATCTGAGATTGCGACCAGTCCATCGAAGGGTCCTCGGCTTGTTGCTCTTGTTATCTTCCGCGCATGGACACCGGGTGTCGTCTTGTGCTGACCGGCTAGACGCCGATCACGGGAACACCGATCACGACAGGGTGGAACGCAAACGCCAGCGCAAGATAAGCGACAACACCGACTGCGATCGCGATCAAATCATTTGTGACACCGCCGACCGGGATCGGCGGGCCGCCGGCATCGGTGCGATGCTTCAGCGTAATGCGATCATACACCGCCCAGCCCAGGAACGAGCCGAACAGGATGATGGAGCCGAGATCGCCGTTGGCGAGCAGATGCGCGGCCGCCCACAGCTTGATGCCGGCCAGCATCGGATGCTTCAGCGTCGCATAGATGCGGCCGCGCAGGTACGAGGCCACCACCAGTATGACCGCGGGCAGCATCAAGGCGAGCGTGATGTGCTTCAGCGCCTTCGGCGGATACCAGACGTCGATCCAGCCGGAGCTGCGGTAATGGGCAAAGCCCCAGATGATCAGCACGAGCCCCGCGAGCGAAACCAGCGAATAGAGGATCTTGTAGGTCCCCTCACCTAGTCGTGCGATTGCCTCAGCGCGCGCCTTTCGTTTCGTCGTGAAAATATGGGCGGCAAAAAACAGCACCAGCCCCAGGATCATGACCACCAGACCCATGACATCCTCCCCTAAAGCAGCCCCCGCCTCTGAGGTATCATCGATTGGCCGCCGGTCGCAACTGATGCGCTATTTTCCAAGCTCGCGATTGTCGACATAGCGGATCGCGATCGGCCTGCCCGCCAACGCGCCGCCGAGTCCGCCAGTGAATTTCAGCGGCAGACATGCCTGCAGCGACGCGTTGATGGCGTTCAGATAGGTCGTGCGGGTGCCGGCCGGCACGCCCGCGGTCGCGTATGTGAGGCGCGGCGGGCCGATCAGGCCACCCGCCTTGTTGAAGCTGAAGCGCACCGACATCTGCATGCCGGCGCGCGCGTTGTCCGATGGCGGCGACCAGCAGCTGCGCAGCTCGGCAAAGAGATCGCCGATCGTGTCGAGATCGTGATCGGGCTTCCGGTATTTGGCGCGGTCCGCCTCGGACGGCACGCTCTCGATCGTGACCTGGAGGTTCTGGCCGTAGGGGTAGTCGATTTCGGGAATGCAGGGGCCGGGCTCGAGCGGGCTGCAGTAGGACGGCGTGCAGGGCGGGCCATCGAGCACGCTGCACGGCTCGTGCGAGAACGGAATGGGGTTGATCTGGCGGGGCCGCGCGTCGGCGGCGACGGTCGATATCGCCAGCAGGAGAAAAACAATGATGCCGCGCCACATGCAGTGAGCTCGCAAGATCACATGAGTTGAAGGTGGCATTGCCTCCAACAACGTCAAGCCTGCGGCTGTTCACGTGCTCGCGTTCAAGTACACTGTCGTCGCCCGGCTTGACCGGGCGACCCAGTACGCCGAGACGGATGTGATTAAATCGAGAGGCCGCGGCGTACTGGATGCCCCGGTCAAGCCGGGGCATGACAGCGGAGGGTGTGCTTGCGCAGCGGAGGGTGTGGGTGTGGCTGCGCAGCGGAGGGTGTGGCTGCGGCGGCCGGGCGCGCGGCCACCCTACCCCTTCTTCTTGACGTCCTTGACGTTGGTGAACTCGATGCCCTCGGCGCGTTCCCTGGTGTAGCCGAGATAGAACTCGTTTCGCGCCAGATAGACTGGATCGCCGTCGACATCGTCGGCGATGCTGGAGGTGTTGGCGGCGATGAAGGTGTCGAGCTTCTTGCGATCCTCCGAGGAGACCCAGCGCGCAAGCTGGAACTCGCTCACCTCGAACTCGACCGGCAGTGAATATTCGGCCTCGAGCCGGGCTTTGAGCACATCGAGTTGGAGCGCGCCGACGACGCCGACCAGCGCGGGCGCACCGTCGCGCGGACGGAACACCTGCACCACGCCCTCCTCCGACATCTGCTGGAGCGCTTCCTTCAGCTTCTTCGCCTTCATCGCGTCGGTGAGACGAACGCGGCGGACGATTTCCGGCGCAAAGCTCGGCACGCCGACGAAGTTGAAATCCTCGCCCTCGGTCAGCGTGTCGCCGATGCGCAGCGTGCCGTGATTGGGAATGCCGACCACGTCGCCGGCAAAGGCCTCATCCGCTACCGAACGATCCTGCGCGAAGAAGAATTGCGGGCTCGACAGCGGCATGCTCTTGCCGGTGCGCACCAGCTTCGCCTTCATGCCGCGGCTGAGCTTGCCCGAACAGAGCCGCGCAAACGCAATGCGGTCGCGATGGTTCGGATCCATGTTGGCCTGGATCTTGAACACGAAGGCGCTCATGCGCGGATCGGTGGCTTCGACCTTGCGCTGGTCGCTGTCCTGCGCGCGCGGCTCGGGCGCGAACTTGCCGAGGCCTTCCAGCAAGTCGCCGACGCCGAAATTGCGCAGCGCGCTGCCGAAATAGACCGGCGTCAGATGACCTTCGCGGAATGCTTCGAGCTCGAACGGTTTTGACGCTTCGGTGACGAGCTCGAGCTCGTCCTTCACCGCTGTTACGTCGAGGTTCGCATTGAGCTTGGCGAGCTCGGCGATCTCGATCTGCTGCGCCGCGCCGGTCTTGGCGCCGCCACCTTCGAGCAGACGCACGCCGCCATTGACGACGTCATAAGTGCCGAGGAAGTCGCGGCCGCGGCCGACCGGCCAGGTCATCGGCGTGGTGTCGAGCGCCAGCGTCTTCTCGATCTCGTCGAGCAGCTCGAAGACATCCCGGCTCTCGCGATCCATCTTGTTTATGAAGGTGATGATCGGGATATCCCGAAGACGACACACCTCGAACAGCTTCCGGGTGCGCGCCTCGATGCCCTTGGCGGCGTCGATCACCATCACGGCGGAATCGACCGCCGTCAGCGTACGGTACGTGTCTTCCGAAAAGTCCTCGTGGCCCGGCGTGTCCAGCAGGTTGAAGACGAGGCCTTCGAACTCGAAGGTCATCACCGAGGTCACGACCGAGATGCCGCGCTCGCGCTCGATCTTCATCCAGTCCGAACGTGTGTTGCGCCGCTCGCCCTTGGCCTTGACCTGGCCGGCGAGGTTAATGGCGCCGCCGAACAGCAGCAGCTTCTCGGTCAGCGTGGTCTTGCCGGCGTCGGGGTGAGAGATGATCGCAAAGGTCCGCCGCCGCGACACTTCAGCAGCAAGCGGGGAACGGGCCGGCGATTCGGCTGCGGTGGTGGCGATGTCGGACATGGCGGGAGCGTTTGGCAGGGAAAATGGGCCTGATCAAGCCTCATTTGGTGATTGCGGAGCCCTCCGGCCAGCCCCATATCGCCCTTTGGGAGGGACGGCCCTCCCGTTCATAGGTCATTGCCTGCGGGGACGACCCTGCCTTGAACTGAGGGTCGTCATGGCCTGGAGCATTTTGTTCGTCGCCGGTCTTCTCGAGATCACCTGGGCCATCGGCCTGAAATATACCGAGGGCTTTAGCAAGTTTGTTCCGTCGGTCGTTACGCTGGCGGCCATGGCCGGCAGCATCATCCTGCTCGGGGTTGCTCTCAAATCACTGCCCGTCGGAACCGCCTACGCAGTCTGGACCGGAATCGGCGCGGTCGGCACCGCGACGCTGGGCATCATCCTGTTCGGCGAGCCCGCGACCGCTTTCCGACTCGCCAGCATCGCCTTGATCATCGCCGGAATTATCGGATTGAAGCTCGTTACTTGACGATCTGGACCGCCCACCAGCTCAGCGCGGCCACCAGGGCCGCGGCCGGGATCGTGATCACCCAGGCATAGACGATCGAGCTCGCGACATTCCAGCGCACCGCCGAGACACGGCGGGCGGCGCCGACGCCGACGATGGCGCCGGTGATGGTGTGGGTGGTCGAGACGGGAACGCCGAGGAAGGTCGCCATGAACAGGGTCACAGCGCCGCCGGTCTCGGCGCAAAAGCCCTGCATCGGGGTCAATTTGGTGATGCGCAGGCCCATGGTGCGGACGATGCGCCAGCCGCCCATCAGCGTGCCCAGTGCCATTGCGGCCTGGCAGGACAGCACCACCCAGAACGGCACGGAGAATTCGCTGCCGAGATGGCCCTGCGAATAGAGCAGCACGGCGATGATACCCATGGTCTTCTGGGCGTCATTGCCGCCATGGCCGAGCGAATAGAGCGAGGCGGAGGCGAATTGCAGGATGCGGAAGGCGCGGTCGACCGCGAACGGTGTCGAGCGCACCGAGGCCCAGGACACGATCGCCACCAGCATCATCGCGAGCAGGAAGCCGACGAGGGGCGACAGCACGATCGCCAGCACCGTCTTGGACAACCCGCTCCACACCGCCGCCGAAATGCCCGCCTTGGCCATGCCGCCACCGACGAGGCCGCCGATCAGCGCATGCGACGACGAGGACGGGATGCCGAGCGCCCAGGTCACGATGTTCCAGACGATGGCCCCGACCAAGGCCGCGAAGATCACCTGGGCGTCGACGATCGAGGGATCGATGATGCCGGTGCCGATGGTCTGGGCGACGTGCAGACCGAACACCATGAAGGCGACGAAATTGAAGAACGCGGCCCAGAACACTGCGAATTGTGGCCGCAACACGCGGGTCGAGACGATGGTCGCGATCGAATTGGCGGCGTCGTGCAGGCCGTTCAGGAAGTCGAACAGCAGCGCGACGGCGATCAAGCCGACCAGGACGGGAAAACCCAACGCAGCATCCACGGCGCGGCCCCTGCCTTAAAGCTTACGCATGATCCGAGCGGAAAACCGCTGCACACTTTTCCGCATCATGCGCTACACTTGCTCGATGACGATGCTGTTGATCTCGTTGGCGACGTCATCAAAGCGGTCGGCCACCTTCTCGAGATGGTCGTAGATCTCAACGCCGACGATGAAGTCCATCGCGTTGCCGTTGCGATGCTTGAGGAACAGCTCCTTCAGCCCGATGTCGTGGAGGTCGTCGACACGGCCCTCCAGCTTGCCCAGCTCTTCCGTGATCGCGCTCAGCATGGCGACGTTCGGGCCGATCGACTGCATCAGCGGCAGCGCGCGTCCCACCAGATTGGCGCATTCGATCAGAAGCCCGCCGATCTCGCGCATCGGCGGCTCGAAGGCGCGGACCTCGAACAGCATCACGGCCTTCGCCGTCTGCTGCATCTGGTCGATGGCGTCGTCCATCGAGGTGATCAGGTTCTTGATGTCGCCGCGGTCGAACGGGGTGATGAAGGTGCGGCGCACTGCCGTCAGCACCTCGCGGGTGATGTTGTCGGCGTCGTTCTCGAACTGATTGACGCGCTGGCAATAGACCGGCGTCTCCTCGCCCCCGTTGAGCATGCCCTGGAGCGCGATCGAGCCCTGGATCACGGTCTGGGCATGACGGTCGAACAGGTCGAAGAACCGTTCTTCCTTGGGCAGGAAAGCACGAAACCATCGCATCATGGGGACAGGCTACCGGTTGGAAATGGCCCGGCCCGGAAGGGCCGTCATGAAACTGTCATAGACCATTTTCGATCCACGCGCGTGTGATCTCGCGCCCGCGGAGCCGGGTCATCCACCGCTTTCAAGCGACCTGTAAACAGATTTAAAATCAGTTACTTAGAGCGATCTCCGGAAGTAATGCGCGATTTCACCGATGACGCCACGGCGGAAGGTGAGCACGCAGATCACGAAGATCCCACCCTGGATCACCGTCACCCACTGGCCGAAGCCCGCCAGATATTGCTGCATGGCGATGATCACGAAGGCGCCGATCACGGGACCGAAAATGGTTCCGAGGCCACCGACCAGCGTCATCAGCACGACTTCGCCCGACATCGACCAGTGCACGTCGGTGAGCGAGGCGTTCTGCGCCACGAACACTTTCAGCGCCCCGGCAAAGCCGGCCAGCGTGCCCGATAGGATGAAGGCCAGGAACTTGTACTGGTCGGTGCGGTAGCCGAGCGAGATCGCCCGCTGCTCATTCTCGCGGATCGACTTCAGCACCTCGCCGAACGGCGAGTTGATGATGCGGAAGATCAAGAGGAAGCCGGCGAGGAAGCCGACCAGCACGACGTAATAAAGCACCGTCGGCTTGGACAGATCGAACACGCCGAACATGTGCCCTTGCGGAATGCCCTGGATGCCGTCCTCGCCGTGCGTGAACGGCGCCTGGAGGTAGATGAAGTAGAGGAGCTGCGACAGCGCCAGGGTGATCATCGAGAAATAGATGCCCTGGCGGCGGATCGAGATGTAGCCGGTCACGATCGACAGCACGAACGCAGAGGCGATGCCGACGAGGATGCCAAGCTCGGGCGGAAGCGCCCAGACCTTCAACGCATGCGCACTGCAATAGCCCGCGGTCCCCAGGAACATGGCGTGGCCGAACGACAGCAGTCCGCCATAGCCGACCAGCAGATTGAAGGCGCACGCGAGCAGCGCAAAGCACAACGCCTGCATCACGAAGAACGGATAGACTCCCGTGAACGGCACCGCCGCCAAAAGCAGGGCCATCACCACGAACACGATCATCTCGTCGCGCATGGCGCGAGGGGTTGTCGGCAGCGTGTCGTCCGTCAGGGTCGTCATGTCAGGCTGCCCTTCCCGTCAATCCCGTTGGCTTCACCAAGAGCACCAGCACCATCAGCACGAACACGACGGTGTTGGAGGCCTCGGGGTAGAAATATTTGGTCAGGCCCTCGATCACGCCGAGCGCAAAGCCGGTGATGATGGAGCCCATGATCGATCCCATGCCGCCGATCACGACCACCGCGAACACGACGATGATGAGGTCGGCACCCATCAGCGGACGCACCTGGTTGATCGGCGCCGAGAGCACGCCGGCGAGCGCGGCAAGGCCGACACCGAGACCGTAAGTCAGCGTGATCATGCGCGGCACGTTGATGCCGAAGGCGCGCACCAGCGTCGGGTTTTCAGTGGCGGCGCGCAGGTAAGCCCCGAGCTGCGTCTTCTCGATCAGGAACCAGGTCGCAAGGCACACCGCCAGCGAGAACACGACGACCCAGCCGCGATAGACGGGTAAGAACATGAAGCCGAGATTCATGCCGCCCCTGAGCTGGTCCGGAATGGCGTAAGGCAGACCGGAGGAGCCAAAGTAGTTCTGGAACACGCCCTGTACGATCAGCGCGATGCCGAAGGTCAGGAGCAGGCCGTAGAGATGGTCGAGCCCGGTCAGCCATTGCAGCATGGTCCGCTCCAGGATCATGCCGAAGATGCCGACGATGATGGGCGCGAGCAGCAACGCCCACCAATAGTTGATGCCGCCGAGGTTCAACAGGAAATAGGCGACGAACGCGCCCATCATGTAGAGCGCGCCATGGGCGAAATTGATGATGTTGAGCATGCCGAAGATCACGGCAAGCCCGAGACTGAGCAGCGCGTAGAACGAGCCGTTGATCAGTCCCACCAGTAGCTGAGCGTATAGAGCCTGCATCGATCTCGTACCCAGTCCCGTTTTGTTGACGACGGTGCCCGCCAGCGGACGCTGTCGGTACTACTTCTTCACCAGCGGACAGGCGCTTTCCGAGAGCGGCCTGAAAGCCTGGTCTGCCGCCGTCGTGCCGATCAGCTTGTAGTAGTCCCACGGCCCCTTGGATTCCTCGGGCTTCTTGACCTCGAACAGATAGGCGGGATGGAGCTTGCGGCCGTCCGCGCGGATCGTGCCCTTGCCGAACAGTGGATCGTCCGTCGGCATTTCCTTCATCTTGGCGACCACCTTGGCGCCATCGTGCGGATTGCCACCCAAGGCTTCCAGCGTCTTGAAATAATGGATCAGGCCCGAATAGACGCCGGCCTGCACCATCGAAGGCATCGCCTTGTTCTTCATCTTTTCGGAGAAACGCTTGGAGAAGGCCCGGGTGCCGTCGTTCAAATCCCAATAGAAGGTTTCGGTGAAGTTCAGCCCCTGCGCCACTTTCAATCCGAGCGCATGGACGTCGGTGATGAACAGCAGAAGCCCGGCGAGCTTCTGGCCGCCTGCGACGATGCCGAATTCCGCCGCCTGCTTGATCGTGTTGGTGGTATCACCACCGGCGTTTGCCATACCGATGATCTTGGCTTTCGACGCCTGCGCCTGCAGGAGGAACGAGGAGAAGTCCGCGGTATTGAGCGGATGCTTGACGCTCCCGATCACCTTGCCGCCTGATTTGACCACCACCGCAGCGGTGTCGCGCTCGAGCGCGTGACCAAAGGCGTAGTCGGCGGTCAGAAAGTACCAGGTGTCGCCGCCGGCCTTCACCAGCGCCTGTCCCGTGCTGTTGGCCAGCATGTAGGTGTCGTAGACCCAGTGGATGGTGTTCGGCGAGCACTGCGCGTTGGTCAGATCGGACGTCGCCGCACCCGTGTCGATCAGAATCGAATTCTTTTCCCTGACGACATTGTTCACCGCCAGCGCCACGCCGGAGTTCAGCACGTCCATGAAGACGTCGACCTTCTCGACATCGATCCACTGCCGCGCGATCGCGGTGCCGATGTCGGGCTTGTTCTGATGGTCGGCGGAGATGAGATCGACCTTCCAACCCTTGGCTGCAAGCCCGGAATCCTCGATCGCCATCTGCGCGGCCAGCGTCGAGCCGGGACCTCCAAGGTCGGCGTAGAGCCCGGAGTTGTCGGTGAGCACGCCGATCTTGATGGTCTTGTCCTGCGCCATCGCGCCGCTTGTCGCGGCAAGCGCCAGCGCGGTGCCGAGCAGAAATGAAGCGATCGACCGGGTGTTCATGCGGCTTCCCTCTCTAAATATTCTCGTTGGTTCTAACTTCTTGGGCAGTTCTAGACGCCGAGATAGGTGTGGAGCTTGTCCATGTTGGCGGCAAGCTCGGCGTTGGAAAAACCGTCAATGATCTTGCCGTGCTCGACCACGTAATAGCGGTCCGCCACCGTCGATGCGAAGCGGAAGTTCTGCTCGACCAGGAGGATGGTGAAGCCCTCCTTCTTGAGTCGCGCAATGGTATGGCCGATCTGCTGGATGATGACGGGCGCAAGGCCCTCGGTCGGCTCGTCCAGCATCAGGAAGCTCGCGCCGGTGCGCAGGATGCGCGCGATCGCGAGCATCTGCTGCTCGCCGCCCGACAGCTTGGTGCCCTGGCTGTTGAGCCGCTCCTTCAGGTTCGGGAACAGGTCGAAGATCTGATCGAGCGGCAGCCCGCCTTCGCGGACCACCGGCGGCAGCATCAGATTCTCGCGCACGTCGAGACTGGAGAATATGCCCCGCTCCTCGGGACAGAACGCGATGCCCATGCGCGCGATCTTGTCGGAGGTCGCGCGGATGATGTCCTGATTGTTGAACTTCACCGAGCCCGAGCGCTTGCCGATGATGCCCATGATCGACTTCAACGTGGTCGTCTTGCCGGCGCCGTTGCGCCCGAGCAGGGTGACGACCTCGCCCGCATTCACGTCGAAGTTGATCCCGTGCAGGATGTGGGACTCGCCGTACCAGGCTTCGAGGTTGCGGACTTGAAGGATGTTTCCGCCGGTCGCAGCCTTTGCCGGAGCCTGGGCGATCGCAGTGTCAGGCATGACCGGCTCCCAGATAGGCTTCCTTGACGCGCTCGTCCTTGGTGAGCTCGGAGTAATGGCCTTGCGCCAGCACCTGGCCGCGCGTCAGCACGGTGATGATGTCGGAGAGATTGGCCACGACGCTCAAATTATGCTCGACCATCAGAATGGTATATTTCGCGGAGATGCGCTTGATCAGCGCCGCGATCTTGTCGATGTCCTCGTGACCCATGCCGGCCATCGGCTCGTCCAGCAGCATCATCTCGGGGTCGAGCGCGAGCGTCGTTGCGATCTCCAGTGCGCGCTTGCGCCCGTACGGCATCTCGACCGCGGGCGTATTGGCAAACTCGCTGAGGCCGACATCGTTCAACAGCTCGCGCGCGCGATCGTTGAAGCGGTTGAGCACGGACTTGGAACGCCAGAAGTCGAACGAAGAGCCGTGCTGGCGCTGAAGTGCGACGCGGACGTTCTCCAGCGCCGTGAGATGCGGAAACACGGCCGAAATCTGGAAGGAGCGAACCAAGCCCATGCGGGCCACATCCGCCGGCGCCATCGCAGTGATGTCCTGCCCCTTGTACAGGATCTTTCCGGCAGACGGTTTAAGGAACTTGGTCAAAAGATTGAAGCACGTCGTCTTGCCGGCGCCGTTCGGCCCGATCAACGCATGAATGCTCCCACGGCGAACCTTGAGCGCAACGTCGCGGACGGCGAAGAAGCCCGCGAACTCCTTGGTCAAGCCTTCCGTTTCGAGAATGAACTCATCGGCCAAACAGATTTCCCCCTGCCCGCGCGACGCGCTGGCCGCGCGTGGCTGTCCTTGTTGACTTCGGCTTTCCGGAGGCCTTGCAGCCCATCCGGAGCGCCGCCTCCCGGCGCGGAATATGCCGGAGGTGACGGGGGTTAGGCAAGGCGGAAAGCTGAGCAGATCAGGCCTCCGGCTGGGATACAAATGCTCCCTTAGTCGGAGATGCTTTTGATGTCGTGCCTGCCCGGCCTCCCGGTTCGCGAAGCACCGGTCATCAAGCCGTCGTTAACGGTCTTTCGTCTCCCGCGCCAGCCTTCATAGAAAATTTTCCCGCGGCGAGGATCATGTGCGGGTTTTGACATGCCGGGAATATTGTTTTGGATTTCGCAAGCACCGCGCCCTCCGTCGTCAAGTCGATCAGGCAGCGTGATCTCCTGAACACGTGGCTGCGACTTTATGCGCGCCAGCAGGTCGCACCGGCGATCTGGGAGTACCAGCCTGCGCGACTCGAGGAAGAGCTGTCCGATCTCATCTATTACACGGTGGACAATTCGACGCCGACGCCGCACCTGACCATCCAGAGCGAAGGCACGCGCATCTCGCGCGCTTATGGAAATACCGGCAAGGGCACCCTGCTGCACGACTATGTCGGACCGCGGCTCGCGCCCTTCGTGATGCCGATCTATCGCGAATGCGTCGCGCGCGCGCTTCCGATCTATAGCGTTGCCGACATCGATGACATCTACGGTCGCATCGTCGCCTATGAACGGCTGCTGCTGCCGTTCCTGACCGAGGACAAGGTCAGCCACGTCATCGCGTCGGTGAAGACCTTCTGCGAAGACGGCGGCTTCGAGATCAAGAATCTGATGCGCGGAAATGACGCGCCGCCGCGTCCGAGGCTGCGCGCCGTAATTGACCGCGACCTCTTTCATCGTGCGCCCGGCCGCATCGCAGCGGCCGATGTGGTCGAGCTCGCCGACCAATCCAGCCCAAGCGTCACCGCCGAGATCATCGAGCTGAACTAACGCGCCTTGGCCCCCACGTTCTTGGCTCCAACTTCCTTTGCATAGATCTCCGGCTTGAAGCCGACCAGCAGCTTGCCGCCGATTTCCAGCACCGGCCGCTTGATCATCGATGGTTGCGCTAGCATCAACGCCAGCGCCTTCTTCTCATCGAGGCCTTCCTTGTCGGAATCGGAATCGGAGAGCTTCTTGAAGGTCGTCCCGGCGCGATTGAGCAACGTCTCCCAGCCGACCTTGTCACTCCACTGCTTGAGCTTGTCCTTCTCGACTCCCGCCGTCTTGTAGTCGTGAAACGCGTAAGGCACGCCATAGCTGTCGAGCCACGTACGCGCCTTTTTCATGGTGTCGCAGTTCTTGATACCGTAGATGATGTTGGGCAAGTCGTTCCTCGCGCATGCGTCGTATCGTGACCGCCGCGTTGTACGAAACTCCGGTTCGCGCGGCAATATTCCCAACGACGCCACTCCCCGAACGGATACACCATGCACGTCACCCACGATCCCGCGGCCGCCGCCTCGCCGACCATCGACTTCAACAGCTTTCTTGCGGTCGATATCCGCGTCGGCACCATCGTCGACGCCAAGCCGTTCCCGGAGGCGCGCAAACCGGCCTGGCGGCTATGGATCGACTTCGGTCCTGCGATCGGCGTCCGCAAGAGCTCGGCGCAGATCACCGAAAATCATCCGCTCGAGTCGCTTGTCGGGCTGCAGGTCGCGGCCGTCGTCAATTTCCCGCCGCGCCAGATCGGCCCGGTCGTATCCGAGGTGCTGACGCTCGGTTTCCCCGATGCTGCCGGCAAGGTCGTGCTGGTGCAACCGAGCAAGCCCGTGCCGAACGGCGGACGGCTGTTCTAGCGGCACACGATCAAGGACCGGGCCGCCGCCTCTATCGGCGTCCCGCAACGGCTTAATCCGCGTTTTTCACGGCATCGGGAGGTCCGGACTTGACCGCGACACCTTTTGGGAATAAAAACGACTGACTAGTCATTTTTTATTTTTTAATCTGCTTAGAAAAAGTTCCCTGCGCCTAGGCTAAAACGATCGATCGGTCAGTTATTTACGGACTACCAAAATGCCCAAGATCAGCGACAAGCAACGCGAAGGCCGGCGCCAGCAGATCCTCGAAGCTGCCCTCGCCTGCTTCGCTGACGACGGCTTTCACCAGACCGGCATGGCCGACATCGTCAAGCGATCCGGACTGAGCCACGGCGCGGTCTATCTCTACTTCCAGAGCAAGGACGATCTGATCGAAGCGCTCGCCGATGACCGGCACCGCCGCGTAGCCGTGCTCAACTCGGTCGCGCAAGGATCGGGCGATCCGATCGAAGGACTTCACGCGCTGATCCGCGTCTATGCGCAATGGCTCACCGATCCCGCCGGCGAAGCGCGGCGTCGCGTCGGCATCCATGGCTGGGCCGAGGCCCTGCGCAACCGCCGCGTCCGTACCAGCGTCGTCGAGGGCATCGACATGCCTCGCGCGCTGATCGTCGCGCTGGTCGAGCGTGGCCAGCATGCCGGCCTCATCAAGCGCGACCTCGGTGCGGAAGCGACCGCGCGCGTGCTGATCGCGATCTTCCAGGGTTTTGTGCTGCAAAAGTGCTGGGGCGAGGATGTTGACGTCGAGGCCTGCATGGCAGCCGTGGCCGGTGTGATCGAGGGCTTTCGCGCCACCAAGTCTGACATGAAGCGACGAACCAGGGCGTGAGCGATGTCCTGGATTCACGACCTCCTCGCTGGCGCCGGTGTCGGCCTCGTGGGCGGGCTGACATCGGGCTTCATGGGCGTGAGCCCGGGTGGCGGCCTCGTGATCTTCTCCGTCCTGCTGCTCGGCGCCGAGCAGCACGTCGCGCAAGGAACGTCGCTGATCGCACAGGTGCCGCCGACGGGCCTTGCGGGCGTGCGCCGCTACTGGCAGAGCGGCAAGCGCAGCCGGTTGCCATGGATCGTCTGGATCGGCCTCGGATTTCTCATCGGTGGCGCCGGCGGTGGTTACGCCGCGGCCGCGGTCTCCGACTCGGTCCTGCAATGGACTTATGTCGTGTACCTCGTCGCGCTGATCGCTCTGCTGATCCTGCGCCGCGAGCGTAAGGACGGGAGCAACGAGGCCGGCGACCGCAATGATCTGCCCTGGCTACCCCTGCTCCTGATCGGCATGCTTGCCGGATTCTCGTCCGGCTTCATGGGCATCGGCGGTGGCCTCGCGATCACCGTCGGCCTCGCTGCGGGTCTTCGCGTCCCGCAGCATCAGGCACAACTCGTCAGCCTCATCTTCTCGATCATCCCGACCACCGTCCCTCCGGCCTGGATCTACTGGAGCAAGGGCTTGATGGTCGGCTGGCCCGCCATCATCGGTATTTTGGCCGGACTCTGGATCGGCACCGATCTCGGCGCACGCGCGGCCAATGGCGTCAGCAAATCGCTGCTGCGCCGGATGATGATCGGCTTCGTCGCATTGATGGCGCTCTACATGAGTTACAAGGCGCTGTTCTAGCCTCACGGCCGCTTCGGAATATTCAGCCCGCGCTGCACGGCCGGACGTGCCAGCCCGCGGTCGAGCCAGGCACCGACCGACTTGAACTGGCTGAATGCGACGAGATCGCCGGCGCCGTAGAAGCCGATGAGATTGCGCACCCAGCCGAGCATGGAGATGTCGGCGATGGTGTAATCGTCATCCATGAACCATTGCCGACCGGCGAGATGCGCCTCCATCACGCCGAGCAGGCGCTTGGACTCGTCCACGTAGCGTTCGAGCGGCCGCTTGTCCTCGAACTCCTTGCCGGCGAATTTGTGGAAGAAGCCGACCTGGCCGAACATCGGCCCGATGCCGCCCATCTGGAAATGCACCCACTGGATGGCCTGGTAGCGGCGTGCGGCGTCTTCCGGCAGAAGCTTGCCGGTCTTCTCGGCGAGGTATTGCAGGATCGCCCCGGATTCGAACAGCGGCAGCGGCCTGCCGCCGGGGCCGTTGGGATCGAGAATCGCCGGGATCTTGCCGTTCGGATTGAGCGAGAGGAATTCGGTCGTCTTCTGGTCGTCCTTGCCGAAATCGACAAGATGGACTTCGTAAGGCAATCCGATCTCCTCCAGCATGATCGAGACCTTGACGCCGTTCGGCGTCGGCAGCGAATAGAGCTGAAGCAGTTCGGGATGTTTCGCCGGCCAACGTTTGGTGATGGGAAAGGCAGATAGAGCGGACATCGGGACCTTTGATGCATGGACTGAGGCGTGCTCAATCTAGGCAGGACGCCGTGCGGCGCAAGTCACTATTCGTCCCTGCGAGCCCTCGCTTATGGCGGCAGCGTTGCCATCGCCACGACCGGAGTCATTGCGTCGTGTTGCAGTCGGTACTCGATGAACCGTTGACCCGTGATCAACAGCAGAGCCGTAAAGGCAATCGCCAGCATCGCGGTCGCCAATTGGCAGACGTCGTACATGGTGTTTTGTCCCTCAACAGTCATTGGCCAACGACCGTTCAAGGACCATGTTCCTCGCCCGCTTGAAAATATTGCCGCATTTTCCCACTCTCCAAGACAAGGGTATCAAGACAAGGCCATCGCACTGTTCCAGCCGCCCGCGCAGGGACCATTGAGCCTTCCAAGCGTTATCGCCGGATGAGCATCGAGAAGCGCGCCCTGCTCGACCATGCTGAGCGGTGTCGCCGTGTCGCCGGCGAACTCGCGCATAACGCCGCCGCGCGGCGGTTGCAGTCAATGGCCGAGGAGTACGAGGAGAGAGCAGCAAGACTGGACGACGATGGCGTTGATGTGAAGCAGAGCCATGCCCGTCGCTGCCACGCGGGAGACGGAAGCGATCGCGAGGGCCACGGAGGCCTCAATAGTTGATCTCCATTCTCAGCCCCCGCGGATCGATCTCGTCGTCGCCGACACGTTGCGTGCTATCGCGCGCCGCGACCGCGCAGGCGCAGGCATCGATGAGATCATCGCGGCCGATACCGGTGCGGTAGCGAAGCGTCAGCCATTTCGGCAGGCGCGTGAATCCGCGCCGCTCCAGGAGCGCGATGCGCTGTTCGCGGCCTTGCGCCGATGTCTTCTTCGCAAGATGGACTCGTCCTGCCAGATTCCAGAAAATCAATTCCGGATGGGCTTCGCCGATGCTGGCTTGCCGCGCCGGCGTCATGATCGCGTCGACGTCCCTAATCTTGTCCCTGATGTTCCAGAGCTGCGCGGACACGCCCCTGCCCTCACCCTCATGCGCCCAATAATGGCGATTGGCCGTAGCCATATCCGGAAACGTCCAGAGGTCGCGGCGCGCGCCGAGAAATACGGCAGGCCCGATCAATTCGCGCGCACGCAGATCGCAAGCGCGATAGCCGCTCGGATTCAATCCGATCGGCATATCGATCATCGCGCGCGCATGCGGCATCGCGAGCAGGCGCGTCAGGCCCGATGAATAATCGAAGCCGTGATCGCCGCGTTCGTCGATCCAGGCCGCGACCCAACCGAAGCGAAATCCATCGAGACCGAGATAGGTTGGCACGTCGTGCGTCCGTCATTTCCAATTTCTCACGCGCGCCGCTTGACGCCGCAAGTTGCGGGCGTATGGGCCGCGCCCCCGCGATCACTTCCGTTCGCGAAAACAGTGAACCCAGTGATGAAGCACAGCTACGAAAGATTTGCGCGTCTGTCGAATGGCCTGCGGCCAATCGATTGCGCATGCTCGGCTCATGGGAGCGATCTTGCCTGACCGCAAGATCGACAGTCCGCTTCTCACGGACCCTCCCGAGCCTGCCGCTCCGGAGGGTTTTTTGTTGCCCGCCGCGCGGCCCATTCAGACATCCCGGCAATGGCCGGAACCGGAGACCCGGATCCCGGGGCTCGCGCAAACGATGCGCGTGCCAAACCGCCTGGACTCGCGTCAACGGCTTCTCTGAGGCACCCCCCGTTGTGTGGATCGCTGCGTCGGAGACGGCGTTTAATTGATGGGCAACGACAACGATCCCGGACGCGGGACTGCGCCCGGAGCCAATGAAACCTCTGACATGAACCGTACGTTCACTCTGTAGTGCGCGCGGGATGTGAAACAGGACTCAAGGCCATGCGACGACCCGATCCCTACATGAAACGCGCCCGCGAGCTCTGCCTCGCCGCCGGCATCGATCCCGACTCGCGCGTCGGCGAAGGACGCGGTCAGCCGGCCTGGTGCTCGTATCGGGACGCTGCGCGCAAGGAGCATCTCGCCCGCGAAGCCAACACCGCCGCGAGCGAGATCGCGAACCTGCGTCCGCAGGAGGCGCGCTTCCAGAACGCGCCGCTGAAGATCTTCGGCCCGCATGAGGAGGCGACCGTGGCGCAGATGCGCAACTGCATGGCCGTCGGCAATGTCGTATCCGGCGTGATCTGCGCCGATGGCCATCTCGGCTACGCCCAGCCGGTCGGCGGGGTCATCGCCTACGAGAAGCAGATCAGCATCTCCGGCGTCGGCTTCGACATCGGCTGCGGCAACATGGCTGCAAGGCTCGACACCCGCTTCGACGACATCGCCAACATCGTGCCAACGATCATCCGCGACGTCGCCAAGACAATCTCGTTCGGTGTCGGCCGCGCCAATGCCGAGCGGGCCGAGCACGAGCTGTTCGACGACGGCGATGCCTGGCGCGAGAGCGACATGGAGGCCTACCGTCAGAAAGCGATGAGCCAGCTCGGCACGGTCGGATCGGGCAACCACTATGTCGACCTCATGCGTGACGAGGACGGCTTTGTCTGGATCGGCGTCCATTTCGGAAGCCGCGGCCTCGGACACACCTCCGCGACGCGCTACCTCAAGGCCGCCGGCGGCAAGGACGGCATGAACGTCCCGCCCGCCGTGGTCGACGAGGAGTCCGAGCTCGGCCGCCGCTACATCGCGGCGATGCAGCTCGCCGGGCGTTACGCCTATGCGGGTCGCGAGTGGGTCGTCGAGCGGGTCCGCCAG
The DNA here is from genome assembly GCF_900099855.1 of Bradyrhizobium sp. Rc2d. Taxonomy (NCBI): domain Bacteria; kingdom Pseudomonadati; phylum Pseudomonadota; class Alphaproteobacteria; order Hyphomicrobiales; family Nitrobacteraceae; genus Bradyrhizobium; species Bradyrhizobium sp. Rc2d. The sequence goes on along the minus strand of NZ_FNCU01000043.1, from coordinate 20,811 downwards.
ATCATCGGCGGCAGCGTGACCGAGAGCGTGCACAACCACCACAACTATGCCTGGCGTGAGACCCACGACGGCAAGGATCTGTGGGTGGTGCGCAAGGGCGCGACGCCGGCGTTTCCCGGCCAGAAGGGATTCGTCGGCGGCTCGATGGGCGACGATGCCGTCATCCTCGAAGGCGTCGACAGTCCGGAGGCCAAGGCTTCGCTGTACTCGACCGTGCACGGCGCCGGCCGCCTGTTCGGACGACGGGAGGCGAAGCGGCGCTTCTCGCGCGCGGAGATGGACCGCTGGCTGAGCGAACGCGGCGTCACCCTCGTTGGTGCCGACCTCGACGAGAGCCCGATGGCCTATCGCCGCCTGCCGGACGTGCTGGCGCAGCACGCCGGCACCGTGCGGGTGCTGCACACGCTGCGGCCGTTCGCCGTCGCCATGGCCGGCGAAGGCGAGTTCGATCCGTGGAAGGACTGACGCAAATGACGGGCGGGAGGCGATGCCTTTCCGCCCGTTTGGCGTTGACGCCGCACACGCCGTACGCGCATCAGCCTCCGGCCGCCTGATAGGCCAGGCGCTTGAACTCGAAGAAGAACGGATTCCAGAAGCCCAGGTAGCGCTGGGTCATCAGCACGCCGGCGGTGTTTGCCTCAGGGCAGATCCACCAATGGGTGCCGGCAAGCCCGCCCCACTGGAATTCGCCAATCGAATTCGGCGGATCGAACGGCGTCGGTGCGAAGGTGACGGCGCCACCGAGGCCAAAGCCCTTGCCGGGGATCGGCCCGAGATTGGCGAAGCGGATGGTCTGGCCGGCGGACAGTTGGTTCGTCATCATCTGCCGCAGCGTCTCCGGCTTCAGGAGCGCATCAGAACCGGGCAGCAGTGCGCGCACCAGCGCCAGCATGTCGGCCAAGGTCGAGACCAGACCGCCGCCGCCGGACAACCGCGGCAACGGCCGCCGATAGGCCTGAGGATAAGGCAGATGATCGGCCCGCGTGAGGCCGGGCTTCATCGGATCAAGCACATCAGCGCCGTTATAGAGTGCGACCAGCCTGCCCTGCTGCGCTTCCGGCACGTGGAAGCCGGTATCGATCATGCCGAGCGGATCGAAGATGCGCGCCTTGAGGAAGGCGTCAAGCGGCTGGCCGGAGACGACCTCGACGACACGGCCGAGCACGTCGGTCGCCACCGAATATTCCCAGCCGGTGCCGGGATGATAGGACAACGGCAGATCGGCAAGCCGGTCGATCATGTCGGCGAGCGGCGTCAGCGGATTGAGCACGCGCGCCTCGTTGTAGCCTTTGAACAGCACCGTGCCGGGATCGAAGATGCCGTAGCTGAGCCCGGACGTGTGGGTCAGCAGCTGGCGGATCGTGATCGGGCCCCTCACCGGCTCTACATCGGCAAGGCTCGCAGCGCCCGGCTTCAACACCTTGCGATGGCCGAGCTGCGGCAGAAATTTCTCGACGGCATCATCGAGCCCGACGCGGCCTTCCTCGACCAGCAGCATGATGGCGCAGGTGATGAAGATCTTGGTGTTGGAGAAGGCGCGGAAGATGTGGTCGGGCCGCAGCGCAGTGCTGCTCTCGCGGTCGGCGAACCCGACGCATTGCTGGTCGACGACATCGCGGCCCCGCAGCACCGCCCAGGATGCACCCGGGATGATCTCCTGATCGACATAACGCTGCATCGCCGTCCGTGCGGCGGAAAAATCTGGTGTCCTGGCGTCCATGTGTTTTCCCCAATGATCGTCGGGTCGGATATAGCGGGAATTCGCGGGAAATGAAGATCCCCCGCGAGCGCTATCCGTCCTTCATGAATGCAGTGACGTGCAGGCGACGCCGAATCCGCATGCCTTGCCGCTGATAGAGCGCGATGGCCGATGTGTTGTGGGAAAACACGTGCAGGAACGGAATTCCGCCGCGCGCCTCGATCTGCCGCGCGACCGCCGCGAGCAGCGCCTGCGCGTAGCCGCGGCCGCGATGATCAGGGTGCACGCAGACGGCCGTCATCTCGACGAACCTTCCCGGCTTCATCCGCTCGCCGGCCATCGCGACCAGCTCGCCGCCGACACGGATACCAAGGAACGTGCCGAGTTCGTGCGTGCGCAGCGCGAATGGACCGGGCTTGGTCAGCTCGGTCAGCGCCATCATGGCGGGCACATCGGCGGGCCCCAGCGTGACGATCTTGGCATCGCGGAGCGGGCTGTCGGCCGGGGAGCCGATCATCTGCTCGCCGCTCTCGGCGAGCACGATTTTGAAGCCGGCGGGGACGTCGACGGGCTCCGGCGTGAACAATGCAGCGACCTGCGAGCCCGACATGAGATCACCGAGCGCGGCGAAGCTCGCCGCCGACATGTCGACCATGTCGGCAAAGGGCGTCATGTCCACGGGATAGCGCAGCGCACGCGGGCCGCCTTCGGCCAGATGTTTCTGGCTGGTTGTCAGCGCGCTCCAAATCGGACGATCCAGCAGCGCCACATCGCTGTCGGACACCGGCCTAGTCCTTGTCGAAGCTGACGATCACCGCCGCATTGGCGATGAGAATGGGGTCGTTGGCCACTTCCGTGGCCGAGGGAACCTCCAGCCCGCCCTTGACCGCGTTGACGGTCACCGTGCCGTAAGGCAGCTCCTTGGCGACCGCTTCCTTGTCGACGGCCTCCGGATTCGGCACGCCGATCGTGACATCGACGAACATGTCATTCGCGGTCTTGCCGATCATCCGGAAAAAGCCGAGGCTCGAATGCCTGATCGCGTCCGACACCGCCCGCTTCGCCGCCTTGGTGGCGTCCCTGCCGTGGACGTCGACGCCCATGCCCATCTCGGTGACACAACGAACGCGAGTCATTTCCTGATTCCTGTCATTGGTTTGGTGATTTGCGAGTGTCGGCGATCGGAGATCGCGACACAAGTGAGATCCTCACGTTGGCAGGAGGTCTCAGCCGAAAGCTCGGTCATTGCGAGCGCAGCGAAGCAATCCAGAGTCTTTTCGCGGAGGCAGCCTGGATTGCTTCACTGCGCTCGCAATGACGAGCGTGGTGAAAGCATCGACTCACGCCTTCAATTTCTCATGCGCCCGCAGCTCATCGACCAGCACGCGCACGTTCTCCGAATAATCGATCGGGATCGAGACCAGGTGCACGCCGCCCTCCTTGAAGGCCGCCTCCAGCGTCGGGCCGAAGCTGTCGATGCTCGCGATACGATGCCCCTTGGCGCCGTAGGCCTTCGCATAGACGACAAAGTCCGGATTTCCAAAGGTCATGCCGTAATCGGCAAAATGATCGACCGCCTGCTTCCAGCGGATCATGCCATAGGCGTTGTCCTCGAGCACCAGCACGACGAGATTGAGCTTGAGGCGAACGGCGGTCTCCATCTCCTGGCTATTCATCATGAAGCCGCCGTCGCCGGCGACCGCAAGCACGCGGCGGTCCGGATGGAGCATCGCGGCCATCATCGCCGACGGCAGGCCGGCACCCATCGTCGCCAGCGCGTTGTCGAGCAGCAGCGTGTTGGCGACACGGGTGCGGTAATTCCGAGCGAACCAGATCTTGTACATGCCATTGTCGAGCGCGACGATGCCGTTCTCCGGGATCACCTGGCGGATGTCGTGCACGATCCGCTGCGGCGTCGGCGGCCAGCGCGCCTCGGTGGCGCGATCGCCGATGTGATTGAGTATCTCTTCGCGCAACGGCAAGAGCGCCGCTGCCTGCGGCAGCTTGCCTTCGAGCCGGTCGGCAAGCAGCTCCAGGCTCGGGCCGACGTCGCCGACGACCTCGGCGTCGGGAAAATAGACCAGCTCGACGCTCGCCGGCGTGTAGCTCACGTGAATCACCTTCGGCCCCGCCGGCCCCATGATGAAAGGCGGCTTCTCGACGGGGTCGTGGCCGATCGCGACGATCAGGTCGGCGGCATCGATCGCGTCATGGACGTAATCGCGTTCGGACAGCGCGGCGGTCCCCATATAGAGATTGGTGCCGCCGGGCACGGTGCCCTTGCCCATCTGCGTGGTGAAGAAGGGAATGCCGGTCCGCCGCACGAAGCTTGCGATGCCATGAGTCGACCGCGGCCGGCTGGTCGCAGCGCCCATCATCACCAATGGGCGTTTTGCGGCCAGGATCATCTCGGCGGCGCGGTCGAGCGCGGCGCGATGGGCGACCGGAATTTCGATTGGATGCACCGGAATGACCGGGGCGGCGGGCACTTCATCGCCGGCGATATCCTCGGGCAATTCGAGATGCACCGGCCCCGGCCGCTCTTCCATCGCGACGCGAAAGGCATCGCGCACCACGGTCGGGATGCTGGAGGCGCTGACGATCTGCCGCGACAATTTCGTCAGCGGCTTCATGGTCGCGACCACGTCGACGATCTGGAAACGCGCCTGCCGGCTGCTCATGATCGGCTTCTGGCCGGTGATCAGGATCATCGGCATCGCGCCGAGATGCGCATAGGCCGCGCCGGTGGACAGATTGAGTGCGCCAGGTCCAAGCGTCGACAGACATACGCCGGGCTTGCCGGTCAATCGCCCATGCGTGGCGGCCATGAAGGCGGCGGCCTGCTCGTGGCGGGTCAGGACCAGCTCGATCCTGGAGGTGCGGAGCGATTCGACGAGATCGAGATTCTCCTCACCGGGTACACCGAAGATGCGGTCGACGCCCTCGTTCTCCAGCGCCGCGACAAACAGGTCCGATCCTTTGACCTTGCGTTCCTGCCCGCTCATGTTGTCCCCGCTCGCTGTGCTGACTCCTGCGTGTCACAGGAAGGGCCTATGGTAGCGGCTCGCGGCGCGGACACAACTCACAAAGCGGCGCGCGACCGCTTTAACATCGTCATTGCGAGCGCAGCGAAGCATTCCAGACTTTTTCGGCGGATAGATTTCTGGATTGCTTCGCTGCGCTCGCAATGACGGAGTGTCGAGTGGCGGCATACCTCCCTCTCGTGTCCCGGACGCGCTGCAACGCTCTTGGCGTTGCAGCGCAGTGCCGGGACCCAGCAGGCCGCGCACTCGCTGATGCATGGGCCCCGGCTCTGCAGCGCATCACTTCGTGCTGCGCAGCGTCGGGGGCACGAGACCGTTACGGCGCGCAGCGCAGTCCGAGGTTTTCCGATTTCCCTTCGCTCTATCCGCGTTGCGAATCTCTTCTGCGAGCTCAGGCGCGCTGCCCTTCCCGGGCCGAAGTTCCTCGCCCAACAAATCAGCACCAAATGGCCGCATATGAGTCCGCAACCTTTGGCGGCGTGGAGGATTCATGGTCAGCGACTCTTCTGTCGCGATCTCAACTGCCAACCTCAAAGGAGTTCACATGGCTCTTCTCGGAAACCTGCTCGGCACGGTCGATGGCCTGCTTGGAACAGCAACGGGTGCGCTGTCAGGCGTCGCCGATGCAGGTGGAAGTGCAACGGCCGGCGCCAGCGGCTCGGTCGATCTGTCCCACACGCTCGATGTGGGAGCGCTGATCGAGACCAACCCCAGCATCGACGTCTCCGCGCCGGGGCTTGCGGGAACCGGCGGCATCGACGCATCGATCTCCGCGCCGACCGCGGTCGGCCTTAGTGCGGACGTCGGCCATCTCGATGTCGGTGGCCTCCTCCACGGTCTGGTCTGAGTAGCAATTCCCCAATGACCGATAGTGACGTGGGGCCTCGGCCCCACGTCACGCCATGCATAGCCGCCAGCGTCCCGGCGCAGGCTCTTTTGACACCTTAAGGACATTCAGATGGCGGCAGCGCTCTTGACGGTCGCGGACGAGGCGGCGGAGCAGCCCTATCGTCGCGGCGACGACGTGCGCGAGGCGCTGAAGAAGCTCTGGCCGCACTTTCTCTGGGCCGGATTGTTCTCGAGCGCGATCAACCTGCTCTACCTCTCTTCACCGCTCTATCTGATGCAGGTGTATAACCGCGTCCTGCTCAACGAAAACATCTCCACGCTCGTTCTGCTCACCCTCATCCTCGCCATCGCGCTCCTGACCATGGCAGGCCTCGACGCCGTGCGCGCCTGGATCCTGATCCGCTGCGGCATACGGCTCGACATGGAGCTGTCGACGCGCGTGTTCGAAGCGCTGGTGGTACGATCGGCCGAGCGCGGCGCTTCGCGTGGCGCCCAGCAGCTGCGCGATCTCGACCAGTTCCGCACCTTCGTGACGGGCTCCGGCATTTATTTTGCGTTCGACCTGCCCTGGATTCCGATCTATCTGCTGCTGCTGTTCTTCATCCATCCTCTGCTCGGCCTCGTCGCCACCATCGGCGCGCTGTTGCTGCTGGGGCTCGCAGGCGTGAACGAGGTCCTGACCCGCAATCCGATGAAGCAGGCCGAGGCGTCCGGCAACCAGTCCTACGTCTTCACCGAGAACGTGCTGCGCCACGCCGACGTGATCCGCGCCATGGGCATGCAGCCGGCGGTCGAACGCAACTGGCAGAGTCAGCGCTCCGCGATGCTGGTGCAGCAGGCGGTCGCCAGCGACAAGAATGCAGTGATGACCTCGTCGATCCGGTTCTTCCGCCTGCTGCTCCAATCCCTCATGCTCGGCGCCGGCGCCTGGCTCGCCATCGACCATGCTATCACGCCCGCGACCATTTTTGCGGCCAGCATCGTCATGGGCCGTGCGCTGGTCCCGGTCGAGCAGGCGGTCGGCACCTGGAAGCAGTTCATCGGCGCGCGCGACGCCTACACGCAGGTGCGCGACCTGCTGGCCACCATCGACCTCTCTACCCCGCAGACCATCGTGCCGAAGCAGCGCAACACGGTCGAGGTGCGCGAGCTCGTCTGCGAATTGCCGTCACGGCCCGAACCGGTGCTGAAAGGCCTGTCCTTCGAGCTCGCGGGCGGGAAAGCGCTCGGCATCGTCGGGCCGAGCGGCTCGGGAAAGAGCACATTGGCGCGCCTCCTGGTCGGCGCGATGGCACCCGCTGCCGGACGGCTGCGCTTCGGCGGGCTCGACTACAATCACTGGGATCCCGTCGAGTTCGGCCGCCATGTCGGCTATTTGCCGCAGGATGTCGGCCTGTTCGCCGGCACCGTACGCCAGAACATCGCGCGCTTCGGCGATGCCTCGACCGACGAGATCATCGACGCTGCCGTTCGCGCCGGCATTCACGACATGGTGCTCGACCTGCCCCGGCAGTACGACACGCGGCTCGGCGTCGGCGGCGTCGGTCTCTCCGGCGGCCAGCGGCAGCGGCTCGGCCTCGCGCGCGCCCTGCTCGGCCGCCCGCCGCTGCTGGTGCTGGACGAGCCCAACGCCAATCTCGATGGGCCCGGCGAAGAGGCGCTGAAGGCCGCGCTGCTCAGCGCCAAGGCGGACGGCGCAGCCGTCATCGTCATCACTCACCGCACCACGATCCTCGACATCGTCGACGTCATGATGGTGCTGCGAAGCGGCATGCTCGACATGCTCGGCCCGCCCGGCGAGGTCTATCAGGCCTTGCAGCAGCAGGCCGCCGCACGGGCGGCCGCATCATGAGCACGCTCGGTGCAACCTATATCGCCGACCGCGAGCGCGCCTATTACGCGCGGCCGGGACGGCCCGCCCTGGTCGGCGCGATCGTGGTCGGCGCATTCGCTTCGGCCATGATGTTGTGGGGCACACTCGCCCCGATCTCGGGCGCGGCGATCGCCAGCGGCAATCTCCAGGTCGAGGGACGACGCCAGAGCGTGCAGCATCCCTATGGCGGAGTGATCCGCCAGCTTCTGGTCCGCGACGGCGCTCACGTCGAAAAGGGGCAGCTGCTGCTCGTGCTCGACGACAGCGATCCCCGCGCCAAGCTGGACGTGCTGGTCGCCGACCGCGACGCCTCGCGTGCGGCGCAAGCGCGGCTGATGGCCGAGCGCGACGGCCAGGCCGCGCCGGAGTTCGGCGTCGATCCGAAGGATGCGAGGCCCGCGCTGCGCCAGGCGATGGCGAACGAGATTGCGATGATGGCCGCGCGAAAGCACCAGTTCGAAGCGGAGACCGCCGTGCTCCGGCGCAAGATCGCCGAGCTGAACGCGCAGATCGACGGCACCCAGGCGCAGCTCACCGGCACCGAGAAGCAACGCGAATTGCTCTCCGACGAGATGACCGGCGCGCAGCATCTGTATGAACAGGGCTACACGCCGAAGACGCGAATCCTGGCCTTGCAGCGCGAGGACGCCAAGCTCCAGGCCGACATCGGCGCGCAGCGCGCCAGCATCGCCGGCATGCAGCAGCAGATCGCGCAGAACGAGGCCGAGATCGCCAAGGCCGAACGCGCCCGGATGAGCGAGATCACCGATCAGCTGCGCTCGACCGAAAACAAGCTGGCCGAGCTCGCCCCGAAGATCGACGCAGCGACCGACGTCGTCACCCGTACGCAAATCCGCGCGCCTGCGACCGGATCCGTGGTCGGGCTTGACGTGTTCACCGAAGGCGGCGTGATCCAGCCGGGCGCAAAGCTCATGGATATCGTGCCATCGGACAATCCGCTGATCGCGGATGCGCAACTCAAGCTGTCCGACATCAACGACGTCACGGTCGGCCGCCGCGCCGAAATCCGGCTGACCGGCGTCAACTATGTCGAGCGGCCCCGCCTTTACGGCACCGTGCGAACGGTCTCGGCCGACCGCGTCACCAACGACAAGTCCGGCGGCCCCGGCTATTACGCCGTCGAGGTCTCGCTGGAGCCTGAGGACGTCAAGAAGTCGCGCATCGAATTGCAATCGGGCATGCCGGCCGAGGTGATCGTGCCGACGCGGCCGCGCACGCTGTTCGAATATCTGTTTGGCCCGCTGCGCGACGAGCTGACCCGCGCCTTCCGCGAACGCTGACGAGGAACAATGGCTGCATCCGAGCAGAACAACCGCCGCGCCGAAAAGGCCGAGATTGCCCGCAACATCACGACGGAAGAGACGGTCGCGTTCATGACCGCTCTGGTCGCCTTCCTGAAGGAGGCCGAGGCCGCCGGACATCATGGCAGCAGCGATGCTCAGCCGAGACCGGTGGATCTGCCGTCCGCCCCCGCGCACCTTGGCGATCCGACGCCGGCTGAGACGACGCCGGGCGACCGCCAACCGATCTCTGGCGATCAGCATGCCGACGCGAGCGCACCTCCGACGGACGAAACGTCAACAGCGCTTCATGCCGACGTCGCGGCTGCCGCCGTGTCGCATGCCGATGGGGGCGTCGATGTCACCGCCACCCGGGACGTCCCGGTCAACGCGACGGCTCCCGCCGACAGTCACGCCGCGCCTCCCATTGCTCCCGTCGCGTCCGATCATCCTGGAGGAATCAGCACCAGCTCCACTCACGCCGAAGTCGCGACCTCCGTCTCCATCGATCCGGCGTCGTCCCTGCACGAGCTCGGCAGCACGATCACGAACCTTGTCGACACCTCGCTGGCGGCGGTGTCGCACACGCTGGACAGTCTGAGCACGACAGTGACCCAGTTGACGTCGGCCGTAACCGGAACGATTGGCCAGCTCACCGACAGTGTCACCGGCCTCGTCGGCGGCTTGCTGCATTCCGTCGGTGGCGACACACATGACGCGTCCACCCCCGACCTGGTCAACGCGCTGGTCACGGATATCGTGAGCACGCCGCCGGCCTCGCACCATGACAGCGCCACGACGCACCATGCCGATATCAGCGGACTCGATACCGCCGGCGCGGTGCCGATGGCGGCGCTGCCACCGCTGACGATGCATCTCGGCTTTCTTGGCCAGCCGAGCGACAGCCACGATATCCACGACGGCGCGTTCTCTGCGCTCGGCGTACATCATTTCTAGGGCATTCCAAATCGACGCCGAGGGCAGTTCGCGTTGACAGCTAGGTATATCTGACTAAAGTCAGACATTATGCTCGACCCCGTCTCCCGCGTCCGCCGCTTCAACCGCGCCGTCACCTCTGCCGTCGGTGCGCTCGACACCTCGTTCCTGGGGCGTGGCCGGCCGCTCGGGGCGGCGCGGGTGCTCAACGCGATCGGGCACGGACGCTCGGACGTGGCGGAGATCCGCGACTATCTCGGCCTCGATTCCGGGCTGATGAGCCGGCTGCTCCGCAGCCTCGAGGACGAAGGGTTGATCGAGACCAACGCGCGTGAGGACGATGCGCGCCGGCGCATGGCAAAGCTCACGCGCGCGGGCCGGCGCGAGTTCGCGGCCTATGAGGCGCTGTCGAACGCGCAGGCCGACGGCATCCTGGCGCAACACTCGCAAGCCGAGGCGCTGCTGGCGGCGATGGACCTGATCGCCTCCGCGCTGACGCGCGAGCGAGTCACGCTGGACGAGATGGACCCGCAAAGCGCGGAGGCCCGCCATTGCCTCGGCGAGTACTATGCCGAGCTCGGGCGCCGCTTCAAGCAGGGGTTTGATGTCTCGCGCTCGCGCGATCCCGATGCCAAGGACATGCGCCGGCCGCGCGGCACCTTCATCGTTGCGATCTCGGACACGCTGCCGATCGGCTGCGTCGGATTGAAGGGCACCGATCACGGCTATGCCGAGATCAAGCGTCTGTGGGTGGCGCCCGCCGCGCGCGGGTTGCGGCTCGGCCGCCGCCTGATGGATGCGACCGAGGACGCTGCGCGCGAACTCGGCATCACGCTGCTGCGGCTCGACACCAACAGCGCGCTGCCCGAGGCCGGCCAGCTCTACCGCAGCACCGGCTGGCGTGAGATCCCGCGCTTCAACGACGATCCCTACCCCGATCTGTTCTTCGAAAAGCAACTGTGACGCCGCGAGGCGAATTCGCCTCTGCTGCGTTGTGCTTGCAGCATGGGAGCTTCCCGATGAACAGCGCCGATCTCGCCGAGACCTATCGCAGCTACATCGCCTGCCTGAACCGGCAGGACTGGCCGGCTCTCAGCCGGTTCGTGCATGACAATGTCGTCCACAACGGCCGGCCACTCGGGCTGTCCGGCTATCGCGCGATGCTGGAGCAGGATTTCCGCGAGATTCCGGATCTGCGCTTCAACATCGCGCTGCTCACCTCAGATCCGCCCACCATCGCCTGCCGGCTGACATTCGACTGCACGCCGGCCGGAAAATTCCTGGGCCTCGACGTGAACGGTCGGCGCGTGTCCTTTTGCGAGCACGTCTTCTATGCGTTCCACGATGGACGGATCCGGCAGGTCTGGTCGCTGATCGACAAGACGGCGATCGAGGCGCAGCTCTGACGCTGCGCCTCGATCTCGAACTTACGCCGGCACCGGTGCCGCCTCGCCTTGCGGCTTTGCGAAGGGGCGGAACGTCATTGCCATCAGGAAGGCGCCGAGGCCCATCGCCCAGGAGGCGATATAGAGCCAGGCATAACTCGAGAACGCGTCGTAGATCAGGCCGCCTGCGAGCGGGCCGGTCGCCATGCCGAGGCTGCCGGCCATCGCGGAGCCGCCGATCACCGTGCCCATCATCTTGAGCGGAAAGTTCTCGCGAATGAGAACGGCATAGAGCGGCATGGTGCCGGCATAGATGAAACCGAAGACGGCGCCGACAGCATAGAACGTTGCGAGCTGATGCGCGAAGACATAGGCGAGCGCGCCGAACGCCTGCAGCAGGAGGCCCGTGACCAGCACCCGCTTGGCGCCGAAGCGGTCGCCGAGCACGCCAAAGGCGATGCGGCCGCCCAGGCCGGCAAAACCCTCGATGCTATAGATCGTCACCGCCGCGACCAGCGGAATGCCGCAGCTCACCGCATAGCTGACGGTGTGGATGATCGGGCCGGAATGAGTGGCGCAGCAGAAGAAGTTGGTGGCGAGCAGGATCAAGAATTGCGGCGAGCGCAGCGCCTCGCCCATTGACAACTCGCCCTGCGCCGCTCCCTCGCCCTTTGGTGCAGCGGCAGCATGCGCGAGCGCCGGCGGACGGCGCACCAGGAACGAGACCGGGATCATGATGGCACCGACCACCAGCGCGACGATCTGCATGGAGGTACGCCAATCGTGGCCGGAGACGAGCCAGGCCGCGAACGGTGCCATCGTCATCGGCGCCATGCCCATGCCGGCCGAGACCAGCGACACGGCGAGGCTGCGTTGGGTCTCGAACCAGCCGGTCACGGTCGCCATCATCGGCGCGAAGATCGCCGCGCAGGCCGCCCCGACCAGGAGGCCGAACACGAACTGGAATACGATCAGCGAGGCCGCATGGCTCGCGGCGAACAGGCTCAGCGCCAGCACGGTCGATCCCGTCAGCACCACCGGCCGCGGCCCGAATCTGTCCGTCAGCGTGCCCCAGACCATGCTGGTGAAGGCCATGGCCAGAAAGCCGATGGTCATCGCGCTGGAGATGCCGGTCACCGACCAGCCGGTGTCCTTCGTGATCGGCTGCAAGAACACCGGCAGCGAAAACATGCCGCCGATCGCGACGCAGCCAAGCAGGCCGCCGGCGGCGACGATCACCCAGCGGTAGGGGGATTGAGTCATTTTGGTCTCCCGTCAGATCTGTCTGGGTGGAAGACGAACGGGAACAGCGCCGGCCGACAGCGCAACGTCATTTTTGCCGCACGCTTTTGTGACCTGCCAATAAAATGTGCGAAAACAACCCCATGCACAGTAGCCGGCCCCTGCCGGATCAATGACTTACGGCGTTGCGACTGCGGTTTGACGCGTCGGGCAAAACACCGACACAATGGCATCATTCGATAGATCCTGATCTCGTCCACGATTTCTGATCGTGACCATCGGTCCGTCCCTCTCCAGACGCGCGCCGCGCGGCCGCGGCACGCGGCTGTGTCCGACCATGCGCCTTGCCATCTGCTCCGTGAATTGCAGGAAATCCATCGATGCCAAAGATCGATCTCGCCACAGTGCCGGCTCGCAAGGGCTCCGGCTATCCCGCGCCCTTCAGGGCCCATGCGCCGACCGCATCCGGCAGCGGCTCGGCAATGCCGGAGGCCTCGAGGATTTCGGCGTCAACCTGATGCGCCTGCCGCCGGGCAATTGGTCGAGCCAGCGGCACTGGCATTCGCACGAGGACGAGTTCGTCTACATCCTCGAAGGCGAAGTGACGCTGATCGAGGATGGCGGCGAAACCGTGTTGCGCGCGGGCGACTGCGCCGCCTTCCCCAAGGCGAGCGGCAACGGTCATCACATGATCAACCGGTCGGATGCGATGGCGGTCTATCTCGAAGTCGGCTCGCGCTCGCAAGCCGACCTCATCACCTGCTCCGACATCGACATGATGAGCCCGGCATCCGACGGCCGGTTCCTGCACAAGGACGGCACGCCGTATCCGGACTAGGTGGGCTCGTGAGCCCGCGCAGCGGGCCATCCGGGTCGGGAGATGCAACGACATGCTGCCCATCTCGCGTTGCCTCTCAGCCTACGGATACGCCCGCCTTTGCCCGGCTAATTCCGAGAGCCAGAATGCGATGCAGCAGGTCCGGGTAGTCAAGTCCGTCATGCCGAGCCGCTGTAGCGAACTCTTGGCTCTTTGCGATCTCGGGATTGGGGTTCGCCTCGATGAAATACGGCGTGCCATCGGCCGTGAGGCGAAAATCGATGCGCGCGTATCCATCGAGCCCAAGCGCCCGGTAGATGCGCTTTGCGGCTCGCTGAATGCGAGCGGTGACTTCGGGTGCGAGGTCCGTCGCCGGTCCGTCGACTATCCCGACACGCTCCTGATAATCGGTATCGTGCTTGGCTTTTTCGGTGGCGATATGCCGTGACCTGCGCCCGCCCATGCTGCCGAACTTTAGCTCCCAAATGGGCAGAACTCGCAGCCGATTATTGCCGAGCACGCCGACATAAAGCTCCCGCCCCTCGATAAACTGCTCGGCGATGGCGGCGGTTTCGCTCCGGTCGTGGATGAACGCGACCCGCTCTGCGAGCTTCTCGTCCGTATCGACGATGGATGCCTGCGAGATGCCGAAGGATCCATCCAGGTTCAGGCTCTTGACGATCAGCGGCAGCGCGAGATGCGCAGGTCGCTTGACCTTGCGGCGCATCGGGAAGACGGCGAAGGCCGGGACCGCGATCCGGCGATGATGCACCAGCGTCTTAGACAGGTCCTTGCCGCGCGCCAGGATCAGGCCACGCGGGTTGCAGCCCGTATACGGGACCTTCATCAGCTCGAGATAGCTCGCGATGTGCTGGTCATAGGCAACGTTATAGTGGAACTCCTCCAGCAACGTGAAGGCCACGTGCGGCTTGAAGCTCTCGATCTCGTCGCGCACCGGCCTGATTTCCTCCTGCGCGCCGAGGGGGCGAACCTCATGGCCGGCCGCGCGCAAGGTGCTCACCACATCATATTCTGTTTTCCATTCGTTGATCTGTTGCGCGGTGTATCCGTCGGTCGAGTCCGGTGGCATGAAGTCCGGATGCATGAGCACCAGAATGCGAAGCCGTCTCATAGTGCGATCCATTTGCGGCGCGATGGGCCGAATAGCGCGTGCATGGTCTTGGCGGTCACGAGGACGGTGAAGTCGAGGACGAGCTTCTGCTCCGGTCCGACGGCACGCAGATCGAGCTCGCGGCAGCGGGAGATCATGTCGTCAAGCACGGCATCAAGGGTGAGCTGGTTCTCGCCCGTCCACCGCGCGACCAATTGCCTGATTTGGGCGCGGTGTCGCCTGATCAAGGCCGAAGCCGGTTTTCCACGTTTATGCCGTGGGTCGGCGGAAAAGAGCCTGGAGAGGTCGCGGTCGTAGGTCTTCGGCGGCGTGAAGGCGTAGAACGCCTGCTTCTTCTTGTAATGGTCTTCGAGTGTTTGGCTGAGCTGGCGCAGCGGGTCGACACGCTCTCGCGTGGTGATCAGCGGTCGCTTTCCCGCAATCTCGCCCATCAGCTCGTCGACATATTCGAGTTTCTTCAGCGCTGGCCAACCGGCATATCGCGTCCGCCAGTTCGAACGCGGCCGCAGCCACACTGCAAAAGTTTCGGCGAAGTCTTCGTCGGGATGGCTCTGCGCGTACCAGAGGCGCAGATGCTGGACATAGCGCCGGCTGGCCGGATTGGGCCGGTAGTAGCGCGGGTAGTGTTTCGATGACGGGCCGAACAGCTGCTGCCAGCGCCGGCGGCGCTGCAATTGGTAGCCGTGCTGCATGGCATGGCCCGCCTCGTGACGGAGGATGGCCATGCACTCGCGCCAAGTTCCACCCTCGACATCGAACATCATCTTCTTCTCGAGCTTCATCAAGCGGGGATGGGCGAGATAAAATGGGATGGCAATGCCGGGAACACCTGCCGGACTAAACCATTCGCTCGAGATCCATGTATGTGGCCGCAGCCGGATGCCCCGCTCTTCGAGCTCTTCGTGGAGAGTGCGGACACAATCCTCGAGCCAAGTGCCTTCAACCGCAACCCTCAGGCTGCTGAGCCGTTGCTTGAGCAACTGATCATCCGACAGCCGTTCCCAATGATATTTCCGGCGTGGCATAGCGGATCTGGAAGTCCTAACAACCCGGTAGCAAGATGATGTCATAGGATGCTGCTGACAACAACTCGACCCTTCGCAACGTGCCGTCGTTCAGCGGCCCGCATCGGCTTCCGGTCATCGGCCGCCGTTAACGTCCAGGCGGGACGACTTCCGGTTTGGGCTCGGAAGCCCAACGCTTGTGAGTACATGCCCTAGTTGGCGAGGCCCTGCTTCCCGATCCAATCGTTGATCAGCCTGGCGATGTCGTCGGAGTTGCGGTCCATCATCATCATGTGGGTGTTGCCCTTGATCCCCATCTTGGGCAGCTCGAACGTATCGACCTTGCCGCCGGCTGCCGCGACCGCCTGCCCCCATCTGGTCGGGTTGACGACGAGCTTCGACCACACCGGGACCTTGTCCAGGAAATCGCCCCACACGATGAGATGCGGCACGCCCTTGAGTTTTGCGGCATCGGCCTTGGCGGGATCAGGCGCGCCTGACGGTTCGATCGCGATCAGCGCCTTGACTTTGTCGGGTGCATTGAGCGCGGCAGTAAAGCCGAAATTGCCGCCCTGGCTGTGCACCACGATGATGCAGGGGCACACCTTCTGCACCAGCGCGTCATAGGCTTTTTGCGTGGCAGCGTCGTTCGTGGCCCAGCGCGGAATGCCCTGCTTGGCGAACTGGTCGAACGCCTCGATCGGGAACTGCTCGCCCTCGAACGCCTCGCGCTTGCCGCCGACCTCGTAGCTCGGCCCGATCCGGAACAGCTCCCACGCTTCCTTCTTGGGCCGGAAGAACGGCTCGCTCTTGAAGATTTCAGGATAGCGCGCCCAGGAGGCGCGGCCGCGCTCGACCGCATCCGAGACGTAGACGTCATAACCGGCATTGAGAAAGAACTGCTGCCAGCCCGGCTTGCCGTCGGGCTTGGTCTCCCAGGTCACGCCGGAGAGGCCGCCACCGTGCCAGAGCAGCAGCGGCAGCTTCGACTTCGGCTGCGCGAGCTTGACGAACTGGACGTACATCTGCTCGACCTCGAACTCGCCGTTCGGATCGACCTTGATCGGCGGCGCGCCGGGCGAGAACACGATCTCCTTGGACGGAAGCCCGTTCAGCGTCTCAGTGCGCCCGCCGACGTGGAAGCTGCCGACCTCCTTGACGAGGTAGTCGGCCGTCGCCGGCGTTGCTGATGCGATGGCTGTTGCCAGTGCGATCAGGGTCCTGCGCATGAGGTGCTTCCTCCGTTCTCGATGTTTCTTGTTGGCAGCATTGTTATGCGAAGCGCCGATGCAGGGCAAATTCGACCGTGCCAACAAAACTCGAAAATCCCCATGCGCGGTAGCCGCTCCTGCGTTCTCAAGGATCTACCTCGAAGTCGGCTCGCGCTCGCAAGACGACCTCATCACCTGCTCCGACATCAACATGATGAGCCCGGCATCCGACGGTCGCTTCCTGCGTACATGGCAGCGCTGCGGCGCCACGTGCTGACGGTGAGCCAGACCGCGGAGACCAGGAAGTAGAACGCGCCGACCGCAGCATAGCCCGCGACGTTCGCGATCGACGGCACTGCAGGCATCGAGGCCTGGAAGATGAAGAAGCCGCCCGCAAGAGCCGACTGGCCACCGCTGAGCACCATGGCCCACTGCGCGCCGAAACGCTTCCAGCGCCGCACGGCCGTGCCGAGCTGAAGCAATCCAGACAGTATCGCCCAGGCCCCGAAGACTCCGAGCACCCAGTTCATGCTCACCTGCAAGGCCAGGATGACCGCGATGGTGGTCGCCAGGCTGACCAGCACGTTCAGGCCCTGCGTGCGGTTTTGGGCCAACCCGCCGCTGCAGAGCGCGTCGAGATAATTGGCCGCGGCGTCCCATGCCGGATAGGCGACGAGCAACGTCGCTGCGCTCACCGCAGACGATGGCGCGATCGCAAAGGCCGCGATGACCCAGGCGACGGAAAACGCCGCACGCAGGAAATAATAGTGCTTTAGCCATTGTGCATGGTCGGCCGTGTCCGAGGCCATCTCACGATCTTTCATTGTCTCTCCTTACCTACTAGTTGGTAGATTCACCGCGAAGCCGAATCACCGTGCCCGCCGTGATGCTTTGCAGCTTGTATCGACCTCGTCCGTCAGTGCCTGGTGGAAAGCCGGTCCAGCAGCGGCCGGGTGATGGTCCCGAACATCTTGGGATCGCCATAGGCGCGCGCCGACAGCATCGCGCCGTGAACGGTCGCCATGAATCCTTCCGCCTCGACCCGCGCGGTGCTGGAGAGCTGGAGTCGCCCCTGCCGTTTGCCGCGCTCCATCACCGATGTCAGCCACGAGGCCAGCGCGCGGAAATGAGCCCGGACCTCGACTGCCACGTCCTCGGGCAGGATCGGAAGCTCGCTGGCAAGGAGCGCACACACGCAGAACGGAGCCGTCGCGTCCTTGATGCACATTTCCCAGTACGCGATGTAGCTTTTGAGCTGCTCGCCGGGGTCTGCGACATTGCGTTCGAGCGCCGACAGTCCCGCCTGGGCCTCCTCGCGATAGCGCGACACGAGGGTGCGGACCAGATCGACCTTGCTGGCGAAATGGTGGTGGATGCTCGGCTTGCGGATGCCGACGATCTCGGCGACGTCGGCGTAACTGAAGCCGTTATAGCCGCCTGCAATGATCAGCGTACGTGCGCAGGCGAGAATGTCGTCGGCCGTGGATGAAGGATTGCTCATATCGAAGTCCTACCTTCCAGTTGGTAGACAATCAAGGTGGGGTGCTTCAATGATCCGTGAATGGTAGGAGCCTGCATGACCATCCGCCCGATCATCCGCTATCCCGACCGCCGGCTCGCCATGCCGGCCCGCCCCGTCACCGCCTTCGACGACGGCTTGCGCGATCTCGCGCAGGATCTGCTGGACACGATGCGTGCTGCGCCCGGCATCGGCATCACAGCGCCGCATATCGGCGTGCCCCTGCGGGTGGTGGTGCTCGAGCTCGACGCCAGGGACGGCCCCCTCACCTATGTCAATCCGGTCATTGAATGGGCCTCGCCCGAGATGATCCTGCACCGCGAAGGCAGCGTCTCGATGCCTGGGGTCAACGACGAGGTGCAGCGCCACGCCCGCGTGCGGATCAGCTATCAGGATCTCGACGGCAATATGCAGACCGAGGAGTCGGAAGGCTTGCGCGCCGTGTGCCACCAGCACGAGATCGACCAGCTCGACGGGATGTTCTGGCTGCAACGGCTGTCGCGGCTGAAGCGCGAGCGGCTGGTGAAGAAGTTCGAGAAGATGTCGCAGGGGTGACCGTGATGTGATGGCGCCTTCCATCCATCGCCACGTCCTCAAGCCCTCTTCCCGCTCCGCTTGGTCATTGGCGCGTTGCGCCGCTCGCGTTTGCCGCGCGCGATCTCCGTCGCCAGCGCGTCCAACTTCGGCTCCCAGAAATTCCTGAACTGGCCGATCCATGCATCCACCGCGCGAAGCCCGGCAACGTCGACCGAATAGAGCCGCCTTTGCGCCTCCGCCCGAACGCTTGCAAAGCCGCTCTCTCGCAGCACCTTGAGGTGCTGCGAGACCGCCGCCTGCGTGATTCCGAATTCGGCCCCGATCACGTCGACGACCTCGCCGGACGCCATTTCCTGAAGCGCCAGCAGTTCGAGAATGCGACGGCGCACGGGATCGGCGAGGACCTCGAAGACGTGCATCAGCTTCCTGTGCCCGGATGCGCGATGTCGGGCGGCATCTCGCCGCGATAGAACGCAATGGTGCGGTCCGAGCGCTCTTTTGCCGAGGCAGGATCGACCCCGCTTGCGACATGCGCTGCGCGCCAAAGCTCGCCGCTTGTCGTCATGAAGTCCTTGCCCTCCGGCGAACCCATCCACGCCTCGGCCGTCTCGTGATCGACCGATGCCCCGGTCGCAAGATAGCACTCAAGTCCCGCAAGAGCGAGATCCCAACCGATACCCACCGCACCCGGTCCGAACTGATTCCAATGATCCTCGATGATCGCGGTATGCTCGAGCGTCAAACGCGCCTGACTACGTTCTGCTGCCAGCCTGACATCGATCCAGCTGACTGCCCCTGCAAATTCCCACGTCGCGGCGAAATGGGTCGGCGGCGTGCACGCCGTGATGGTGCCGCCCGCATTGCCCTTGAGCTGGTACCGTCCGCCGAGCTCCAGGTCACCCTCGACCGGCAGGAACCAGCGCGGAATGCGCTCGCTGCTGGTCACGGCGTCCCAGAGATCGTCGACGCTCGTGTCGTAAAGACGCGTGAGAGTCACCGCGCTCGCCGGTTTTCCGTCTTTCTCAAAATTCCGTACTGAACGCGTGACAAGCCCCAAGACCCTGGCGACGTCGATCTCCATTGCGTTCCTCCCTGTTGCTTTGCGCAGAGAGGAATATCGAGCCGCACTAATATAAGTCAAGCCTTATATTTGTGCGGCTCGTAGTTGCGGCCTGCCCGCTTCCTGCGACCGGACAGGCCGTCGACGGGCGCTATTTCAGCGGCAGAAAGAGGTCCGCGACCGTCTCATGCTCCGGCACCTCCGGGAAGAAGCTCAGCCGCTGGCAATAGATCGGGAAGTCGCGCGCTTCCTCGCCGCTGGCCGGGAGCCAATCGCGATAGAGGTAGAGCGCGGCGGGCTCCAGATTGTCGGTATAGCCGACGACGCGCAGCACGGCGCAGCGCCCGCCGGGGATCTCGCCGGCCTTGATCTTCTCGCCATTGGCCTCAATCGGCCGGTCGGTGCCGACACAAAGGTCGATGCTGTAATCGGAAGGCGAGGCAGGCCGGCGCTCGGAACGCCAGACATTGAAGGTCGGATTCGTCTTGGGGTGCAGGCCCGCTGCCTTGCGCCAGGCGATGAAGCGCTGGATGGTGGCCGGAAGCATCGCCGGGTCGCCCCGGTGCTCCATGATCGCCACCTTGGTGGTGGGCACATCGCGGATCGTCACGTCGTCAGCGGTAAAAGTCGTCTGCATGAGCTTGCTCCTCGCGTTGTCGAGAGGCCCGAAGGCCGCAAGCCACGGCTCCCAGTCGGGAGATTTCCGGAACGACGACGGCGATTGCCCGAACCGTTGCCGAAAGGCGCGGGCGAAGGCATCCGGCGCGTCGTAACCGGCATCCATCGCGATGTCAGTGACATCAAGGGCGTCCATGTAGGCGAGCTGATGCGAAGCGCGCTTCATGCGGGCCAGCTGGACATAGCGATGCACGGATAACCCGAAGGTCGCCGTGAACTGCCGGTGGAAATGAAATTTCGAGAAGGCCGCAACACCGCTCAGGGTTTCCAGGTCCATATCGTCGTCGAGATGCCGGTCGATATGGTCCAGCACCCGTCGCATCCGGTCCTGATAGTTTTGCAGCGCCGCCTTCATCGTCCCTCCTCCGTGGCGGCTGCATCTAGTCGCGTATGGCCGTGGCGTGCTCGACCGATCTTGCGGTTTGGCAAAGATCCGTAGCCCGGATGGAGCGCAGAGAGTGGGCAAGAATTGTGTTTCGCCCCTGATTATATGGCGTAGCCGAGGGTCGGGCGTATTTTTGCTT
>NZ_FNCU01000044.1:0-76021 GCF_900099855.1 Bradyrhizobium sp. Rc2d | reverse complement strand
CCTACGAGCCTGTGACTCTTTTCCGTATCGAGCGTCAGGCGGATATGATTCTCTAAGCAGATTGATTTGCTGGAGAGAATGATGGCTGACGACGGACTTTTTGGCGAATTGCCGGAACAGTCGGCGCCATGCACCGAAGTGGTGCCGCGGGGCGCACCTCGGCTGCGCGAGCCTGTGCGCGATCAGGTCGAATTGCGAGCGGTCGATATCGATAGCCTGATCGGGCAGGATCATCCGGTGCGGGTGATCTGGGCTTATGTCGAAGGGCTCGACTTGAGCGAGCTGGAAGATCGCGTCAAGGCGCGGGAGAACAGGCCGGGTTATCCGGCGCCATCGCCACGGTTGCTGCTGGCGCTTTGGCTGTACGCCACGAGCGATGGCGTTGGCAGCGCGCGGGCGCTGGACCGGCTCTGCGACAGTCACGACGTCTACCGCTGGCTCTGCGGCGGCGTGTCTTTGAACCATCATACGCTGTCGGACTTCCGGGTCGGCTGTGCCGACTTGCTCGACCGTTTGCTGGTCGAACATCTGGTGGCCCTGAACGAGGCAGGGTTGGTTGATCTGGAGAAGCTGACCCAGGACGGGGTGCGGATACGGGCGAGTGCGGGAACCGGATCGTTCCGGCGGGAGGCGACGCTGGATCGGCAGATGGCACAGGCCGGGGCCGTGGTGGAAGAGCTCAAGCGCGAGGTCGATGCGGATCCGGAAGCCAGCAATCGGCGTATCCGGGCCGCTAAGGAGCGCGCGGCGCGGGAACGCAGCGAGCGGGTGCAGGCCGCGCAAGCGGCGCTGGCTGAGATCAAGCGCAAGCGAAAACAGCTCGATGACAAGGGCGGCAACGGCAAAAAGCCAAAAGAGCCACGGGCCTCTACCACCGACCCGCAGGCACGGGTGATGAAGATGGCGGATGCCGGCTTCCGTCCGGCCTACAATGTGCAGGTGGCTAGCGCGGCCGGCGAACTGATCGTGGTCGCGATCGATGTCGACAACAGCGGCTCAGATCGCGGCTTGATGCGACCGATGCTGGAGCGAACGCGCGCTCGGCTGAAGCGCTTGCCACGCCGCTACCTCGCCGATGGCGGGTTTTGCAGTGGCGAGGACATCGAATGGGCGCATGGCGAAGGTATCGAGGTTTACTGTCCTCCTCCCAAATCCAGGAGCGGTGTCGATCCCTTTTTACCCCGGAGCAACGACGGTCCTGGCGTAGCGGCCTGGCGTGCTCGCATGGCCAGCGAAGCCGGCAAGGCACAGTACCAAGCCCGCACAATCTGCGAATGCATCCATGCCCGATGGCGGAACTGGGACCTCAGGCAATTAACCGTGCGCGGTATCGCGAAGGTCCGTGCCGTTGTGCTCTGGTACGCCCTCACCAACAACATCCTGCAGGGACACCGTCTCGTAAAGGCATAGACCGCAGCAGCATACCGACGGCCTGACGCCGCCGGCTTCGATCTCAAGGGACGCTAACGCCCCTTGAGGTTCATGCCGAAACAAACGAATTGGCTCACAGGCTCTACGAGCTTGCACACGCTTTAAGAACAGACACCGCAAGCAGAGGGGCGATCCGTCCTTTCGGTGGTCTTCTCGGGTGTCTTCGTCAGGTCGTCGAGGATCACGCATTCGCTGCCGGGCCCTCCCGCACACGACGCATCACAGCTTGCGACAAAGGCGGCTATGCTGCGCTCAAGTGCCCTCAATTCCATCAGCTTAGCCCGGACAGTCGTCAGGTGATCCTGCGCAAGATCCCGCGCCTGAATGCAGGGACTGGCGGGATCCTGTACGATTGCCACCAACGCCCGCACTTGCTCAATCGAGAACCCGAAGTCGCGGCAACGACGGATGAAGGTCAGATTTCTGATATCGGCGTCACCATAGACGCGCTGGTTGCCAGACTGCCGGCCCGCTGACGGAAGCAGTCCGATCTCCTCGTAGTATCGGATCGTAGGAGCGTTCGTACGCGTCTGCTTCGCGAGCGCCCCAATCTTCAGAGATTTCATCGATCCGATCCATGCATTTTCCGCTTGAACCTCAAGTTACTTGAACATGTACGGTCATGGCAACTCACAACACGGAGATGCCGATGTCGACCGTCAAAACCCAGCCAATCGCCTGCACATTGACGCCTGGAGAGGCAAAGAACCGGTCCGCCTGGATTGCCGCTCTCAATAGAGACGCGCTTCTCAGCCATCGGCGCGAGGACCTGATGATCCAACTAACTTACGCGGCCGAGGCTCGGTCTCGTGTGAGGGAGATGGTAAGAAATGAGCAGACGTGCTGTGCATTTCTCAAGTTCGACCTCAGCGAATCGGCACACGAAATTCGGCTGACGATTACCGCCCCTGCAGAGGCGCGTGAAGCCGCCGACACCCTGTTCGCACTGTTCGTTGCAGACGCACCGGAGTCATTGCCGGCTCCATCCGCCTGCGCGTGCTCCGCGGCAAAGATCGCCGCGAATGAGCCGTCCGGAGCAAAGGCAGCCGGGGCGGCCGCGATGACGCTCTCGACAGGCGCGCTCGCCTGCGGAGCCTGCTGCGTCCTGCCTTTCACTCTGCCGGCGACATTGATCGCAAGTACCGGCTCGCTTTTGTCGTCCTTCGTGCACATGCACTTCTGGATGACCGCGCTCTCGGTGCTTGCCGTCGCAGGTGCTTGGGGTTGGCTCGGCTGGCAGGTCCGGCGGACGGGAAAACGGCCGGCCTTCTCGACGCTGGCGATGATGACCGCCTCAAGTTTGTTCATGACCATCTCGGTCCTGTGGCCTCTCATCGAGAAGCCTCTCATCAGAGCACTCGGCGCCTGATTGCGACCGGAGGCTCGCCGCCTTGTCAGGTAGCGGGCTCCGTGGAGCATGGAGGTATGAAAACAGGAATCGTCTACGTCTGCGCGGCTCTTTGCGAGATCGCTGGCTGCTTCGCGATGTGGGGGTGGCTTCGGCTCGAAAAGCCTGCATGGTGGCTGCCGCCCGGTATAGCTTCGCTCGTCGCATTCGCCTACCTGCTCACTTTGGTAGAGAGTGAAGCGGCAGGGCGGGCTTACGCGACATATGGGGGAATCTACATCGTCGCTTCGCTCGGCTGGCTTTGGGCGGTCGAAGGCCTACGTCCGGACCGTTGAGATATCGGTGGCACTTGCGTCTGCCTTGTCGGAGCGGCCCTAATTCTGTGGGGACCTCGGGGATAAACGCATTCTTCGTGTGCGCAGCACGGAGCCGAAGTCATGGCGGTACGCGGGCGAGACTGGCCTCAGCCACAGGAGGCGCCTTTACGGTGCTCCTGTATCGGCGGGCAGGGGACAGTTCCGTAGGAGCAGAATACGCAGCAATCCCCAGGCTTGGGCTTGAATCTCGTACCGCACGCCGTGCAGTCATAAAAGAATTGGCAAGCGTCGGTTGGCATAACCTCAGAGGCCTGATGGGAGCAGGCCGGACAAGTCAAGGTCGATTGCAACTGCATAGGCTCCCTATGCCCGAATGAGTGGACGAAGAGAGTATCATATTGCACGTTGGGGCTGCACTCGTGAGTTCGCTATGGGGCATCAGCTGATATCGTTGATCCCGTCGGGCAACACACCCGCCTCCACGAAAAACCCCGTCAATCCCCCTTCGCAAAAATATTCCACTTTACCGAAATTCGGAATTGCGGCATTCTCCCTGCCATCCCGGTCCAGGGAGAGGGACGATCGTACGTCGTAACGAAACGTGGGCCGGGGTGCGGTGGACGCGGCAGCGTCGGGCACGCGAAGGTGGGGCCAGGGCGAGATGAACCTCGTGAGGTCCTTTCTGCGTGCGGACGGACGGCGCCTCTGGTCCGGCGGAGCCTTATGGGCGAAGCCGGATCGCTGCGTACGGCAAAACCATGTGGTCCTGACCGTCGTTGCTACGGTCAAGCCTTGCGGAGATGCTTCTGGGCTCAACCGGGTCGCGACGCATCGTCAATTCGCGAGGTGACGGAGGCCAGAAGGAACTCGGCTCCGGGGAGAGCAGGCATAAGCCGTCAAACCATCGCGCAGGGAAGGCCGGGTGTTTTCCGGCCCACCTGTTCTCCGCCTGCGCATTTGCGTGTGCAAATTCTTCGCGCAGCGGACCATGGGTGCCAGCCGGCACCCGGCCTTCCCTGCGCCCTCTTCACCGAATAGGGGCACGGAATAGAGCAAAACTCGGGCACTTCACGCCGCGAGAACGCCTTGTCATGTGTGGAACACTGGTGCTGCCGGACAGGATTGAACTGTCGACCTCTCCCTTACCAAGGGAGTGCTCTACCACTGAGCTACGGCAGCAAATGCTGGCACAGAATCGGGCCGCGACTGGGCCCGCCAAGCGGGGCGATGGATGCCACAAGGCCCCCTCATGTGCAAGCTTGCCGGCCCCGCCAAATCGAGAAAATCGGCCCGCTGCCTGGCGGAGACGGCCTTTTGCCCCGAAATGACCGATTTTGGACGATTTTGGTCCCAGTGATGTCCCCCAGCCAATTGGCCAGTTGGCTGTGCGGTCAGATTCGGCCCATTTTGAAGTTCGCACGATCGGATCGCGCGGGCCTCTTGAGCTGTCGTATTCCTTGGGCATGCTAAACCGCGACGCGGCCCCTTCTTGACGAGCCCGGATGATGATCGACGAGACCGATAAAGCCGCAGCACGCGGCCATGACGGACGACAGGACCGGCTGAAATCCGCCCTGCGCGAAAACCTGAAGCGGCGGAAGGTGCAGGCGCGCGAACGCGCCGCAATGGCCGAGCCCTCGCACAACGACGATGAGTCCCTAAATGAGGGGCCCGCCGGCAAGGCCGACGACTAACATTTTGGAGTGCACGACAGTGGCAATGGGGCAGGACGGACAGCAACGAACCGATCGCGACGCGCTGATGTCGCGGTTCACCCGCCCCGAGCAGACCTTTCCGGCGCTGACGCCTGCCGAGATCGAACGTATCAGGCATTTCGGCGAGGTCCGCCGCTATGCCGACGGCGAGTTCCTGTTCGAGACTGGCAAGCCGGGACCCGGCATGTTCGTCGTGCTGAAGGGCCATGTCGCCATCACCCAGCGCGATGGCCTTGGCCATGTCACCCCGGTGATCGACCAGGGGCCGGGGCAATTTCTGGCCGAGCTCAGCCAGCTCTCGGGACAGCCGGCGCTGGTCGACGGCCGCGCCGAGGGCGATGTCGAGACGCTGCTGCTGCCGCCGGAGCGGCTGCGCGCGCTGCTGGTCGCCGAGGCCGAGCTTGGCGAGCGCATCATGCGCGCGCTGATCCTGCGCCGGGTCAATCTGATCCAGGGCGGCATCGGCGGTCCCGTGCTGATCGGTCCGTCGCATTCGGCCGGCGTGGTGCGCCTGCAGGGCTTTCTCACCCGCAACGGCCAGCCGCATCATCTGCTCGATCCCGAAAATGATCGCGATGCGGCCGAATTGATCGCACGCTATTCGCCCAAGCCGGAGGACTGGCCGCTGGTCGTCGCCGCGAGCGGCGCGGTGCTGCGCAACCCCAATGAAACCGAGCTTGCGCGCGCCATCGGCATGATCGGCGGGGCGAAGGGTGATCGCATCTACGACGTTGCAGTCGTCGGCTGCGGACCGGCCGGGCTCGCCACTGCGGTGTATGCGGCGTCCGAAGGGCTGTCCGTCGCCGTGCTCGACACCCGCGCCTTCGGCGGCCAGGCCGGCGCCAGCGCGCGCATCGAAAACTATCTGGGCTTTCCGACCGGCATTTCCGGCCAGGCATTGACCGCGCGTGCCTTCACCCAGGCCCAGAAGTTCGGCGCCGACATCATGATTCCTGTGACGGTGAAGTCGCTCGACTGCACGCGCAAGGACGGCGCATTTTCGGTGGCGATCGACGGCGCCGATCCCTTGCGTTCACGCGCGGTGGTAGTCGCGAGCGGCGCGCGTTATCGCCGGCCGGAGATCGACAACCTCGACAAGTTCGAGGGGCGCGGCGTCTGGTATTGGGCCTCGCCGGTCGAGGCGCGGCTCTGCGCCGGCGAGGAGGTGGCGCTGGTCGGTGCCGGCAATTCGGCAGGCCAGGCCGCTGTGTTCCTGTCGGGACATGCGAAGAAAGTCTTGATGATCATCCGCGGCGGTGGCTTGGGAGCCAGCATGTCGCGCTATCTCATCGAGCGCATCGAAGCGACGCCGAACATCGAATTGATGTTCAACACCGAGATCACGGCGCTCGAAGGCGATGAGGCCGCGCTGCTGCGGCGGATCCGCTGGAAGAGCCGCTTGTCCAGCGACGAGGATTCCGCTGATATCCGCAATCTCTTTTTGTTCGTCGGCGCCGATCCCGCGACCTCCTGGCTCGACGGCTGCGGCGTCACGCTCGATCGCGGTGGCTTCGTCGTGACAGGCGCGCAATCCGAGCAGAACCAGGGCCGGCTGGTGGCGCCGCTCGAGACCTCGGTGCCCGGCGTCTATGCCGTCGGCGACGTCCGCTCCGGCTCGGTGAAGCGCGTCGGCGGCGCTATCGGCGAAGGCGCGCAGGTCGTGGCCTCCCTGCACGGCTATCTCGGCGACGCCGCAAAACCGGCGCTTTAGGCAAGGACAAGACAAGGGAATGGCAAGACGAATGTGGCTTGCCATCGCGCCGCTTGGTGCAGACTATCCCTCGTCGCGAGGCGTATTGCCCGTGAAACGAACAAAAGATTCATTGGGAGGACTAAATGGCTGAAATCGTCGTGCTCTACAAAACGCCCAAGGATGCTGCTGCCTTCGACAAATACTATGCCGAGACGCACATTCCACTGGCCAAGAAACTTCCCGGCCTGAAGAAATACGCCGTCAGCAAGGGACCGGTCAGCTCCCCCACTGGGCCTTCCGGAATTCATCTCGTCGCCGTTCTCACCTTTGACAGCGTGGCCGACATCCAGGCCGCATTCAGCAGCCCGGAAGGCAAGGCAACCGGCGCTGACGTGCCGAAATTCGCCAGTGGCGGTGCCGACCTGCTGATCTTCGACACCAAGGAAGTGTGAACGCATCGCATCGGTCCACCGATCGCGGGCCGATGTTGCGACGATCGATTGAAAGGTCGTAGCCCGGATGGAGCGAAGCGTAATCCGGGACACTACCATCCAGGCCGAAGCACCCCGGATTTCGCTGCGCTCCATCCGGGCTACAAACTGCCGTCGTATGTGACAGCGCTGCAAAAAATCCGAGCGCGCGTTTGTCAATTCGCACGATGACGCATCGCCTCGCGCACATGTGGGACACCAACGCAGGTGACAATCCCATGAGGACCGTAATACTACTCTGATCGTCTCAGTGCGGAGAGTAGGAGAGATGCCATGGTGCTTGGGTTGAGCCTGCCCGCGCTTACGCTGATCCATGTCATCATCAGCCTGATCGCCATCGCCGCCGGCCTCGTCGTGATGTTCGGCCTGCTCGGCTCGAAGTCGATGCCGGGCCTCACCGCGATCTTCCTGCTGTTCACGATCCTCACCAGCGCAACCGGCTTCCTGTTTCCCTTCAAAGAGCTGCTGCCCTCGCACATCATCGGTATCATCTCGCTGGTGCTGCTCGCGATCGCCTGCATCGCGCTCTACGGCATGAAGCTCCAAGGCGTCTGGCGCCCGGTCTACATCGTGACCGCGATGGTCTCGCTCTATTTCAATGTGTTCGTGCTGGTGATCCAGTCGTTCCTGAAGGTGCCGGCGCTCGCCGCGCTTGCACCCGCCGTGCCGCCGGCGCCGCCGTCGGGTCCGGTCTTCGCCGTGGTGCAGGGCATCGTGCTGGTGTTCTTCGTGCTGCTCACCATCGGTGCCTGGCGCCGCTTCAGGCCGATGGCGTTTGCCTGATCACACGATTCTCAACGTTCCCAGTTGACGCGATGCATCGCATTCGGGGTCTCGCGCAACTATCTGCGGATCATCGGCGCGCGCTTGTTCGCGCGTCGCGCAGATGATTTTCACCGAAAGAGAGCAATCCATGCCCACCATCACCACCAAAGACGGCGTCGAGATTTTTTACAAGGACTGGGGCTCGGGCCAGCCGATCGTGTTCAGCCACGGCTGGCCGCTCTCGGCCGACGACTGGGACGCGCAGATGTTGTTCTTCGTCACGCACGGCTACCGGGTCATCGCCCATGACCGCCGCGGCCACGGTCGCTCGACGCAGGTCGCCGACGGCCACGACATGGATCACTACGCCGACGACCTTGCTGCGCTCACCGCGCATCTCGACCTCAAGAACGCCATTCATGTCGGCCACTCCACCGGCGGCGGCGAGGTCGTGCACTACATCGCGCGTCACGGCGAAAGCCGCGTCGCGAAGGCGGCGATCCTGTCCGCTGTGCCGCCGCTGATGGTGCAGACCCCTGGCAATCCCGGCGGCCTGCCGAAGCGCGTGTTCGACGGTCTCCAGGCGCAACTCGCCGCCAGCCGTACGCAATTCTATCGCGACCTCCCCGCCGGCCCGTTCTATGGCTACAACCGTCCCGGCGCCAAACCGTCGGAAGCGGTGATCCAAAACTGGTGGCGCCAGGGCATGATGGGCGGCGCGAAGGCGCATTACGACGGCATCGTCGCGTTCTCGCAGACCGACTTCACCGAGGATTTGAAGAAGATCACCGTGCCGGTGCTGGTGATGCACGGCGATGACGATCAGATCGTGCCTTACGCCGATTCCGCACCGCTGTCGGCCAAGCTGCTGAGGAAGGGCATCCTGAAAACCTACAAGGGCTTTCCGCACGGCATGCCGACCACGCACGCCGAGACCATCAACGCGGACCTCCTGGCGTTCTTCAAGGAGTGAGCTTCACGATTACCCTCTCCCCTTGCGGGAGAGGGTGGCATAGGCGGCCTTCGGCCACCGTCCTTAGAACGCCGATGCTTCGCATCGGCTATGGCGTAGCGGCGAGACGGGTGAGGGGTTGCGTCGCCCGGGATGGGTATCCGCGGAACGTGCTGGAGATGGAGGATATCAATAGCCTCAAGTGTACGGGAAAGTTAGCTTGCCGCGGAAATTTCGGCGCCCGCGCGCGTTGAGTCCTGCCCGCCCTGAGGAGAAGCGCCGGCGATGTGCCCCCAACTCAAACTGATCGCACTCGATGCCGACGATCTCGCGGTGATCTCGACCCATGTCCAGGACGCCCGTGTCCAGGCCTCCGACATCATCTGGCGGCAGAGCGAGAAGCGGCTTGTCATCGGCATGAGCCGGCTGGACTGGGAGCAGACGCTGGAAGGCGCGGCCGAGCCACGCCGGCTGGTCGCCGCGCTCCGCTTCGACCGCGTGCTTGCCTGCAAATCGCGCAACATCGACCCCGCCACGCCGGACGAGATCCTGGACCTCATCGGCATCGAGTTTCACCCCCAGGATGGCCGCAGCGAGGAGCCCGGCGGCAGTGCCCTGCTTTTGTTCGCCCAGGGCGGCGCCATCCGCCTCGACGTCGAATGCCTGGAATGCGAGCTGACCGACCTCGGCGCGGACGCGCTGGGAACGGGACCAGGGATCGCGGGGGAGGGGTGAGGTGGCATGCCAAGGCCACGCACACGCTGTCGTCCTGGCGAAAGCCAGGACCCATAACCCGAAGGCTTCGTTGTTGAAACGAGATGTGGCCCAATTGCGCCTCCACACATCCGGTGGTGGTAATGGGTCCTGGCCGTCGCCAGGACGACGCCGGAGGGGAACGGCCCGGCCCAAGGGTTGACGGCGCTTCCCTGCCGCGCCATTGAGCAGGGGTCGGGTGAGCCAATCCGCCCCAAAAGATCAGCCAGAAGCCGAGCCAAAATGCCCGTTCGTCTCGACCGCAGCAGCGCCGATTTTGACCAGCGATTCGCGGCCTTCCTCGCCGCCAAGCGCGAGGTCTCGGCCGACGTCGAGGCCGCCGCGCGCGCGATCGTCGACGATGTCGCCAGGCGGGGCGATGCGGCCCTGCTCGAGGCCACGGCAAAGTTCGACCGGCTGACGCTGGATGCATCGGGGCTACGCGTCACCGCCGCCGAGATCGAAGCCGCGACAAAGGCCTGCGATGCCGCGACGCTGGACGCGCTAAAGCTCGCGCGCGACCGCATCGAGACCTATCACCGCCGCCAACTCCCGGCGGACGAACGCTTCACCGATCAGCTCGGCGTCGAACTCGGCTGGCGCTACACTGCGATCGAATCCGCCGGCCTCTACGTGCCCGGCGGCACCGCGGCCTATCCGTCCTCGGTGTTGATGAACGCCGTGCCCGCGAAGGTCGCCGGCGTTGCGCGCTTGGTCATGGTGGTGCCCTCGCCCGACGGCAAGCTCAATCCGCTGGTGCTGGCGGCGGCATCGCTCGGCGGCGTCACCGAGATCTACCGGGTTGGCGGCGCCCAGGCCGTGGCCGCGCTCGCGCACGGCACCGCGACGATCGCGCCGGTCGCCAAGATCGTCGGCCCGGGCAACGCCTATGTCGCTGCGGCCAAGCGGCTGGTGTTCGGCAAGGTCGGCATCGACATGATCGCCGGCCCCTCCGAGGTGCTGGTGATCGCCGACGACACCGGCAATGCCGACTGGATCGCCGCTGACTTGCTGGCGCAGGCCGAGCACGATGCCAGCGCGCAATCGATCCTGATCACCGATTCCGCTCGACTTGCGGCCGACGTCGAGAAGGCGGTCACGGCACAGCTGAAGACGCTGCCGCGCGCCGCGATCGCAGTCGCCTCGTGGGCCGATTTCGGCGCCATCATCATGGTCAAGGATCTTGCTGACGCCATCCCGCTCGCGGACGCGATCGCGGCCGAGCATCTCGAGATCATGACTGTTGATCCCGATGCGCTCGCCGCAAAGATCCGCAACGCCGGTGCGGTGTTCCTGGGGGCGCATACGCCGGAGGCGATCGGCGACTATGTCGGTGGCTCCAACCACGTGCTGCCGACTGCGCGTTCGGCGCGATTCTCCTCAGGGCTGTCGGTGCACGACTTCATGAAGCGCACCTCGATCCTGAAATGTGGCCCGGATCAGCTGCGTGCGCTGGGCCCGGCCGCGATGACGCTCGGACAGGCGGAGGGGCTGGACGCCCATTCGCGCTCGATTGGATTGCGCCTCAATCTGTCATGACAAAGCCGCCCGAACAGGACGACTCCAACAATCGCATCGTCGGCGTCACGCTCGACGAGGACTCGATCGGCCGTTCCGGACCGGACATCGAGCATGAGCGCGCGATCGCGATCTACGACCTGATCGAGCAGAATCTGTTCGCGCCCGACGGCGCCGACGGGCAGGGCCCGTTCACGCTGCATATCGGCATCACCGGCAACCGGTTGATGTTCGACATCCGCCGCGAGGACGGCACGCCTGTCGTCGCGCATCTGTTGTCGCTGACGCCGTTCCGGCGGATCGTGAAGGACTATTTCATGATCTGCGACAGCTACTATCAGGCGATCCGGACCGCGACGCCGGACAAGATCGAGGCCATCGACATGGGCCGCCGCGGCATCCATGACGAGGGATCGCGCACGCTCCAGGAGCGGCTGAAGGGCAAGGTGCGGGTCGACTTCGAGACCTCGCGGCGGCTGTTCACGCTCATTACCGTCCTGCACTGGAAGGGCTAGGGCATGGCCCGGAAAAGTGTGCAGCGGTTTTCCGAAAAGGCCATGCCCTATATCGAAAGAGGCTAAGTGCGATGGCGGGTCCGCCACGCGCACGCGATCCGCAATCGGTGCTGTTCGCCTGCGCGATGAACAGCGTGCGCTCGCCGATGGCCGAGAGCCTGTTGCAGCACATGTTTCCGCAGGGCCTCTACGTGAGGTCGGCCGGCACCAGGAAGGGCGACCTCGATCCGTTTGCGGTGTCCGTGATGGCCGAGCTCGGCCAGGACATCTCCGCCCACAGGCCGCAGACCTTCGAGGAGCTGGAGGACTGGGAGGGATTGAACTTCGACCTCATCATCACGCTGTCGCCGGAGGCACACCACAGGGCGCTGGAGCTGACCCGCACGCTCGCCGCCGACGTCGAATACTGGCCGACGCAGGATCCCACCACCATCGAAGGCAGCCGTGACCAGAAGCTCGCCGCCTATCGCGAAGTCTGCGATCAGCTCCTGATGCGCATCCGCCGGCGGTTCGCAAAAGCGGGCGCGGCGAGCGGGTAGCATGCGGCGTCCGTAACACCCGCGTCACAGAGCGCAGGCACACGCGTGTTGGCAATTTCGAATCAGCAAACCTCCGGTTCCCGGGTTGTGAAACCGGCCCCCTTCCGATAGGTTCCGCGCGCAATTCACTCCTGCTTCATCCCCCAAATCACCTGATGCTCGGCCGCCCCAAATTCGTACTTGCCTCCGGTTCGCCGCGACGCCTGTCGCTGCTCAACCAGGCCGGCATCGAGCCGGATGCGCTCCGGCCGGCCGACGTCGACGAGACGCCGAAGCGGGGCGAGCTGCCGCGCGCCTGCGCCAACCGCCTCGCCCGGGCCAAGGCCGATGCGGCGTTGAAATCGGTGCAGCTGGATGACGAGCTGCGCGGCGCCTTCATCCTCTCTGCCGACACGGTGGTGGCGGTCGGCCGCCGCATCCTGCCCAAGGCCAAACTCGTCGACGAAGCCGCGCAGTGCCTGCGGCTGCTGTCGGGGCGCAACCACCGGGTCTACACCGCGATCTGCCTCGTGACGCCACGCGAGGCCTTCCGCCAGCGCCTGGTCGAGACCCGCGTCCGATTCAAGCGCCTCTCGGAAGACGACATCCAGGCCTATATCGGCTCCGGCGAATGGCGCGGCAAAGCCGGCGGCTATGCCGTGCAAGGCATCGCCGGCTCGTTCGTGGTCAAGATGGTCGGCTCCTACACCAATGTGGTCGGCCTGCCGCTGTACGAGACCACGGCCCTGCTCGGCGGCGAGGGCTTTCCGACCCGCTTCGGCTGGCTCAACGGCACCGCGGTGTGAGCACCACAGCGCCGCCGACAAAAGACGCGAAAACAACCCCATGCACAGTAGAATTGGCCCGCGGGCCCAGGGCAGGGCGCCTGCGCCCTCGCCCGAGGAACTCGTTTGCCGGCAGGCGCTTGAACTGCCTCACCTCGTGTAAGCTGCCCCGACCATGAACGATCACGTCAAAACACCCGCCGCCCCCCTCAAGACCTGCCCGATCTGCGGCAAGCCGCAGTCAGAGGCCACCCGCCCGTTCTGCTCCTCGCGCTGCCGCGACGTCGATTTGAACCGCTGGCTGAAAGGCTCCTACGTCATCCCCGGCCGCGACGACGACACCGATGACGTAGAATAGCAAGCGATATCAATGATTTGTTCGGATCGGGAAGCGCCGCGTGCCAGCCGCGGCGACTCCGCCCCACCTTGTACACAGCCGGGCCGCGCCCGGCGCAGCCTTCAGGCGAAGCCGGGTGGACAGGCCGCTTCTAGCCCACTATAAACCGCCCGCTCGATGGGCTTTGGCCCCTCTCTTGGAGCACGCCCAGGTAGCTCAGTTGGTAGAGCATGCGACTGAAAATCGCAGTGTCGGTGGTTCGATTCCGCCCCTGGGCACCATTTCCGTTTGACCAGCGCCCGGTGCGCCCCGCTGCGCCTCAACTCGCGTACAGATAGTTCGGCAACCACAGCGTCATGCCCGGCCAGAGATACATGATCACCATGCACAGGATCACGATCAGCATGTAGGGCATCATGCCGGCGAAGATCTGGTTCAGCGTAACGTGCTTCGGGGCGACGCCCTTGAGATAGAATGCCGACATTGCGACCGGCGGCGACAGGAACGCGGCCTGCAAGTTCACGAACACCAGCGTGCCCCAAAGGATCGGATCGATGTTGAAGTGCTTCAGCATCGGCAGGAAGATCGGCACGAAGATGATGATAATCTCGGTCCATTCGAGCGGCCAGCCCAGCACGAAGATGATCGCCTGCGACAAAATCATGAACTGCACGGGCGTCATGTTGAGCGACAGCACCCAGCTTTCCAGCAGCGCCTGACCGCCGAGAATGGCGAATACCGCCGAGAACAGCGCCGAGCCGACGAACAGCCAGCACACCATCGCGGTCGTCTTTGCGGTCAGGAACACTGCTTCCTTGGTGCGCTTCCAGTCGAGCGTCCGGGCGTGGATAGCGAGGATGAAGGCGCCGGCGGCGCCGACGCCGGCGGACTCGGTCGCGGTCGTGATGCCGAACAGGATCACCCCCAGCACCACGACGGTGAGGATGCCGAGCGGCATCACCGACGACGTCAAGAGCTTCAACACTTCGAAGCGCTCGCCGTCCATGCGCAAGTAGGAGCGCGCCGTCCACGCCGCCAGCACGGCGGCTGATATCGCGAACCAGATGTAGAACTGGGTGTCCGGTCCCTTTTCGGCGGGCGACAGCTCCTTCGGCTCGACCGGGCTGCCGAGCTGCTGCAGGCCTTCGACGGCTTCGCTCGCGGCGCCGGGCTGCTGGTGGATCACGACGTACCACCAGACCGTGCCGAGCGCGGCTGCGGTCATCAGGAACGGCACCAGCGAAATGAGGAAGTGTTGCACGATCGTGCCATAGCCCATCGGCTTGTCGTCGATCTGGAGCATCTTCGCCTTTGCGGGCGAGAGCAGCGCCTTGAACAGGCCGACGAACAGGTTCGGCGAATACAGCGTCGCGAAATTCCTGATCCATTCCGGCACCTTGACGCGGGTCTGTTCCTCCGGCAGCGCCGGGGCGATCTTCGGGTTGATCATCGCCCAGGCCATGACATAGACGAGGTAGAGGAAGGCCAGGAAGAAGCCGGGAAGCATCGCCGCCGCATAGAGCTTGACCACGGACTGGCCGGCGACCGCGGCATAGACGATGATCATCACCGAAGGCGGGATCAGGATGCCGAGCGTGCCTCCCGCGGTGATGACGCCGGAGGCGAGCTTCACGTCATAACCGGCGCGCAGCATCGGGTTGAAGGCGATCACGCCCATCAGCACCACCACCGCGCCGACGAGCCCGGAGGCGATGCCCCAGAACGTGCACACGATCAGGGTCGTGACCGCGAGCGAGGCGGGCAGGCGGCGGAAGGCGAGCTGGATCGAATAGAACATCTTGTCGACCAGCGCGCCGCGCTCCATCACGTAGCCCATCAGCACGAACAACGGGATGGAGATCAATACGTCGTTGGTCATCGCGCCGTAGCTGCGCTGGACCATCAGCTCGAAGACCTTGTTGTGCGTCCAGTTCTGCGACGGGTCGTAGAAGGCGATGAAGCCGAAGAACATGCCAAGGCCCATCAGAGTGAAGGCCGTGGCGAAGCCCATCATGATGACGACGACGATGAGCGTCAGCATCAACAGGCCGAGTGCCGGATCGCTCATGTGTTCAGGTCCCCGCCCATGCCGCGCTGCCGCGCCAATTCATCGATGCGCTGCGCGCCCTCGATGGCGAGCTTGCGTGATTCCTCGTCCACGAATTCAGAGTGCGCGAGCTGCTCCTCGATGACGTCGGTCTCGGCGACGTCGGCAAGTCGGCTCGGCCATTCGCCGGTCTTCAGGCACACGATGCAGCGGATGATCTCGGCGATACCCTGCAGCATGATCAGCGCGCCCGCGATCGGGATGACGGTCTTGAAATGGTAGACCGGCGGCCCCTCAGCCGTGACGTTGGAATGCTCGTTGATGGCCCAGGAATCCGCGGCATAGAAGTAGCCGGCATAGATCAGCGCGGCGATGCCCGGGATGAAGAACACGAAGTAGAGAACGAGGTCGAGCGCGGCCTGCGTGCGCGGACGCATCGAGGAGTAAAGGAAGTCACCGCGGACATGGGCGTTCTGCGCCAGCGTATAGGCGCCGGCCAGCATGAACAGCGACCCGTACATCATGTTCTCGGCGTCGAAGATCCACGCCGTCGGCATGTTCACGGCGTAGCGCTTGAACACTTCGATGCAGACCACGCTCATCAGCAGGATCATCAGCCAGGCTGTCGCCTTGCCGACCCAGGTGGAGATGCCGTCGATCGTGTGCAGTAAGCGCCGTACACTCATGTGATAAGGTTCGGCATTAAATATGACCCCCAACATAGCACAAGGCACCGTCCGGCGGGTGGTCCGGACGGCGCCTTGCCAGCTTTATTTCGTCATCAGATCTTCTTGGCCGCAGCGTTCGGCCCGAAATAATGATCGTAGGCCATGCGGCGGTTCACTACGGTATCCTGCTCCCACTGCGTGGCACGCTTGGCGAACTCGATCTGCGACTGCACGATCTCCTTGAACAACGGGTTCTCCGCCGCCTTCTTCTTCGCCACATCGTCATAGATCTCGAGTTGCCGCTTCAGGATGGCGTCGGGGGTCTTGTAGAACTTGACGTTGTCCTTGGTCTGCAGCTCGACATAGTCCTTGGAGTAGCGGTCGATCGCCTTCCACGACATGTCGGCCGAAGCCGCGTCCACCGCATTGGCGATGATCGCCTTCATCTTGTCCGGCAGCGCGTTGTACTTGTCCCTGTTGAACATGATCTCGAGCTGCTCGGCGTTCTGGTGGAAGCTCTGCAGCATGCAGACCTTCGAGACGTCGGGGAAGCCGAGCACGCGGTCGGAGGTGGCGTTGTTGAACTCGGCCGCGTCCAGGAGGCCGCGGTCCATGGCAGCTACGATTTCGCCGCCGGGCAGCGCGTTGACGGCTGCACCCATTCCCGAATACACGTCGATCGAGATGCCGACGGTGCGGAATTTCAGGCCCTTGACGTCCTCGACCTTTGCGACCGGCTTCTTGAACCAGCCGAAGGGCTGGGTCGGCATCGGACCGTAGGGGAACGAGACAACGTTGGCGTTGATCGACGCGTAGAGCTTTTCCAGGAGCTCCTTGCCGCCGCCATAGCGGTGCCAGGCCAGCAGCATGTTGGCGTCCATCGCAAAGCCCGGTCCCGAGCCCCAGAGCGCCAGCGCCGTCTGCTTGCCGTAGTGATAGACCAGCACGCCATGGCCGCCGTCGAGCACGCCCTTGGACACGGCATCGAGCAGGCCGAAGGCGGGCACGACAGCGCCTGCCGGCAGCACTTCGATCTTGAGATCGCCGCCGGTCATGTCGTTGACCTTCTTGGCGTAGTCGAGGGCGTATTCGTGGAAAATGTCCTTTGACGGCCATGTGCTTTGCCAGCGCATGCTGATCGGCCCCTGGGCGCTGACGACGCTCGGCGCGGCTACCGTCGCGGCGGCCCCCGCAGCAGCGACCTTGAGAAAGCCGCGGCGACTCGAAGTGCTGCCCTTCTTTGATTTGGTCATGGTTGCCTCCTCCCCTTTGGAAATAGCGATCCCTTGCGGATCGGCTGTTTTTTTATTGGAACAAGTCAAAGTCTTGCGCAGGGGGTTTGGCAAGAATGTTCGGAATGATGCGACGCTACGACGCGGACTGCGGTGATGGCGCGCCGCAGCGCTCGCCGCCGAGTGCGGCGAAGCCGAACTGCGGTGAACAGTGCATGCACTCAAGGCACGCGCGCGAGAACTCTGCGGCCACGGGGCTGCGAGCGATCCGACGAAGCTTCAGCATCGAGCCGGCGTAGCCATCAATGATGATGGGCCGACACGCTCTTGACGCATTGCGTCAACAGATCAGGGGTGGCGGATTGGCCGATATCACCGAGACTGATCATGCCGACCATCCGCTTGCTCTTGTTGATCACGGGTAGCCTGCGGATTTTCAGCGTCTCCATGTGATGCACGGCTTTCGCCAGATCATCGTCTTCCCGGCAGCAATGGATACCTTCGGTCATCACGTCCCGCGCCGTCATGCGCGCGGCGTTGAAGTCCCTGCTCGCAAGACCTTTGCAGACGATGTCGCGATCGGTCACCATCCCGACCAAATGGTCGCCTTCGCCGATCGGAATGCAGCCGATGTCGTGTCCTTGCATCAACTTCGCGATCTCGACGATCGGGGTGTCGGGGCTGACCCAATCGACGCCCTTGTGCATCACGTCTCTGACTTTCATGGAGGACCTCCGTTGCGAACGCAGCCCCCGCTGAATTGACTATACATCGAACCGGGCGCGGCCGCACGCGCGCCGTGACGGTGCGTACCGGGATCATCTCGCCACTATGCCGCGTCAGTCATGCATGCTGAAGCGTCCATGCGGTGCACTGGCCGTCAGGCGCTCGAACTGCGCATGGGTGAGCTGGAGCAGCGTCTCGTGATCGCCGGCTTCGATATAGACCTCGGGCTGGGCCCGGATGCTTTCATCGACGATGAGATCGAGCCCGTAGCACCGGCCCACCGCCGGAATGGCTCCGTGCGCGCAGTCCATGAACAGCTGGTTGATCTCGGTTTCGTTGGCCATGGCGAGATCCTCGCCAAGCCTCTCCTTCAAGTCCTGCAGGTTGAGATGGTGCGATGCCGGCACGACCGCGAGCATATAGCCGCCGTCGTGCCGCAGCACGACGGCCTTGGCGAGACGATCGCCAGAGACGTGGCAAGCCTGCGCCGTGCGTGTGGATGACATGGTGAGATCGTGCGGGATCTCGGCATACTGGATGTTCTCGGCAGCCAGATACCGATGCAGTGTGGGGGCGATGGACATGGCTTCGCCTTTCGGATGGATGCAACCATCCACCGTGAGGCTGCCCCCGCCGCACGATGGGCGGCTGCGTGATTGCCGGCCTTCAGCATAGGCCTTGCCCTCGCATGCCGCAACTGAGTCGGACGTTCGGAGCGCGCCGCGCTCACCTGATCCGTGATCTCAGGCGCGGCGGCCGCAACGCACGCGCTACGCCAGCGCTATCCATGCACGCCGCCGCTGCACGGACTTTTTTGCCAGGGACGGTTCGGTGTGATGGCAAGACGAGGCCAATCCCGCCTTCATGGAAAGCACTCGCCGTCGCTGCGGCCATGAGCGGGAAGGCGGCTGGTTGGAATTATATAGATATTTCAATCGTATGGGAGTTCGCGGCCTTATTTAGATGGAGCTCCATTCCTCTGATTTCGGACGTCCTGAAAGCCCGACTGCTCTGCCGCGTCCCTTCGCTGTACGCGCCCGGCTGCCGCTGATATGCTCTTGGCGATAGGGACAGCGAATGGCAGCTGGCCACAGACTTTTCCGCGATGCCGGCCTTCTGATCGGACTCGATCCCGCTCGCACTTTTTCGCATTGCCTCGACATAACGCTGAACAAAATCCTCTACGGCTGCCGCGTTCCCCGCTCACATTGGGAGATGTGCCATGGCTGCACCGGACTGGCGTCTCGAAGGCGAATGGATGAAGAATTGCAACTGCGCGTTTGGCTGCCCCTGCGATTTCAATGCGCGGCCGACCCACGGATACTGCAAGGGCATGGTCGGCATGCGGATCACCAAGGGACATTTTGAGGGCGTCAAGCTCGACGGCCTCTGTTTCGCCGTGGTCGTAGATTTCCCCGGCGCGCTGCATGAAGGCAACGGCAAGATGCAGCCCATCGTCGACGAGCGCGCCACCCCGGAGCAACAGCAGGCGCTGTTCAACATTCTGTCGGGCAAGCATTCGGCCGAGGGCACGCTATTCCACATCTTCAGCCTGATCGTGACCACCATCCACGATCCGATTTTTGTGCCCTTCGAATTTTCCTTCGACAAGAACGGACGCGTCGCAAGACTCGTCGCCACGGGCGTGCTCGAGACCGATGTCGAGCCGATCAAGAATCCGGTGACGGGTCAGCCGCACCGCATCCAGGTGGTGATGCCCGAGGGGTTCGAGCACAAGGCTGCCGAGGTCGCGTCCGCCAACATCCGCTCGACCGGTGCGATCCCGTTCGAGACCAAGGGCACGCACAGCTCGCTCGCCAATGTCGTGCAGACGCCCGAGGGCGTTGCGGCATGATGCGGCGCTGACATCGAGACAATATCTCGGTGTCAGCTCCTCATCACTATGCTGGGCAAGTCCATGCAGGGGCGCTTGATGCTGGAACACCTGCTCCACCGCGACCGGCTGATCGTCGCGATCGGGACCGCCACAGTGGTGGCACTCGCCTGGGCCTATCTCGCCGGCGGCGCCGGCATGGACACCGAGATGATGGCCGACATGCCGGACATGGCGCCAATGCCGTGGACGCTGCTCTATGCCGCGCTGTTGTTCGTGATGTGGTGGGTGATGATGATCGCGATGATGGCGCCGAGCGTGGCGCCCACTGTTCTCTTGTATGCGACCGTCAAGCGCAAGCAGGAGACTGCATCCCGGGCCGCAATCGACGCCTGGATCTTTCTCGCCGGTTATCTCGTGACATGGGCGGGGTTCAGTGTCGTTGCGGTGCTGGCGCAATCGGCGCTCGAACGCTTCGGGTTGTTGTCGATGGCGATGGCCAGCACCAGCGCGGTTTTGGGCGGCATCATCCTGCTTGCCACCGGCCTCTATCAGTTCACGTCGCTCAAACACGCCTGCCTCCGCTATTGCGAGAGCCCGCTGCTGTTTCTCAGCCGGCATTGGCGGCCCGGCACGCGCGGAGCATTTCGCATGGGACTTCGCCATGGCAGCTACTGCGTCGGCTGCTGCTGGTTTCTGATGGTATTGCTGTTCGTCGGCGGCGTGATGAATATGGCCTGGATCATCGGCATCGCGCTCTATGTCGCCGCCGAGAAACTGCTGCCGTTCGGCCAACGATTGAGTCATGCCGCAGGCGCGGTCCTCATCCTATCCGGCACGATCGTTCTTGCGCGCGCGATCTGAGCGGCCGGTCCAGACGACCAAAGATATCGCCCTGCCAATACCGCGTGGTTGCTCAAAAACAGCCGACCTCCGTGGTCATACGGATGTTGTAAGCTAAAGAATTGAGCATTATCAAAACAGAAACTTAAGGCTGTCCCGCCTAGCTTCGGGCTATGAACAGCACCCGCGCCGCTTCCGGCCGCGGCGGTCTCAATCGAGGCGGAGACAGGCGATGCCATCACTGGCGGCGAGCGCAGTTCTGCCCTGGCGGCTGAGGCGAGGGCGCGTGTCGTGATTCCCGCAAGTTCCGTCCGCAAAGCCGGAAGAACGATCCTGCGGAATGCTCCGCTGCAGATCGCATTGTTCTTCCTGCCCCTGGTCTGGATCGGCTATTTCGCGATCACGTCATCGGAACGGACCGATGCGGTCGAGCAGGCGCGGTCGCACGGCAACAGCGTCGCCGAATTGTTCGAGGAGAACACCGAGCGCATCTTCGAGCGCGTGGACCAGTCGTTGCTGGTGGTGCGAGCACTCTACGCCCAGGATCCGTTGACCTTCAGCCTGAAGTTCTGGTCCGAGAAGGCTCGCATCGCCACCGGCGACGTGGTCCAGTTCGCCCTGATCGGGTCGGATGGCTACATGACGGATACGACGACGGGCTATTCCGGTCCGCCGCTCTATCTCGGCGATCGCGAGCACTTCATTCAAACCATGTCGCAGGTCGACGATCGCCTCTACGTGGCGAAACCGGTTCTGGGCCGCGCGTCCAACAAATGGACCATACAGCTCGCAAGAAAGCTCTTCGATCTTGCCAGGAATCCCGTGGGCGTGGTCGTCGGCTCGATCAGCGTCGATGTCGTCGGTCGATTCTACGACACCGCAAAGCTCGGCGCTGGAGGAACGCTGGTCCTCAGAAATGCAAACCAGGTCGTGCTCGCCGCGCGGGGCATAAACCAGGACGCGGTGTTGGGGCAGCGTGCGCCGAACCGCGTCGAAGGCGAACTGCGGGACGGCTTCTACGCCCAATATTGGAACGAGAACCATCCCAACCGCGATGACCGGCTGGTGACCGCGCGCAGATCGCGGCTCTTTCCACTCATCTTCACCGTGGGAATCTCGGAGCGCGAGATCTATTCGCGCGCGGATACCAGGCAGAAGGTCTATCTCGGCGGCGCATTGCTGCTCACGTTCATCATCCTGACTGCGACCATGTTCCACTGGCGGCGCCGACAGGCGCTGGATCGCGCCCAGCGCGAGCTGCGCGAATTCGCCAGCAAGTTCGAAGACGCGCTCAGAAACCTTCCCCAGGGCTTGAGCATGTTCGACGGCAGCGACCGCCTGATCGCATTCAATCAACAATGGCTCGAACTCTATGGTCTCGTGCCGGAGGAGATTCGGATCGGCATGGACTTCCGCGAGGTGTTTGCAAAACAGACCGCCGTTCTCGACGTCGAGGCTTACCTGGTCGATCTGAAGAATCGGCTCGCCAAGTCGGAGCACACCTCGAACACCGTGCAGTTTCCGGATGGGCGGGTTGTCTATGTCTCCTACGGGCGGCGCGAGGGCGGTGGCTGGGTCGCCACCCATGAGGACATCACCGAACGCAAGGCATCCGAGGACCGGATCGAAAGGCTCGCCCATTACGACAGTCTGACCGGATTGGCCAATCGCAATCTGTTCAAGGAGCGCATCGACGAGGCACTCGCGACGTCCGGCTCCTCCGGAGCTCCCTTCGCCGTACTCCTGCTGGATCTCGACAAGTTCAAGTCCGTCAACGACGTGCTCGGTCACCAATGTGGCGATGCCTTGCTGAAGCAGGTCGCGGGCCGGATCAAGGCGCAGATCCGTGACGCCGACACGGCGGCGCGGATCGGCGGCGACGAGTTTGCCGTGATCGTTGCGCCGGGCCGGGGCGCGATGCACGACGGCGCCGCCAGCCTCGCCGCGCGGCTGGTTCAGGCCATTGCCGAGCCCTATCAGATCGACGATCATCCCATCGTGATCGGCTGCAGCATCGGCATCGCCGTGGCTCCCGAGCATGGCAGCCGCGTCGATGAGATCCTTCGTAACGCCGACCTTGCACTCTACAAGTCGAAGAACGCCGGCCGGAACTGCTTCCATACCTACTCGGTGGAGCTCAAGGCCGAAGCGGATCAGCGCAACGTGCTCGAGATCGAGCTTCGTGAGGCGATCTGGCGCGAGGAAATCGAAGTGTTCTATCAGCCTGTGACCGAACTCGGCACCGGCCGTGTGAAATCGGTCGAGGCTCTTGCGCGTTGGCATCACGGCACCAGGGGCTTCATTTCCCCCGCCGAGTTCATTGCGGTTGCAGAGGCGGGGGGACTGATCGTTGAACTCGGCAATCAGGTGCTGACCAAGGCGTGCCGGGATGCGATGACCATGCCGGACGACGTCAAGGTCGCGGTCAACCTGTCCGCCCTGCAGTTCGCCAGCACCAACCTCGTCGACACCGTGACGTTCGCACTGGCGCAGAGTGGACTTCCTCAAACCCGGCTCGAGCTCGAGATCACCGAGAGCGTTTTCCTCGCCGATACCCAGGAAAATCTCAAGACGCTCCAGCGCCTCAAGGCGCTCGGCGTCTCCATTGCGCTTGACGACTTCGGGGTCGGTTACTCGTCATTGTCCTATCTGACGGCCTTTCCGTTCGACAAGGTCAAGATCGACAAATCCTTCATCGACAGGATTGACCGCCGCGAGACCGTCGCCGTGCTGAAATCCATCGTGCAGCTTGCCGAGACCCTGAAGCTCTCGATTGTCGCCGAGGGTGTCGAGACCTCCGAACAGCTCAGACAGCTCCATTCGCTCGGAATTCCGCTCGGCCAAGGCTACTACTTCAGCAAGCCCGTGCCGCTCGCCGGCTTGTCGTGGCAAGCTCCCGCCACGCGGCGGAGGCGGCGGGCGGCGGCGTGAGGAGAAGGCAGGGCGCGGATCTTAAATTCGCGCGTCTATCCTCCCCCTCGGGGATGGAATTGACCGTCCCGGCTTCGCTCCCTTGGCGAGCTCCTTCCCACAGCCGTCTACGCGTGGCGCCTATGTCCATTCGCAATTGTGAGACTTGAGCACGAGCCGCGGTCCCGCCTCCGTGCTATTGCTGCTCCTCGCAATGACGCGAGGACATCCATGCTTCCCCTTCCTGCCGACATCTTCACCGAGCCCGAGGACGTCTCGCCCGACGGTCTTGCCAATCTCGGTCCGCTCCGCCGTCTCGCCGGCAGCTGGCAGGCGGACAAGGGCATCGACGTCAATCCGAAGGCGGAGGGGCCGGAGCGGCGCACCTTCATCGAGCGCATCCGCATGGATCCCATTGATCCGCAGGCCAACGGGCCGCAGCTATTTTACGGGCTGCGCTATCACATCCACATC
Organism: Bradyrhizobium sp. Rc2d; assembly: GCF_900099855.1. NCBI lineage: Bacteria > Pseudomonadati > Pseudomonadota > Alphaproteobacteria > Hyphomicrobiales > Nitrobacteraceae > Bradyrhizobium > Bradyrhizobium sp. Rc2d. The sequence goes on along the minus strand of NZ_FNCU01000044.1, from coordinate 52,149 downwards.
AACACGCCCGAGGAGGACATCACCTTCCACGACCAGGTCGGCTACTGGCTGTGGGAGCCCGCGACCGGATTGATCATGCAGACGCTGGCGATCCCGCGCGGGCAGGTGCTGCTCGCCTCGGGCAAGGCCGGGCCGGACGACAGGAAGATCTCCGTCACGGCAAAGCGCGGCGACACTGCTTACGGGATCTGCTCGACCGACTTCCTGGAGCAGGCCTTCCGCACCGATTCCTATCGCTGCGACATCAGCTTCAACGACGACGGCAGCTGGACCTATCTGATCCAGACCGAGTTGTTCGTGCGCGGCGCGCCATTCAATCACCACGACACCAACACGCTCAAGCTCGTCGCGCCGCCAAAGCTCAATCCGCTTGCGGTGATCGTGAACGATCGCGCCAAGGGCGGCGGATCGGCGGCCTGAGACCGGAGGAATCACATGAAGCCTTATGTCATCTGCCTGATGCACGCCAGCCTGGATGGCCGCACGCATCCCAGTCGCTGGCGCCCGAAGGGTGCGGGCACGGACTGGTTCGAGAAGATCCATGACGAGCTCGGCGGCGATGCCTGGGTGATCGGCCGCGTCACCGGCTCGGAATTCGCCAAGGGCAAGCCGTACCCGACCGGGACGAGCGAGAAATTTCCGCGCGAAAACTGGTTCGCGCGACGCGATGCGAAAACCTATGGCATCGTGCTCGACGCGCAGGGCAAGATCGGCTGGGGCCGCTCCGATATCGGCGAGGATCCAATTGTCGTCGTGCTGACCGAGAGCGTGCCGGATTCGCATCTCGCAGGGCTGCGCGGCGAGGGCGTGTCCTACATCTTCGCCGGCAAGTCCGAGATCGATCTGGCGCTCACGCTGGACATTCTCAATCGCGAGCTCGGCGTGAAGCGTCTGCTGGTGGAGGGCGGCGGCGTCGCCAATGGCGCGTTCCTGCGCGCCGGTCTCATCGACGAATTCAATCTGATCCTCAGCCCCGCGGTGGATGGCGCGAGCGGCGCGCCCTTCGTGTTCGACTCGACGGCAGCGGACAGCCACAAGCGCGCGCCGATCACGGCGATGACCCTGGAGAGCACGCGAGAGCTCGGCGGCGGTGTCCTGCTGCTGCGGTATCTGATCCAGAACGATCCGCAAGCCGCGGCCAAGTAGCGCGTCGGCATGTCGCGACCATCGGAGCACATCGTCATCGTCGGTGCCGGCGCGGCCGGTCTGATGGCGGCGCGCGAGCTAGCGCGTGCGGGTAGACGCGTGACCATCCTGGAGGCGCGCGAGCGCTGCGGCGGGCGCATCCATCCGCTGCCGGCGGCGCAGTTCGGCTACCCCGCCGATGGCGGCGCCGAGTTCGTCCATGGCGAGGCGCCGGTCACGCGGACTTTGCTGCGTGAGGCCGGGCTGTCGCTTCAGGAGATCGAAGGCACGCAATGGAGCTTTGACGGCGCAAGCCTCTCGCGCGAGGACCGCCACGATCCGCACGAGGCGGAGCTGCAAGCCGCGCTGCGGGACTTGAAGGACGATCTCGCCGTCGCCGACTTCCTGCGCCGTCATTTTGCCGGAGAGGACTATGCGCGGCTGCGCCATTCCATCGAGCGAATGGCCGAGGGCTATGATGCGGCGGACCCCGCGCGCGCCTCGACGCTGGCGCTGCGCGAGGAGTGGATGGATGGCGGCCACTCTCCGCAGGCGCGCATCAATGGTGGCTATGGCGCGCTGATCGATTTTCTGGCGGCCGAGTGCCGCGCCCGCGGCGTTGCGATCCGGCTCGGTTGCGCCGTATCGGCGATCGTGGAAGAAGGCGGCGCCGTGGTGGTTCGCTGCGCCAGCGGCGATGGACTTACCTGCCATCGGGCGATCCTCACCGTGCCGCTGCCGCTGCTGCGCGAAATCGCGCTGCCGGCACACGTCAGCGCGAGGCTTGCTGCGACCGACGACATCGGCTTCGGCAACGTCATCAAGATCCTGCTCCGCTTCGCGCGGCCCTGGTGGCGCGACCGACAGGAAGACCTCGCCGACATGACCTTCCTGCTGTCGAACGAAGTGATTCCGGTGTGGTGGACGCGATACCCGGACCAGCATCCGCTGCTCACCGGCTGGTTCGGCGGCCCGCGAACGGCGGAGCTGTCGCATCTCGAGCCGCAAGGACTGATCGAGGCCGGGCTCGATTCGCTCGCCGCCATCTTCAAGCGACCACGCCAGGACATCGCGCGCGATCTCGTGGCGGCGGCTGCAACCAATTGGGCGCAGGATCCCTTCGCCCGTGGCGCCTATTCCTGGGCGACGCCACGGACGCGCGAGGCGCAGGCGGTTCTCGCTCGCGCCGACGGCTTGGTGCTGTTGTCCGGCGAAGCGCTCTATCGCGGCCGCGATATGGGCACGGTCGAAGCGGCGCTGACGAGCGGCCTGGAGATGGCAGAGATGATCTTGCGGAGCTAAGAAGAAGGCCCGCATCTCTGCGGGCCTTTTGTCTCACCAGCGTCCGCCGCCGAAGCTGAATGTCACGCCGGGACCGCCGCCGTAATATCCGTACGGGCCGCCGCCATAATAGCCGTGGTGCCGCGGGTAATAGCCGTAGCTGCGGTAATACGGGCGATAATGGCCGTAGTGATGGCGCCAGTGATGATGGTGCCGATGGCCATAATAGTGGTGCCTGTACTGCGCGCTGATGTCGGTCGATCGGCTGCCTTGCGCGTTCTGCTTCGCGCTCGAACTATTGGCCGCGTTCGCCGCCGATCCGCCGGCGAGCGCCGCAGCACCGATGGCTATCGCGACAAAGAGATACTTCATGTCATCACTCCAGTTGAACGTCGTGTGACAACAGATGAGCATCCGGCGCGTTCCGGCCAATGCGGGCGTCGAAACGACGCAGCATGCGACGTCCGGTTCGCGTGAAGGATTGCGTGTCGTGGGATTTATTGCCGCAGCACCGACGTCGATCGCGATGCTGCCATCACCTCGCCTCGATTGATGCGTTGGCGACATCTTTGATGACGATGCGCGGGCGGCAAGGCTGCCGTTACTTGAACGGATCCTGGATCGACGGCGCCGATTGCCGGATGCGGCGCACGCTGACCGGCGTGCCGTCGGAGACGAACAAGAGCTCGTATTTGCGGCCTTCGCTGTCGGTGGCGGAGCAGGTGACGTCGTTCACCTTCCTGGCGGCGAAATTGCCGGTCTGGCGGCAGACCCCGGTGGAGGTCTGCTCGGCCGGCACCGGCAGGCCATCGACCTTCGGACGGTCCTTGGAGTTGAGCAGCATGCGGTCGATCGGCAACTCGTAGGAATTGTCGTCGGCGCGCTTGCCGTTCTCGCCGGAGAACGACACCACGTGATTTGCGTCGGCGGGATCGTCGACCGCGACCGCGAAATTGACCCGGCCCTTGTCGCCATGGGCGTAGGCCACCGTCTTGCAGCCATAGGTGCGCCCGGCGACCTTCAGCGTCTTGCACTTGCCCGACATCAGCGCCAGCAGGTCGATAAAGGAATTTTGCTGCACCAGCGGATTGTTGACCGGGATGGCGGAAGTCTCGGCAAAACAAGGGCTTGCCAGGGCAATGAGAGCGGCACCGAGGGCGGGTCGGCGGAGGCGCATCGGAAGGCTCACATGCCAGGGAACCACGGGAAAGTTCCGTCCGATAACCATCGAACCGCAAATTGGTTGCGATCCCGTTTGTCTTGCCGAACCCGATTGGAATACCACCGCGCCACCCCAACGGCGATTCGCGAGATCGCCCCAAATCCATCCGGTGGCACTTGCCGTCAGGCCGGTGTTTTTTTCGTGGCAGGGCTAGCCCATCGCCGCCTGCCAGCGCCTATCGCGCAGGGACGGGCGGCGGTGCAGGCGAGCCTCGAGCAGGGCGTGGGCACGCGGCAGCTCGTCGCTGCGCATGAGGGCGACGACGTAGGTATCCTCGATCAATTCGCGCTGGGCGTGACTGCCGCCGATGCGCACGACGTCAGTGAGAACCGGCGCGAGCGTTTGCACGCAGGCCCTGTAATCCTCGTCTGCAAAGGCTAGAAGCGCGCGGCAGATCGCGGGCACCACCGGGCCGGCCGGCAGCTTGCCGTCCGCGAGCCGCTGCTCGATCACCGCAAGGCGCGCGGCAAGCGCCTTGTGGTTCTGCGTTGCGGCGGCGAACAGCGCCATGTGGACGTCGGCGAACGGCAGGCCGGATTTCGGGAATAGTTTTTGCGCGGCGGCGTCGGCATCGCGCCAGAGCGCCTCGGGCACGGCATGGCCGTAGGCCGACAGGCGCCACAGCAGCGAGGCGCCATCGGTGACGGCGTTGAGCGGTGGCGCCTGCGTGACTGACGGCTGAAGCACGTCGGCGTAGATCGACAGCGCCCGCGCTCCATCGCCGTGCTCGAGCGCGCCGAGGGCCTGGTGCCAGCGGATGTGGCCGTGCAAAATTCCGGCGCGGTCGTAAGTGGGGATCCAGTCGTCGACGAGGCGATCGGCGTCGTCGATCGCGCCGTCCTCGAACATCGCATGCAGCACGGCATGCGCGGCATGGGCGTTGGCGCGACGCAGATTGAAGCCGCGCTCGGTGACGCTGCGGCCGTGAGCGACATCGCCGTTCTCCGTCATCGCCCAACCATACATGGTGAGGAACCACCAATCCTCGCCATAGTGCTGCGCGACGCTCGCGCAGAGCTCATGCCGGGCGCGATCGTGATCGGCCATGCCGGAGAATGCGAACAGACCGAACGCGCCGAGCGGCAGCGATAGCACCAATGCATCGCGCGGCCATGTCTCGACGTGCTTGCGCATCGCTGCCATCGCCTCGGGCAGCCGGCCCTCGATCGCCAGCGCCAGCGTCTCGACATGGGAGCGCTCGCGCTCCGTGCCGCGTTTCGCTGCGCGTTCGCGTGCGACTGCGGCCTTGCTGCGCGCGAGATCGCCCTGCTGATAGAAGGCATGCACGCGGGCGCGGGCGATATGCGCCAGCGCAAAATCCGGGTCGGCCGCAATCGCGCCTTCCAGCGCCTCCACCGTGCCGGTCCAGCCCGCGAGCATAAGGTCGACGCCCTCGCGATAGGCGGATGCCGCCGCATCGGATGTGGTGGAGAGCGGCAGGCCGTAGCGGTCTTCAAGCGCCATGGTCGTCTCCGGAGTTCAAGCCGTCCGCGCGCGGCGTCCCTCGATCGGATAGGCCGGATCGTTGTACCCGGGCGTCGAGGGATGGCCCGGCACGACCAGCCGGTCGATCAGCGCCTCGTCCTCCGCGGTGAAGCGATAGTCGAGCGCGCGGATATAGTCGTCCCATTGCTGCTCGGTGCGGGGACCGGCGATGATGGAGGTTACGAAGGCGGAGTTCAGCACCCAGGCGACCGCGAACTGGCCGGCGGTGATGCCCCTCTTCTCGGCGTGGGACTTGATCTGCTGCGCGAGCTGGAGCGATTCCGGCCGCCATTCGGTCTGCATCATGCGGGTGTCGTTGCGGCCTGCGCGCGTCTCCTTGTCTGGCTTAGCATCGGGCTGGTACTTGCCGGTGAGGACGCCACGCGCGAGCGGGCTGTAGGGCACGATGCCGAGGCCGTAATAGGCGCAGGCCGGGAAGTGCTCGACCTCGGGCATGCGGTTCATCGCGTTGTAATAGGGCTGGCTCACCGCGGGGCGGTCGATGCCAAGCCGGTCGCAGATGTTGCAGATCTCGGCGACGCGCCAGGCGCGGTAGTTCGAGACGCCGAAATAGCGCACCTTGCCCGCGCGGATCAGGTCGCCCATCGCGCGCACCGTCTCCTCCAGCGGCGTCGCATGGTCTTCCTTGTGCAGATAGTAGATGTCGATGTGATCGGTGCCGAGCCGCGTCAAGCTCTCGTCGGCGGCCTGCAACACCCAGCGCCGCGACAGGCCGCCGCGATTGGGATCGTCGCCCATTTCGTTGTTCATTGGGTTAGCGAGCTTCGTGGCGAGCACCCAGGCGTGACGATTGCCGGCAATGGCGCGGCCCACGACCTCTTCGGACGCGCACTTCGAATAGGCGTCCGCCGTGTCGATGAAGTTGATCCCGGCATCGAACGCTTTCGCGATGATCTGCTTGGACGCGGCTTCATCCGTCGGCCCGCCGAACATCATGGTGCCGAGACAAATCGGCGACACTTTCAGGCCGCTGCGGCCGAGCTGGCGGTATTGCATGGGGTGCTTCCTCAACGCTTGCGTTGGTGCCAGCATAGCCAGCTACGTCAGTCATTGCGAGCGCAGCGAAGCAATCCAGAGCTGCGTCCGCGGAAAGATGCTGGATTGCTTCGCTGCGCTCGCAATGACGGTGTGGGGTACGCTCATGCCTCACAATCGGTGTCATCGCCCGCGAAGGCGGGCGATCCAGTACGCCGAGACGCCTGCAACTGATCGAGACGCCGCGGCGTACTGGATTCCCCGCCTTCGCGGGGAATGACAGCGGTGGGTGTGGTGCGCAGCGTCGGTCCGACGAGACGCGCCTTACCCCGGCCCCTTCAAAATCTTGAACACGCCATTGGCCATCACGATGCAGCGATCGTCTACCGTCACCTCGGTGCTCATGAAGATGAGGCTGCGGGTCGAACGCACCACGCGCGGGCGGGAGATTAGGATGTCGCCGATCTGGCCGGCCTCGACGAAATGGGTGTCGAGCTGCACCGTCGCCATGAACTCCTTGCCGGAGAGGTAGCGGGCGGTCATGCCGCAAGTGCGGTCGGCGAAGGTCATCATCACGCCGCCCTGGACCATGCCGCGGCGGTTGTGGTGCTTGTCTTCGGTGGCGAGGGCGAACTCGTAATGGCCGTCGATCTTGCGCTCCCACAACGGGCCGATCAGGTGCATGAAGCCCGTGGTCTCGAGGATGGTCCAGCCGTCTGATTTCAGCCTTGCGGCGGCCTTGTTGGTCATGTCGTCGTCCATTCCGGTGCGGACCTTGCGATCTCATTTCATCGAGGCCGGACGTGGTGTAGTCAAGCATCATGAGACCGTTCGACGATGCCACACGGCGGAATATCGCGGATGCCTGCGCGGCCTTTGCGCGGCTGCCTGAGGAAGAAGCGCAGCCGGCATTGAAGCGTGCCGCGGTTGCGGTTGCGCTGACCGCAGCAGGCGAGGGCGACGAGACTGCGCTGCTGCTCACGCTGCGCGCATCGCACTTACGCGCCCATCGCGGCCAATGGGCCTTGCCGGGCGGACGCTGCGACGCCGACGAGACGCCGATCGAGGCGGCGCTGCGCGAGCTCGACGAGGAGCTTGGGCTTCGTCTCACCGGCGCCGACGTGCTCGGCACGCTCGACGACTATCCGACACGCTCCGGCTATCTGATCACGCCGGTCGTGGTCTGGGCCGCCGAGAGCGCCGCGATCAGGCCGAACCCGGACGAGGTCGCGTCTGTCCATCGCATCGCGCTCGCCACGATCGAGCGCGATGACGCCTTCGACTTCATCGCGATCCCCGAGAGCGCGCGCCGCGTGATCCGCTTCCATCATCAGATGAGCCTGATCCACGCGCCGACGGCGGCGCTGATCTACCAGTTCCGCGAAGTGCTGGCGGGCCGGCGCACCCGCGTCACCGAGCTGGAACAGCCGGTGTTCGCCTGGAAGTGACGATGGTAAACGGCGCGTTAACGTGACGGTTACCGGATGCCTGCTAAGAGGGCAGCATGCATCACACACCGATTCGACGCGCCCTGACGCTGGTTCCATTCGCGCTCGCGCTGCTCGCGCCCGCCGCGCGCGGCGGTGGCGCCGACGCGCTGCCGCCCGCTGTCAGCAATGCCAATGCTCAGCTGTTGTCGCAGTTTTTTGCACAAGGCGGGGCCTCGCCGGCCGTGCTCGAATATCGCCGCAAGCTCGCGGAATACCAGGCGGCGCGCGCCGCCTTCGACGCCGAGGCTGGCGCCTATTGGAGCCAGATCTCCGAGAAGCGGAAAACCCGCAACGCCAAGCGGCGGAGCGGGCAGCAGGTGACCCTCGATGATTACGTGCTGGAGCATCCGCCGCTTTATACCGGGCCGAAGCGGCCGGTGAACCCGGAGCCGGAGGAAGCGCCGGAGCGTCCGCCCCGAAAGCCCATTCCGGTGGTCGCTGATTTCCTGCGCGCGGCGCAGGAGCTGTACCAGTTCACGCCGCAGCGCCCGACCAGCGAGGTCGAGTTCAAGCGCGCCTATGCGCGCTATGCGCTCGCCTCCGGGCTGACGCGCGAGCAGGCGGTGCGAGTCTATTCGTTCGAGACCGGCGGTACCGGCAGTTACGACGTGCAGGCGGGCATAGAGCACGGCGGCAAGCGCGCGATCTCGACTGCGATGGGCTACAACCAGCTCCTGACCACCAACAGCGTCGAGCTGCTGGCTGAGCAGGGCCATGAATTCATCCGCGCGCTTTCGGACAAGGTGGCGCGCAGCTCAGGGCCGGCGCGCCAGTCGCTCGAGCACAAGCTCGCTGTTCTGAAGAAAATGGTCGCGCATGCGAAGTCGGTGCCCGACACCTGGTCGGAGCACGAGAAGATCGGCAACACCGCGCAGGGCTGGGCCATGCATGCGATGGTGCTCGACGTCGACGTCGGCCCGATGCTGCAGACCCACAAGCTGCTGACCTCGGTGCTGTTCGCGCGCGCCAAGGGCTACGCCCGCCCGCTCACCGCGGCCGAGCTCGAGATGATGAACCTCACCGGCGACGGCACCGGCCTCGACATGGTGACGATGCCGCAGGCGATGCGCGAGCAGGTGCCGACTTCGAACTTCTTCCAGCGCGGCGGCTACGAGCGCAACCCGGTCGCAATCCGCCACAACACGGTGGCGAAGCTGCTGGCCGTGACGGATGAGCGCATGGATTCGAACGGCAGCAAAGCCGGCGCAAGGGAGCTGGCAGGGGTGTTTCAGATATCAGGTGTCGTCCCGGCGAAGCTGCCGTAGGGTGGGCAAAGCGACTTGTCCGCCGTAGCTCGAAGAGCCGAAGGCGGAAGCGTGCCCACCATTCTCGATCGGAATGTGCTGATCGATGGTGGGCACGGCGCTGCCGCGCCTTTGCCCACCCTACAGTTTCTCGACTCTGTCATGCCCCGCGGAGGCGGGGCATCCAGTACGCCGCGGCGTCTCCGTATCCCATCGCTGTCTCTGGAATACTGGATCACCCGCCTTCGCGGGTGATGACACCGAGTATGGGCGCGCGGCCTTGTCCTACTGATCCGGCCCGAACTTGAACTTGCCGTCGCCTTCGAGATACGGACCGGTGCGCATGTAGAGCTGGCCGTTGTGGCCGATGAAGAACAGCGTGCCCTTCGGCACCTTCTTGGCGCCCTTGAGCAGCTCGCCGGCGTTGCTGGTGCCCATCTTGTAGGAATAGGTCTTGCCGTCCCTGTCATAGGCGTAGCCCATGTCGGGCTTGAGCTCCCACGGCGTTGCCGGGACTTGCGCCAATGCGGGCACGGCAAACGCGCCGAGCATCGTGACGAGTGCTGCTGAAGCAAGTGCAAATGTCTTCGTTGAAAATGCCATCATCCATCCTCCCCGTCGCTGGGGTGTCGGCTTGAACAAATCACGAACGGCATTTCCGGGTCAATTTGCGAAAGCGCCGCAGCGCATCACGTCCTGCCCAGCAGTTTGTGATTTTCCCTTCGTCCCCTCGCGACTATGTTCCGCTTTCCGTCTAGAACGCAACTCGACAAAATGATGGGTAGGGGATGATTCGGATGCGCCATGTGATCAAACTTTGCTGGGCTGCTGCATTGTCGTTGACGGCGCTGGCGCCGGCCGCGCGGGCCGATGACTACCAGCTCAGCCACAACCAGCGCATTTCGTGCAGCCGCGGCCTTGCCCCCGGTAAGCTGAACACCGCCACCTGCAAGTCCTACACCTATCTCTTCAACACCAAGACCTCGGAATATTTCCGCTGCCAGGTCTCGCTGGCGCTGACCCGCGACAACAAGGAAGTCATCAACGTGCAGACCGACGGCGGCTGCACCAAGAAGCCGCGCATCTTCGAGACCGACGGCAAGTACGATTTCGACGCCACCGAGACCGAGCCGCCGAACACCAACTCGTTCTTCGGCCCCGGCGGCTATTCGGTCTGGGCCACCGACGTCAGCGCGCAAAAGGTGCGCGGCTGCATCATCATCTCCTCCGGCCTCGGCTCCGACATCTCCAAATGCCTGGACATGACGTTCCAGTAAGTCCTTTCCGGCGACGGTGCGCTCCCTCCCCCGCCTGCGGGGGAGGGTTGGGGAGAGGGTGCTTCCGCAATGGGACAATCCCTAAGAGGAGAAAGCCCTCACCCGCGCCTTCGGCGCGACCTCTCCCGCAAGCGGGAGAGGTGACGGAGCCTGCCGCGCGAGTGATTGAAACTCATCTCGGTTCGTTCTGCTGCGCCACCTCGCCGCACCGCCGGGTTCCCAAAAATCCAGCCGGAACGGCCATTTACCGCAGTCCTGTTTTGCCTTTTGGATGGGTTGACCCGCTGCCCTCATCCGGCCAATTTCGCCGCCGGTTTGGGGAGTACAACAACCATGAAACGGACGTTCTTCGGCGTGGCCGCGGCTCTTGCTCTGGCGGCGTCGGCACCTTGCGCACATGCGCAATCCTTCATCAACGTGCTGACCGGCGGCACCTCCGGCGTCTACTATCCGCTCGGGGTCGCGATCGGGAAGATCTACGGCGACAAGATTCCGAACGTGAAGACGCAGGTGCAGGCCACCAAGGCGTCGGTCGAGAATCTCATCCTGCTGCAGCAGGGCCGCGGCGAACTGGCGTTCACGCTGGGTGACTCGCTGAAAGCGGCCTGGAACGGCGAGGAGGAGGCGGGCTTCAAGACCAAGCTCGACAAGCTCAGGACCATCGGCGCGATCTATCCGAACTACATCCAGATCGTCGCGACCACTGAGTCCGGCATCAAGACGCTCGCCGACCTCAAGGGCAAGAGCCTGTCGGTCGGGGCACCGAAGTCGGGCACGGAGCTGAATTCCCGCGCGATCCTCGCGGCGGCCGGCATGAGCTACAAGGATCTCGGCAAGGTCGAATATCTGCCCTTCGCCGAATCCGTCGATCTCATGAAGAACCGCCAGCTCGCTGCCACGCTGCAATCGGCGGGCCTCGGCGTTGCCTCGCTGAAGGACCTGTCGACCTCGAGCCCAATCACGGTGGTGTCGGTGCCGAAGGAGACCGTCGACAAGATCGGCCCGCCCTTCATCTCCGCGATCATTCCGGCCAACACCTATACCGGCCAGGACAAGGACGTGCCGACGGCTGCCGTGGTCAATTATCTCGTCACGAGTTCCGCGGTATCTGACGATCTCGCCTATCAGATGACAAAACTGGTCTACGAGTCGCTCCCCGAGCTCGCCAACGCGCATGCGGCCGGCAAGGAGATCAAGCTCGAGACTGCGGCCGCCGGCAGCCCGGTTCCGCTGCACCCCGGCGCGATCCGCTATTACAAGGAAAAGGGGCTGATCAAGTAAGACGCTTGTCATAGCCGGGCTTGACCCGGCCATCCATCCTAAAAGGATATCGTCTTTCGATGGATGCCCGGGTCAAGCCCGGGCATGACGTATTCAGGGCACAGCGCGAATGCTGTAAGAACGCCCCATCAGGGCGCGGGAAAACATCAATGTTGCAGACAGAGGGCACCGAAGCTGCGCCCATCAAGGTCGAGTTCGACAATTTCGAGCACGGCTTTCCGGAAGGCTTTGGTCCGGGCTGGTGGGGCCATCTCGCCTACTGGATTGGCATCGCGTTTGCGACCTTCCAGCTCTATGTCGCCGCCTTCAACTATTTGCCGAGCCAGGTGGTGCGCGGCGTCCATGTCGGCTTCCTCGTTCTGCTCACCTTCGGCCTGATCGCCAATTTCACGGCGAAGAGCAATTTCGGCCGCGCGCTTGGCTGGCTGATCGGCGGCGCGGGTTTCTTCTGCGGCCTCTATCAGTGGATCTTCTACGCCGATCTGATCGCCCGCGACGGCGATCCGACGCGGCTTGATCTCGTGGTCGGCACGCTGCTCGCGGTGCTGATCTTCGAGGGCACGCGGCGGCTGATGGGCGCGGCGCTGCCGCTGATGTGCGGCGCGTGCCTTCTCTACTGGTTCTTCGGCCAATACCTGCCGTCGCCGCTCAACCATCGCGGCTATGATTTCGACCAGATTGTCACGCATCTGTCGTTCGGCACCGAGGGCTTCTACGGCGTGCCGATCTACGTCTCGGCGACCTACATCTTCCTGTTCATCCTGTTCGGCTCGTTCCTGGAGCGCGCCGGCATGATCCAGCTGTTCACCGACGTCTCGCTCGGCCTGTTCGGCCGCACCCGTGGCGGACCTGCCAAGGTCGCGGTGTTCGCTTCGGGCATGATGGGCACGATTTCCGGTTCGGGCGTCGCCAACGTCGTCACCGTCGGCCAGTTCACGATTCCCTTGATGATCAGGTTCGGCTATCGCCGCGCGTTTGCGGCGGGCGTCGAAGCGACGGCCTCGATGGGCGGCCAGATCATGCCGCCGGTGATGGGCGCGGTCGCCTTCATCATGGCGGAGACGCTCGGCGTGCAATATTCCGAGATCGTCAAGGCGGCCGCGATCCCCGCCATCCTCTATTTCGCCTCAGCGTTCTGGATGGTGCATCTGGAAGCCGGCAAGCATGGTCTCACCGGCATGAAGCGTTCGGAAACCCCGAGCGCCTGGAAGGCGCTGGTGAAGGGCTGGTATCTCGTGCTGCCGCTCGCAGCCCTCGTCTACATGCTGTTCGAAGGCTTCACGCCGCTCTATGCCGGCAGCATGGGCCTTGCGCTGACGGTGGCACTGATCCTTGGCACCAGCATCACGGCCGGCGTGTCCGCGACGGTCATCCGCTACATCTTCTGGATCGGCCTCGCGCTGGTCGTCGCCGCGCTGTCGCGTGATGGGCTTCAGATCGTGCCGGTTGCTTGTGTCGTGGTCGGGCTGATCGTGATCACCGCCTTCGTGCGCGGCGGCTTTGCGGCGTTGCGTGCCTGCCGCGATGCGCTTGCTGAGAGCGCCAAATCCGCCATCACCGTCGGCATGGCCTGCGCCATCGTCGGCGTCATCATCGGCATGATGTCGCAGACCGGTGTCGGCACCATCTTCGGCGGCTGGGTGATTGGCCTCGGCGAAAAGAGCCTGTTCCTGGCGCTGATCATGACCATGCTGCTGTCGATCCTGCTCGGCACCGGCATCCCGACCATCCCGACCTACATCATCACCGCCGCGCTCGCCGCGCCGGCGCTCGCCAAGCTCGGCGTGCCCCTGATCGCGAGCCACATGTTCGCGTTCTACTACGGCATCATGGCTGACCTCTCGCCGCCGGTGGCGCTCGCCGCGCTTGCGGCGGCGCCGATCGCGAAGGAGAATCCGGACAAGATCGGCTGGGAGGCGATGCGCATCGCGCTCGCCGGCTACGTCATCCCCTTCATCTTCGTCTACTCCCCGGCGTTGATGCTGCAAGCCGGCGATCCCATGGCGGCCAAGCTCGGCTTCTACGGCGCGGTCGCGCTCGCGAGCTTGAAGGCGCTGGTGGCGATCGCGCTGTTCGGCATGGTCGCGATCGGCTTCCTGTTCACGCGGCTGTCGCTGATCGAGCGGCTGGTCGCGCTCGGCGCCGCGTTCTGCCTGCTCGGCGACTTCCCGTTCAGCGATACTGCCGGCTTCGTGCTCTCCGCGGCGCTCGTGCTGTGGCAATGGCGGCAGCGCCCGCCTGTAACGGTCGAGGCGGTGTGAGCCTCTGCTTCGCAACAGCAGGCGGCGTGAAGGCGCTGGCGCTGTCCGCCTTCACGTTGGCCTGGACCCATTCGATCGCGAAGGTCGAATGGCAGGAAGATTGGCGGGTCACGCCCGCCGGTCTCGAATTGGTGCAAGCCCGCGTCAAGGGCACCGGCCCCGGCATGGAGCCTCCGCCCGAAGCGCGGCTGATTGGCGGCTGGTTTCAGTGGCGGCCGGACCGCGCGCCGATGCCGGAGGTGGTGCTGGGCAATTCCGGCGCGGCGGGAGAGTGGCGGCTCTGTCATGACGGCAAGTGCCGGACGTTGTCGGAGATTGTGGGGCATCCGATCGGTGCTAACGTCACCACGATGAAGATTTGCAACGATCCGTAGCCCGGATGGAGCGCAGCGCAATCCGGGGACGGTGATCCCGGATTACGCTGCGCTCCATCCGGGCTACAAGAACAACAAAGGAGAAACGCGATGGATCGGCTCAAGGGCAAAGTTGCGATGGTGGTGGGCGCCGGCTCGATTGGACCCGGCTGGGGCAATGGCAAGGCGACCGCTGTGGCCTTTGCGCGCGAGGGCGCGCAGGTTTTTTGCGTCGATCGCAACGGCGCGGCCGCCGAGGAGACCGCGAAGATCATCACCGATGAAGGCGGCAAGGCGACGGCGTTCACGGCCGACGTCTCGCGGTCTGCCGAGATCGAGGCGATGGTGGCGGCGTGCCTGAAGGCCCATGGCCGCATCGACGTGCTCGACAACAATGTCGGCATCGCCGAGATGGGCAGCGTGGTCGAGGTGACCGAGGAGAGCTGGGATCGCGTCTTCAGCGTCAACCTCAAGAGCGCTTATTTCGCCATGAAGCACGTCATTCCCGTCATGGTGAAGCAGGGCGGCGGCTCGATCATCAACATCTCCTCGATCGCCTCGATCCGCCACATGGGCATCTCCTACGTCACCTACGGCACCTCGAAGGCGGCGATGAACCAGATGACGCGCACCACCGCGATCGAGTTCGCGCGCCACCATGTGCGGGTCAATGCGATCCTGCCCGGCCTGATGAAGACGCCGATGGTCGAGCACTCCGCCGGCCTTGCCGCGAGCTATGCCAAGGGTGACGTCGAGGCGATGTGGCGCGCGCGCGACGCGCAAGTGCCGATGGGCCACATGGGCGATGCCTTCGACGTCGCCAACGCCGCGCTGTTCCTGGCGTCGGACGAGTCGAAATACGTGACGGGGATCGAGCTGGTGGTGGACGGCGGGATCACCTGCAAGGCGGGGGCGTAGTCCCATCTCAGCCTTCGCCGTCGTCCCGGACAAGCGCGCCCAAAGCGCGCGCCGATCCGGGACCCATACTCCCAGGCCGGAGTTGTTTTGCTCAACGGTAACTCCGAGTCATCGTTACCGCATCTGCCTGTGGTTATGGGTCCCGGATCGGCGCTCCGCTCCAGTCAACGCTGCGCGTTGTCTGGGGCTGCGCTTGTCCGGGACGACACGGAGTGTTGGGTTGCTTACTGCGCCAGCGCCAGGATCCCGCCCGCAAACGCGTGCCAGGCCGCCGTCTCGCTGACCGGCCAGTTCAGCACCTTCACCACCAGCAGCGCGAGCGTGCCGTAGACGTAGACCGGGTGGACGCGGCCCTCGGTGCGCCAGTCGCGCACCATGGCGACGACGAGCAGAAGCGAGGCGACGACAGCCGGCGCGATGGTGACGGGCACCGGCGGCGGGCCCGGCGGTCCGGGAGGGGCGAGGAAGGTGAGGAACCAGCGCGCGATCGCGGCATCCAGAATCGAGACCGCCGCCAGCAGCATCAGGCGCTTGTGAATCTCGGGCCTCCGCGTGTTCATGATCGCCAGCACGAACACCATTGCGAAGAACGCGATGCCGCTCATCGGCACGATCGAGAACGCGATGCCGGCCTCCTTCTGCCCGAGCGCTGCGGAATGCTGCATCACATGCACGGAGGCGAGGAACCCGAAGATCGTCATCGCGGTCGCCAGCGACACGCCGGCGATGCCGAGCGAACGGTGGTTGACCACACGGCCGGACGCTGCGAGCCAGGTCTGGAGCACGAAATAGAGCGACCAGGTGAAGAACAAGAGTCCGTGAAAATGAATCACGGGGCTCGCCGAGAACGTCCGGTTGGCGAGTGGCACCCAATAGGTCGGTGCAAAGCCCAGAAACGCCGTGGCGGCGCAAGCCAGCGCCATATGGAAATAAAAATATCGTGCAGGCGACGCATCTCGCGCGCGGACACGACGGTCGTCGATCAGGGTCGTCATCTGGAATGAGTCTGGGGAGGAGCGGTTTGGTTCAAACGCCCGCCGTTCACCCTCCGCTGTCGTCCCGGACAAGCGCGCTCTCAAGCGCGCGCAGATCCGGGACCCATAACCACAGGGTTGAGTTACCGCACGAGCTGGTAACTCCGAGTCTTCGTCAAACCACATCCTGTGGTTATGGGTCCCGGATCGGCGCTCCGCTCCCGTCAACGCTGCGCGTTGTCTGGAGCTTCGCTTGTCCGGGACGACGGCCGATTTGGCCTATCCCCCCCCGCGCTCAATTCGGCGCGATCGAGCTCTTCCTCGAGTTTGTGGAAGGCGTCGTCGCCGATCACCTCGGTGGCGCGCAGATCGAAGATGGATTTGCGCGCGGCCTCGATGGCGCGGCGGCGCAGGGGATCGGCAGGCAATTCGCCATTGGCGATGCCGCCGTTCGGATCGGTCTCGGCCTGCATCAGGATGGCGCGATATTCGAGCCTGAGGATCTCCGCTTCCTCCGACGGATCGCTCTCGATGGCGTCGAGCGCGGCGCGATAGGCGATGGCGCGTCCGCGCGCGACCTCGATGCCGACGGGATCGTCGTCCTTGAGGCCGAAGGCCAGGATCAGCGGCCGCAGCGTCAAGCCCTGGATCACCAGCGATCCCAGCACCACTGCAAAGGCGATGAAGACGATGAAGTCGCGATAGGGAAAGTTCTCCGGCAGGGCGAAGGCGGTGGCGAGCGTGACGAGGCCGCGCATGCCGCACCAGGAGATGATGAGGCCGCCCTTGGCCGAGGCGACCTGTTTTGGATCCTTCGGATGATAGATGCCGTGGGCGACCAGCACGCGCAGCGTCGTGCGGTAGAACGTCACCCAGCACAGCCGGACCAGCACCACGGTGAGCAGGATCCAGGCGGCGGCGACGCAATATTCCCAACGCACGTCGGCATCGAGCCGCGTCCAGATCGGCCGCATCTGCATGCCGATCAGCATGAAGGCGAGCACGTTGAGCACGAACACCGTCGTCTCCCAGACCGCATAGGATGGCACCCGCAGCCGCGCCGGGATGCGCGCCGGCGCCGTGCGCGCGACCGTGATGGCGTAGACCACGATGGTAAGGATGCCGGAGAGGCCGAGATGCTCGGCGGCGATCCAGACCAGGAAGGTGGTGGCGAACTGCACGATGATGGCACTCGGCGCCTCCGTCACCCGCTCCATGAACAGCGGAATGATGCGCCCTGCGAGCAGGCCGGCGATGACGCTGCCGACCAGCGCCAGTGCCATGGTCGGTGCGACCTGGCTCCACGTCAGGTGCTCGGTGGCGATCGCGCCGACTGCGATGCGATAGATCAGCAGCGCGGTCGCGTCGTTGAGCAGGCTCTCGCCCTCCAGGACCTTGACCATGCGGTGGGGCAGCTTCACCTGGCTCAGGATCGCGACCGCGGCCGCGGCATCCGGCGGCGCCACGATGGCGCCGAGCGCGACCGCAGCGGCCCAGGGCATGTCGGGCATCAGCCGGTGCGCGACATAGGCCACACCAACCGTGGTGAGGCCGACCGCGGCGACGACAAGGGTCGAGACCGGAACCCAATTGTTGCGCAGATCGCGCAGCGAGGTGTCGAACGCGGCATCGAGCAGGACCGGTGCGACAAAAAGCGCCAAAGCCAGGTCCGGCTCCAGCGTCCAGGACGGGCTCGACGGCACGAAGGCGATCAGCGCGCCGCCGATGGCGAGGAAGGTCGGGTAGGGGACCTTGATCCGCCGCGCCAGCGCCGATAAGCCAACAGCGCCGAGCAGAAGCACGATGATCCATTCGAATGTCGACACGATGATCCCCGAAACCGATTTGAGCGACACCACAAGCTAGCACCAATCCGGCCCTAATGATGGATAGTGGGGCGGCAAGGCAAGATTGAAGGTGAGGCCGACCACAAGGCTGACGATAAGGCTGAAGGCAAGACTTTCCGACTGCAGCGAGCATGCGTTCTTTTCTCATTCAACTGTCAGGCGCCGGGCTGCTCTGCGCGCTCTCGCTCGCCGCGGCCCATGCCGCGACGGGCAGCGAGCCGGTCGCGGTGCCGCAGGTCGACGTCGCGCCATGCCTTGCGGCGACCGCGGCCGACGAGGTGGACAAGGCCGTCACGGCCTGCGCGGCCGTGATCGACGATGAGAAGATCGCGAAGGAAGATCTGATCAAGGCGCTGATCGCGCGCGGCGCGCTTTATGCGCGTCACGACCAGGTCGACCGCGCGATCGCCGACGACAGCCGTGCACTCCTGCTCGATCCCGCCCTCGCGGACATCTTCAACGCGCGCGGCGAGCTCTGGCTGAAGAAGGGCGACAAGCCCAAGGCGGTGCAGGATTTCGGCGCGGCGCTCAGAATCGATCCCAACCACGAGAAGGCCAAGGCCAATCACAAGGCGATGGCGCGCGAGCTCGAGCGGATCGGGGCGCAGATGGCAGTCGCCGGCAAGCCCAGCTTCAATTGCGCGCGAGCGCGCCGTGCGGTGGAAAGGGCGATCTGCGGCAATCGGGAGCTCGCCGATCTCGACCGGGAGATTTTTGCATCAAATGCCCGCGCGATCCGCGAGGCGCGCAATGCGGGCGAGGCCAAGGCGCTCCAGCGCGAGCAGGATGACTTTATTGCCCGCCGAAATGCCGGGTACGGCCGGCCTGGGTACGACCTGAAGAAGGCGATGCAGGAGCGGTTGCAGCGGTTGAATGGGGTGGACGGATATTGAGCTCTTCGCCTCTCTCCGCTCGCGGGGCGAGGGAGAGAAGCGCCAGTGCTCCCCTCACACGCCCCGATTTGAACCCATCGCTTGCCAGCCGCGACAACGGTGAGAACCCGACGTCACGGAGCCCTATGCCATGTGCGGCACGCCTTATTCCGCGCAAATGCCCTCGTTTGCCAAAATTTCGCTGCGCGCGTTCTTCCTCGGCGCGGCAATGAGCCTAGCCCTCGTCGCTCCAGCCGCCGCCGGCACCGATTGCGTGCCGGGCAGCAAGGCTGCTCCCGCGGACCTGATCTCCGCGTGCAGCGCCATCATCGACCAGAGCGCAAATCCGGCGTCTGAACGCTCCATTGCGCTCGTCGCTCGCGCCGAAGCCAATGTGCGCACCTCCGGAGGCCAGTCGCAGGCGCTGCGCGATCTGGACCGCGCCATCGCGCTCGACGGCAAGAACGCAAAGGCCTGGCGCGTGCGCGGCAACCTCTTGCGCGAGGCCGGCGGCGACCTCAATCGCGCCGCGGCGGATCTGACCAAGGCGATCGAGCTCGATCCGCAGGATGCGGAGGCTTACGAGCTGCGCGGCGTCGTCTACACCAACCAGCATCGCTTCGACCGCGCCATTGCAGACTACGATCAGGCCATCAAGCTGAAGACGGATTTCGCCCAGGCTTGGTCCGACCGCGGCGCGACCTTCTATCTGCGCGGCGACTACGACAAGGCCGTCGCTGACCTCAGCGAGGCGCTGCGCCTCGATCCGAGCCGGGCGCGCAGTTACACCAACCGCGGCGCCGCCTACAAGAAGCTCGGCGAGCTCGACAAGGCGATCGCAGACGACAGTGAGGCGATCCGGCTCGATCCAAAGGTGCCGGAGTATTTCGACAACCGCGGTCTCACCTATGCCGCGATGGAGGAGTACGACAAGGCGATCGCCGATTACGATCAGGCGATCCGTCTCGAGCAGCGGGTGAACTTCCTGACCAACCGCGGCGACTCCTACCAGTTCAAGGGCGAGCTCGGTGCTGCGCTGTCGGACTACAACGACGCGCTGAAACTCGATCCGAATTTTGCCAAGACCTATAACAACCGCGCCGTGCTCTACAAGAAGATGGGCGAGCGCAAGAAGGCGCTGGCCGACTACGAGGCGGCGTTGCGGCTCGATCCCGCCAATGAGAACGCGCTCAACGGCCGCCGCGCGATGATCGCCGAGATCGCAAAATTCGGCGGCGAGCCGCGCAGTGTGCTGAACGCCGTTCCCAGCGAACCGTCGTTCGACTGCGCCTCCGCCAAGCGCGAGGTCGAGAAGGTGATCTGCGCCGATCCGCAGCTCGGCGTGCTCGACCGTCAGATCGCCGAGGCCTACGAGCGGGTGCTGAAATCCGCGAGCAAGCGCTCGGCGGATGGCCTGCGCAAGTCCCAGCGCGATTTCCTCGTCACGCGCGATGCGAGCTTCCGTCGCCCGGGCTATGATCTGAAAAAGGTCATGCAGGAGCGGCTGCAGCGGTTGAACGCGATGGAGGGTTGAGAAGCACTGAGGAAACCGAAGTCGCGCGGCTGGCTCGGTTACCTCTCCCGCTTGCGGGAGAGGTCGACGCGCCCCGGGCGATGCGAAGCATCGTCCCGAGCGCGGCGGGTGAGGGCTTTCTCCCCTTGGAGACTTTCTCCATAAGCTTCGGACTATCCCAACGCGGCGGCACCCCCACCCCAGCCCTCCCCCGCAAGCGGGAGAGGGAGCGCAGCGCCGATGCCGCGCAAGCTCTACGCCTCTCCGCCAAAAGGCCCATCCTTTTCGGCTTGAACCGCGGCCCGTTCCCGGGAAAATAGCCTCAAACAGGGCCGGCACTTGATCCTGGTCATGGCGGGACGCCCGTCCTGCCACAAGGGTCAGGGCCAGGCCAGAAAGGGAACGGGAGCGCGGGAATGAACATCCAGGGCAAGAGTCTCTATCACGAGGTCCATGCGCGCTCGCTGGCGGACCCCGAGGGCTTCTGGGCCGAGGCGGCCAAGGAGATCGACTGGATCGAGCCGCCGAAGGCCATCTTCGATTCCAGGCAAGGAACCTACGGCCGCTGGTTCGCCGGCGGCGTGGTCAACACCTGCTACAACGCACTCGACCGCCATGTCGAACGCGGCCGCGCCGACCAGGTCGCGCTGATCCATGATTCGCCGCTGACGGCCAGCGTCACCAAAATCACCTACGCCGAGCTTTTGAGCGAGGTGCAGGCGCTTGCCGCGATCATGCGGGATTTTGGTGTCGCCAAGGGCGAACGCGTCATTCTCTATATGCCGATGGTGCCGGAGGCGGTGGTCGCGATGCTCGCCTGCGCGCGCATCGGCGCGGTGCATTCCGTGGTGTTCGGCGGCTTTGCCGCCAAGGAACTCGCCACCCGCATCGACGACGCCCAGCCGAAACTCATTCTCTCCGCGAGCTGCGGCATCGAGCCCGGCCGCATCGTGCAATACAAGCCGCTGCTCGACGAGGCGATCAAGCTCGCGAGCACGAAGCCGAAGGCCTGTATCGTGCTGCAACGTCCGCAGCACACCTGCGACCTCACGCCCGGCCGTGACTATGATTGGGCGAGCTTACGCCGCAAGGCGATGAACGACGGCAAGAAAGCCCCTTGCGTGCCGGTCGCGGCCACCGATCCGCTGTACATCCTCTATACGTCAGGCACCACAGGCATCCCCAAGGGCGTGGTGCGCGACAATGGCGGTCACCTCGTCGCCGTGAATTGGTCGATGTTCAATCTCTATGGGGTCAAGCCGGGCGAGGTCTGGTGGTGCGGCTCGGACATCGGCTGGGTGGTCGGCCACAGCTATATCGTCTACGGGCCGCTGATCCACGGCGCGACCACGATCATGTATGAGGGCAAGCCGGTCGGCACGCCCGATGCCGGCGCGTTCTGGCGCGTGATCTCTGAGCACAAGGCGGTCGCCTTCTTCACGGCGCCGACCGCGTTCCGCGCGATCCGCAAGGAGGATCCCGAAGGAAAATTCATCCGGCAATATGACCTTTCGAAATTCCGCACGCTGTTCCTCGCCGGCGAGCGCGCCGATCCGCCGACGGTGGAATGGGCGGAGCAGCAGCTGAAGGTGCCGGTGATCGATCATTGGTGGCAGACCGAGACCGGCTGGTGCATCGCGGGCAATCCGGTCGGCCTCGGCATGCTGCCGGTGAAGCACGGCTCGCCGACGGTGCCGATGCCAGGCTACCAAGTCGACATCGTCGACGAAGCGGCAAAGCCAGTTGGCCCCAACACCATGGGCTCGATCGTTATCAAGCTGCCGATGCCGCCGGGCTGCCTGCCGACGCTGTGGAATCAGGACGCGCGCTTCAAGGAATCTTACTTGAGCGAATTTCCCGGCTATTACAAAACCTCGGACGCCGGCTACAAGGACGAGGACGGCTATGTCTTCGTCATGGGCCGCACCGACGACATTATCAACGTCGCCGGCCATCGCCTCTCTACCGGTGGCATGGAGGAGATCCTGGCCTCGCATCCGGATGTGGCCGAATGCGCGGTGCTGGGCGTCAAGGACGCGATCAAGGGCGAGGTGCCCTGCGGCTTCCTGGTGCTGAAAGCGGGCGTGACGCGTGCGCCCGCCGAGATCGAGAAGGAGATCATCGCGCTGGTGCGCGACAAGCTCGGCCCGGTCGCCGCCTTCAAGCTCGCGATCACCGTCGGCCGCCTACCCAAGACGCGCTCCGGAAAGATCCTGCGCGGCACCATCAAGAAGATCGCGGACGGCGAGGCCTGGACCATGCCGGCGACGATCGAGGATCCCAGGGTGCTCGACGAAATCGGCGCGGCGCTGAAGGGGAGGGTGTGAGATTTGCGCCGGTCGTTCTGCCTGTGAGGCGCAATGCCGCCCTCTCCACCTTCCGCTGTCATCGCCCGCGCAGGCGGGCGATCCAGTACTCCGCGGCGGCAGTTGTGTGACCCAATGACCGCCGCGGCGTAGTGGATTCCCCGCCTCCGCGGGGAATGACAGCGAGAGGGGACGGTATCCAAGGACTTACATTCTCCGCATTCCGCGTTAAACAGTGCCGGCCAATAGGGGACCTCGTATGCCACTCGCCGCCACGTCGCGTCTGCTTGCAGCCGTCACTCTCGCCATCGTTCTCTCCGCCTGCTCTGCGCGTTACCAGACGCCGGTGGCGGTGGGCGGCGACGACGACGACGCCGTCTGTCAGAGCCGCGGCTATGCGCAGGGCTCGCCGGAATACGTGGCCTGCCGCAAGGACCGCGACGTCCAGCGCAATGCGGCCACCGCGCGCGCCGACCGCCGTCAGCGCGATCTCGGCGAATACATGCTGAACCATCCGGAACGGCCGTGAACGCTGGCGCGGAATTATCATGCCGCGCCGCTTGCCTGCACTCACGTTTCCCGTGACACATCTGCCACGCCGCGACCAAATCGCAGGCGGCCTGTCCTGATTTGATCGGCGTCAAATCCTTCATCATCTCCTTTCTGCTCTGACGCTCGTATCGCGCAACGACGCGCGAGAGATGCTGAAGGGGAATGAAGATGGACGGAACGATAAGAAACTTGGCACGGCTCGCAGCGATTGGCGCGATGCTCGCGGTGACTTCTGCCTCAGTGCAGGCCGCCGATCTGCCGGTCTACAAGAAGGCGCTGCCACAGGTAGAAAGCTTCAATCCCTGGATGGTGCGCCTGCGCGTGCTCGGCGTGCTGCCGGATGCCGGCGGCAGCACTGTCAACGTTGCAGGCGTGCCGTCGCTGTCGTCGCCGAATTCGGGCCTCTCGATCAGCGACCAGGTCGTGCCCGAGCTCGATATCAGCTATTTCTTCACCAGGAACATCGCGGCCGAGCTGATCCTCGGCGTGACCAGGCATTCGATCAGCGGCACCGGTTCGCTCGCGAACCTGCCGATCGGCAAGACCGCCCTGCTGCCGCCGACGCTGACGCTGCAATATCACTTCGACAATTTCGGCGCGTTCAAGCCGTATATCGGCGCCGGTGTGAACTACACCGTGTTCTTCAACAATTCGGCCGCCAACACGCCGGCCGCGATCGTCGGGCCGCCCGCGATCGTCGCCACCACCACGAGCCTGCACGTCAGCAATGCCTGGGGTGGGGCGGTGCAGTTCGGCTTCGACTACATGCTCGACCGGCACTGGGGGCTCAACGTCGACGTGAAGAAGCTCTGGCTGCGGCCGGACTACTCGGCGACCGTCTCTGGCCTGCCCGTCACCGGCACTGCGCATATCGACCCGTGGCTGGTTGGCGCGGGCGTCACCTACAAGTTCTGACGGCGTTTCGCGGCGCCGGGTCGGGCCCCGGCGCCGCGGTGTATTTTCCGTTTGATTGTTATGGGATCGTCATCGCCGGGGCCTGACATTGACGGTGCTTGGCATCGTCTCACCAGCGAATGCGATAACGGTGGAAAGCGGCTATCCCGCGTGCGCCGTCCGCGGATGCCGCTCATGCAGCAGCTTCGCCAAATCGTCGCGATCGCCAGGGCGGTCCGTCAGGGCAATCTCGAACAGGGCTTCCTGGATATCCCTGGGCATGTCGCCCCATGCTGCCAGGACAGCGCGCCCCAGCATCAACGCAAAATGGTTTTCGTCCCGCATCGCTGATCCTCCGCGCTGGAAACAATGCGACGTCAGCCGCATCGTTCCGGTAGCGGTGTCGCGAAAGTTCCCGCCCGCAAGCAAAAACGCGGCGGATCGCTCCGCCGCGTTCGAACCGGATGCGGTGCAGGGAAGGAAGCCTACTCCTCCTCGTCCTCCTGCTTCTTGCCGCCGAGCGTCTTCAGCTTGGCGAATACGGCGTCGACGTTGAGATCGTCGCTGGACTTCTCCGCGGGCTCGTACTCGTCCTTCTTGGTGGTCTCGGAGGCCGGCAGCAAGGTGGCGCCGCCATAGGCTGCGTCGATCGGCTTTTCCTTGGCGGCGCGCTGCACCTCGAAATCGAGTTCGATCTGCGAGCAGAGGCCGAGGGTGACGGGGTCGATCGGGGTCAGGGACGATGTGTTCCAATGGGTGCGGTCGCGCACGCTCGCGATCGTGCTCTTGGTGGTGCCGACCAGGCGCATGATCTGGGCGTCCTTCAGTTCCGGATGGTTGCGCAGCAGCCAGAGGATGGCGCTCGGCCGCTCGTGGCGGCGCGAGACCGGGGTGTAGCGCGGGCCCTTGCGCTTGGGCTGGGGCGGCAGCACCACCTTGCTCTCCTGGAGGCGAAGCCGGTAGTCCGGGTTCTTCTCGCCTTTCTCGATCTCCTCGCGGGTCAACTGACCGTTGGAGAGGGGATCCATGCCCTTAATGCCCTGGGCAGCGTCGCCATCGGCGATCGCGCGCACTTCGAGGGGATGCATTTTGGTGAAATCGGCGACCTGGTCGAAGGTCAGCGCGGTGTTGTCGAGCAGCCAGACGGCGGTCGCCTTGGGCATCAGAGGTGCGTTGCTCATGGCAAATCTCCTTTGTGCTTCGCCCACCCCTCTGGAGGCGAAACCGGTGGTCATCAGCGATGACAGGGAATTCGCGCTATATAAGCCCGGAGGGGGTAGCCACGCAATGGTTCTGCTATAGATAGTGCCTTGACAGCGCCCGAAAGGGGGCCCAATTCCTTTTAAAGTCGCTGTAAGGTCCAAGCAGCTGTTTTAAGCCCAATTCCATCCATCGACCGCCCCCGCCAGAAGGCGAAACGGGTGATTCGGTCCCGAGATCGCTCAATGTCAGCCAAACCAGACCTCAAGATCGTGCTTTGTTCTCCCCGCGGCTTCTGCGCCGGGGTGGTCCGGGCGATCGACACCGTGGAACGGGCGCTCGATAAATACGGCGCCCCCGTCTATGTTCGCCATGAGATTGTGCACAACAAGTACGTCGTCGATGGGTTGAAGAAGAAGGGCGCCATCTTCGTCGAGGAGCTCGCCGAAATACCTGACAACACCACCGCGCCGGTGGTGTTCTCGGCCCATGGCGTGCCGAAGTCGGTTCCGGCCGATGCCCAGTCGCGCAATTTGTTCTCGCTGGATGCGACCTGCCCGCTGGTGACCAAGGTGCACCGCGAGGCCGCGATCCACTTCAAGCGCGGCCGCGAGATCTTCCTGATCGGCCATTCGCATCATCCCGAAGTGGTCGGCACCCTCGGCCAGCTTCCGGTCGGCGCCGTGACCTTGATCGAGACCGCCGAGGACGCCAAGACCATTACGCCGAAGGACCCTGACAACCTCGCCTTCGTGACCCAGACCACATTGTCGATCGACGACACCGCGGAGATCGTGGCGCTGCTCAAGGAGCGCTTCCCGAACATCAACGGGCCGCACAAGGAAGACATCTGCTACGCCACCACCAACCGCCAACTCGCGGTGAAGAAGGTGGCGCCGGTGGTGGACGCCCTGATCGTGGTCGGCGCGCCGAATTCGTCGAACTCGCAGCGCCTGCGCGAGGTCGCCGAGCGCGAGGGCTGCAGAATCGCGGTGCTGGCGCAGCGCGCCACCGACCTCGATTGGGACAAGTTCGGCAACATCACGAGCCTCGGCATCACTGCGGGCGCGTCGGCGCCGGAAGTGATCGTCGAGGAGATCATGGACGCGTTCGCCGAGCGCTACACGCTGCATGTGGAGACGGTCTCGGCTGCGGAAGAGAACGAGTTCTTTCCGCTGCCGCGCTCGGTGCGCCCCGAAGCCGCCGCAGAGTAAATCTGCATGGCGGTCTACACCGACGTTGCCGCCGACGAGCTTGCGGATTTCCTGAAGCAATACGATCTCGGCGAATTGCTCTCCTACAAGGGCATCGCCGAGGGCGTCGAAAACTCCAACTTCCTGCTGCATACGACGACCGGATCGTTCATCCTCACGCTCTATGAGAAACGCGTGGCGAAGAACGACCTGCCCTACTTCCTCGCGCTGATGACGCATCTCGCCGAGCACGGCATCAACTGCCCGTTGCCGGTGAAGGCGAGGGACGGCGAGGCGCTGCGCGAGCTGTCGGGCCGGCCGGCCGCGATCATCACCTTTCTCGAAGGCGTGTGGCCGCGCAAGCCGAACGTGGTCCATTGCGCCGGCGTTGGCGAGGCGCTGGCGAAGATGCATCTGGCTGGCGTCAACTTCGCGATCAAGCGCGCCAATACGCTCTCGGTCGCTGGCTGGCGGCCGCTGTTCGATGCGGCCGCAAGCCGTGCCGACGAGGTACAGCCGGGCCTGCGCGCGTTCCTCGCCGCCGAGCTCGATCATCTCTCGAGCGGGGTCTGGCCGACCGACCTGCCGGAGGGCGTGATCCACGCCGACCTCTTCAACGACAACGTCTTTTTTCTCGGCGACCGGCTCTCGGGGATCATCGACTTCACCTTCGCCTGCAACGACATGCTGGCCTATGACATCGCGATCTGCCTCAACGCCTGGTGCTTCGAGCCGGATCATTCCTTCAACGTCACCAAGGCGCGCGCCTTCCTCAATGCCTATGGCCGGGTGCGAAAGCTCTCCGAAGCCGAGGAGGCGGCGCTGCCGCTGCTCGCGCGCGGTGCTGCGATCCGTTTCCTGCTGACGCGGCTGGTCGACTGGCTCAACGTGCCGCCGGGCGCGCTGGTGAAGCCGAAGGATCCGCTGGAATATGTCCGCAAGCTGCGCTTCCATCAGAGCGTGACGAGCGTACGCGACTATGGGCTGATGCCCTCAGGACTGGTGGCGTGAGCGAGCTTCCGAATGTCACGATCTATACCGACGGCGCCTGCTCGGGAAATCCCGGGCCGGGCGGCTGGGGCGCGATCCTGAAGTTCGGCGACAAGGAGAAGGAGCTGAACGGCGGCGAGCGCCACACCACCAACAACCAGATGGAGTTGATGGCGGCGATCTCCGCGCTCGAAGCACTGAAGAAGCCGTGCACGGTCGATCTCTACACCGACAGCCAATATGTCCGTCAGGGCATCACGGGGTGGATCTTCGGCTGGAAGCGCAACGGCTGGCGCACCGCCGACAAGAAGCCGGTGAAGAATGTCGAGCTATGGCAGCGTCTCGATGCCGCGCTGAAGCAGCACGAAGTCCGCTGGCACTGGGTCAAGGGCCATGCCGGCCATCCCGAAAACGAACGCGCCGATCAACTGGCGCGAGACGGGATCGCGATGGCGCGGTTGCAGCAGAGGGTGAGGGAGTAGGCGACGTCGTCGCCAAGCTCTCCGGCGTCATCGCCCGGCTTGTCCGGGCGATCCAGTATTCCAGAGGCGGCTGTGGTTGAGCCGAGAAGCCTCGGCGTACTGGATCGCCCGCCTTCTTCGCGGGCGATGACAGTTGTGCAAGTGGCGCGAGAATGTCGCGCCTTACAGCTGCCCCAGCAGCGTATCGCCGCCGGAGACCTCGACCTTGCCGGGCATCGCCTCGAGGTTCAGCTTCTTGACCACGCCGTCCTCGACCAGCATCGAATAGCGTTTGGAGCGGATGCCGAGGCCGTTGGCGGAGGCGTCCAGCTCCATGCCGATCGCCTTGGTGAAATCGGCGTTGCCGTCGGCGAGGAAGATGGCCTCGTCGCGCTGGTCGGTGTCGCGCTTCCAGGCATTCATGACGAAGGCGTCGTTGACGGAGACGATGGCGATGGTGTCGACGCCCTTGTCCTTCATGGCGTAGGCGTTGAGGAAGATGCTCGGCAGATGCATCTTGTGGCAGGTGCCGGTATAGGCGCCGGGCACCGCGAACAGCGCCACCTTCTTGCCCTTGAAGATATCGTCGGTGGTCTTCACCTGCGGACCTTCCGCCGTCATCACGCGGAATTTCGCCTCGGGCAGCTTGTCGCCAGTCTGGATCGCCATCATCGGTCTCCCTGAATATCGGTCCCGCTTTTTAGACCGTGGCGCCGGCCTGCACAATATTGCCGGCGGCGGAAGCGGCGAAGGCAGCGGCTGTTCACCGTGATGTCATCAGCCCGTAAAACCGCCGCCGTCGAGGAAGGCCTGCTCTTCCTCAGTCGTGTCACGGCCGAGCAGGCGATTGCGGTGGGGAAAGCGGCCGAACCGTCGGATGATGTCGGCGTGCTCGCGAGCGTATTTCAGGTTCACGGCATTGTCGGTGTTTTGAAACAGCGCAACGCAATGCAGCTGGTCAGCCAGGTGCTCGGAATGCATGAAGGGCAGATAGAGGAATTCGAGCAGGATGGGATCGACCCTGCGATCTATGCCCCTTTCGATGGCGCGGCGGGCAACATCGCGCGCCTGCGCGTCGCTGGCAAAAGCCTGCGGCGTGTCGCGGAACATGTTGCGGGGAAACTGATCGAGCACGATGACGAGCGCGAGCGCGCCGTCGTCGCTCGTCTCCCATGATGCAAGCTCGCCGGCGGCCGCCTTCTGCCACAGGGCGAGAAAGCGGCGCCTGACCTCTGCGTCGAAAGCGTCGTCGCGCTTGTACCAGCACTCGCGGCCGGCCTCGCGCCAGAAGGTGAGAATGTCCGATGGCGTGATGTCGCCGACTTCCAGCATGAATGGAAAGCGGCCTTACGCCGCCGCCTTCTTCTCGTCGCGAAGCTGCCGGCGCAGGATCTTGCCGACATTGGTCTTCGGCAGGTCGTTGCGGAATTCGATGTGCTTGGGCACCTTGTAGCCGGTGAGCTGCTCCTGGCAGAACTTGATCACGGCTTCCGCCGTGAGGTTCGGGTCCTTCTTGACGATGAAGGCCTTCACCGCCTCGCCCGACTTGGAATCGGGGATGCCGATCACGGCGCATTCGAGCACGCCCGGATGGCTCGCGATCACTTCCTCGATCTCGTTGGGATAGACGTTGAAGCCGGAGACCAGGATCATGTCCTTCTTGCGGTCGACGATCTTGGTGTAGCCCTTCTCGTCCATCACGCCGATGTCGCCGGTGCGGAAATATCCGTCAGCGGTCATCACCTTGGCGGTCTCCTCCGGCCTGTTCCAGTAGCCGGACATGACCTGCGGGCCCTTGGCGCAGATCTCGCCCGCCTGGCCGAGCGGGAGTTCGTTGCCGTCGTCGTCGCGGATCGAGATCCAGGTCGAAGGCACGGGGATGCCGATCGTACCCGTGAACTCCGTTGCCGTCGCGGGATTGCAGGTCAGCGTCGGCGAGGTCTCCGACAGGCCGTAACCTTCGGCGATGAAGCAGCCGGTGATCGCTTTCCATTGATCGGCCACGGAGCGCTGCACCGCCATGCCGCCGCCGTTCGAGATCTTCA
This sequence comes from Bradyrhizobium sp. Rc2d, assembly GCF_900099855.1. Lineage (NCBI taxonomy): Bacteria > Pseudomonadati > Pseudomonadota > Alphaproteobacteria > Hyphomicrobiales > Nitrobacteraceae > Bradyrhizobium > Bradyrhizobium sp. Rc2d. Next base: position 22,369 of record NZ_FNCU01000044.1, on the reverse strand, counting down.
GCTTGGAGAAGTCGAGCTTCTTGAAGTCGGGATGATGCATCAGGCCGTTGTAGAGCGTGTTCACGGCCGGGAAGCTGTTGACCTGGTATTTCGCCAGCTCCTTGACGAAGCCGGCGATGTCGCGTGGATTGGGGATCAAGAGATTGCAGCCGCCGGCGCGCACCGCGAGTAGGTAGCAGGCCGTCAGTGCGAAGATGTGATAGAGCGGCAGCGCACAGACGATCATGAGCTGATCGACATGCGGCGGCGCGGCGAGCGCCGGCTGGAGCCAGGCGTCGTTCTGGAGCACGTTGGCGACGATGTTGCGGTGGAGCAGGGTGGCGCCCTTGGAGACGCCGGTGGTGCCGCCGGTATATTGCAGGAAGGCGACGTCGCCCGGCGAGAGCTTTGGCTTGTTGAAGGTCATGCCGCGGCCGGCGGAGAGCGCGTCGTTGAACGGCACCGCGCCCGGCAGCGACCATGCCGGTACCATCTTCTTGACGCGACGGACGACGAGATTGACGATCACGCCCTTGAAGCCGAGCAGGTCGCCCATGCTGGCGACGATGACATGCTTCACCGGCGTCTTCGCGATCACCTGCTCGACCGTGTGGGCGAAATTCTCCAGCACGATGATGGCCTCGGCGCCGGAATCCTTGAGCTGGTGTTCGAGCTCGCGCGGGGTATAGAGCGGATTGACGTTGACCACCGCGAAACCGGCGCGCAGCACGGCAGCGGTCGCGACCGGATATTGCAGCACGTTCGGCATCATGATGGCGACACGGGCGCCGCGCTGCAGCCCACGGCCCTGCAAATAGGCGGCGAGCGCGACCGACATCTGGTCGAGGTCGCGATAGCTGATCGACTTGTCCATGCAAATGAACGCCTTGCGGTCGGCGAACTTGGTGAAGCTCTCCTCCAAAAGGTCGACCAGCGAGGCGTATTGCGTCGGCTCGATATCGGCGGGCACGCCGGGCGGATATTGCTTGAGCCAGATGCGCTCCATGGAAACTCCCCTCATCTAACTGAGCCCGTTGTGTCTCGGGCTTGCCTCATTGCCGCCAGTATCGAGCCTGCCGGAACGGGTGGCAAGCCGTCGAGGCTTAGGGCAAAGGTCCGGGAGTAGCTACTGGAATCATCAGACCGCGCTGCCGCAGGTGCGAAGTGCGGGCGCGGTCCAGCCTGAGGGGCCGTTAACTGTTGTTGGCCGGCTTGGTGGCGGCGGGCTTGGTCGCGGCCTTGGGCTTGGCGGGCTTGGGAGCCTGATCGCCGGTTGCCGCCGGTTTCTCGGCGGGTTTTGCCGCATCGTGCTTGGCCGCGGCGTGCTTGGTCCCGGCCGGCTTGGCTGCGGTCTTGGTATCGCTCTTGCTGTCGGTCTTAGCGTCAGGCTTGGCAGCCGGCTTCGCCGCCGCCGTCTTCGATTCCTTGCCCGCGTCCTTGGTCCCGTCCTTCGGCTTGTCGGCGGCGTCAGGCTTCTTGGCGACGCGTGACTTCTTGCCACGCGGCTTTGCCACCGTCTGTTGGTCGGCATCGGCGGCGACCGCCGCGATCAGGGCCGTGCCGGTACGGGTCGGGCCGGTATAGACCAGCACGGGCTCGGCAGCGGCCGGAGCAGAGGCCATCAGCTCGGAAGCCTTCATCATGGGCGGCTGCAGGCCGGCCGTGAAGAAGGTGACCTGGGCTTCGCCGCCGGTGGCCGAGGCCGATCCGGTCGTGCTGCCATTGGCCGCGATCAGCGCATCGTCATCGTCGCTGGCCGGCCGCTTGCGGTTGGGCCCGCACATCTCGTCGCGCAAGTTCGGCGGCGAGGCGTCGACCGGCACGAGATTATCGACGGTGCCGAGCGAAGGTCGCAGCCATGTCAGATTGTCCTGGCTGAAGCCGCGCTCGAGCAGCTGCGCCGCCTTCACCGCGCGCGCGGTGCCGGAATTGGCGCCGAGCACCACGGCGATCAGCCGGCGACCGTTGCGCGTGGCCGATGCCACGAGATTGTAGCCGGAGGCGCAGATGAAGCCGGTCTTGAAGCCGTCGGCGCCGGGATAGCGGCCGATCAGCTTGTTGAAATTGCCGGTGATGCGCTTGCCGAAGCGGATCGCCGGGATGTGCACGAAGTACTCGTACTCCGGCAGGTCGCGCAGGAACGCGCGCGCCAGGATTCCGAGATCTCGCGCGGACGTGATCTGGCCGTCGGCGGGCAGGCCGTTCGGATTGACGTAGCTCGTCTGCGTCATGCCGAGTTTTTTCGCGGTGTCGTTCATCATCGCGGAGAAGCCGTCGATCGAGCCGCCGACGCCCTCGGCAAGCACCACGGCCATGTCGTTCGCCGACTTGACCATCATCATCTTCAGTGCGTTGTCGACGGTGAGCTGCGTTCCCGGGCGGAAGCCCATCTTCGATGGCGACTGCGAGGCTGCCGTCGGCGACACCGTGAGCAGCGTGTCGAGCGTGAGCCTGCCGTCCTTGACCGCCTTCAGCGTCACATAGGCGGTCATGATCTTGGTGACGGAGGCGGGGTACCAGGGGATGGTCGCATTATCGGCCTGCAACACCTTGCCGCTATCGGCTTCGATCAGCAGCAGCGCTTCGGCTCGCGCTGCGCCCGGCGCGAACAATGCGGCGCATGCGAGGCTCGCAGCGAGCAGGTTGAACAGCGATTTGCGAAGCAGCGGGCGAAGGGCGTGCACTATCCGATTCCGGTCCTTGGAGACCCGCCGATTCCCTGCGGTTCTCGTGGTCTGATGGTCGGTTTTGAAATCCAGCGCCGCCGCTTGCGGCGTCGCAAACCTATACCGGCTGATGCGTCGAGAATAGGGGGACCGGTGCGGTATTCCGCAATGAAATAGGCCGAATTTCGACGGGCCTATGGGGACTTGCTACTGGGATTTGACCGGAGTCGCGGCAGTCTCGGCCGCCGTCACGCTGGCCCGTGCGTTTTCCTGGACCATGAACTGGGCCCTCGCGAGCTCGGCGAAATGGCCGCCTTTGGCCACGAGTTCATCGAAAGTTCCGCTTTCGGTCACCCGGCCGTTCTCGAACACCAGGATCCGCGTGGCGTTGCGGATGGTGGATAGGCGGTGCGCGATCACGAACGTGGTCCTGCCCTTCATCACTTCGTCGAGAGCGGCATTCACCTTGGCCTCGGTGACGGCGTCGAGCGCGCTGGTCGCTTCGTCCAGGATCAGGATCGGCGGATCCTTCAGCAGCGCGCGGGCGATCGACAGCCGCTGCCGCTCGCCGCCGGAGAGCATGCGGCCGCGTTCGCCGGCGTTGGTCTCGAAGCCGCCGCTGCGCTCGATGAACTCGAGCGCCTGCGCGCGCGCGGCCGCCTTGCGCATCTCGTCCTCGGTCGCATCCGGCTTACCGACCTGCAGATTCTCCGCGATCGAGCGGTTGAACAGCAGCGCCTCCTGGAACACCACGCCGATGTTCCGCCGCAGCGACGTCAGCGTGATCCCGCGCACGTCCATGCCGTCAATCTTGATGAAGCCGGATTGCGGGTCGAAGGCGCGATGCAAGAGCGCGATCGCGGTCGACTTGCCGGCGCCGGTCGGACCGACCAGCGCGATGGTCTGGCCGGGCAGCGCCGTGAATGAGAGGTCCTCGACCGCAGGGCGCTTGCCGTCATAGGAGAAGGTGACGTCGTGGAACTCGACGAGGCCGGACAATCTGCCGGCATCGATCGCGTCAGGCCTGTCGTGCACCGCGGGCACGGCATCGAGCACGTTGAAGAATTCGCGCAGCCGCGGCGCTTCCATGAATACGTTGTTGATGAAGCTCACGACCTGCTCGAGCTTCTGGATCAGCAGCGTCGCAAAGCTCACGAACATCACGATCTCGCCGACCGAGGTGAGCCCCTGGTCGTGCAGCGCGATGCCGAGGGTGAAGATCGCGAGCACGGTGATGGTGGTGGAGGCGCGCGTGATGACGGTGACGAGCGCCCACCACGACAGTACCGGCATCTGCGCGGCCAGCAGCTCATCGGCGACGGAGCGCAGCCCCTTGACCTCGGATTCGACGCGGACGAAGCTCTGCACCAGCGCGACGTTGCCGAGCGCATCGGAGGCGCGCGCAGAGAGCTCGCTGTAGTGCTCCTCGACCTCCATCTGCATACCGAAGGTCTTGCGCACCACGAAGGTCGTCAGCGCGGTGAAGACGATGCAGAGCACGAACAGCAGGATCGCGAGCCGCCAGTTCAGGTAGAGCGACAGCGGCAGCAGCACCACGACCGAGAGGATCGCGGCAAAATGCTCGCGGAAGAAGCCGAGCCATAGCCGCCACAGCGCGTCGGTGCCGTTGAGCATCACCTTCATCAGGCGGCCCGAATGGGTGCCGGAGTGGAAGGTGAGCGGCAGTTGCAGGATGTGCTCGAAATAATCGGTCAGCACCGCCTGGCGCTGGCGGTGCGAGAGCCGATCGGCCTGCAAGGCCACGAGCGCGCTGCATGCGATGGTGAACAGCCCGAAGGCGACCCAGGCGGCCAGGAATGGCCAGGCCGAGTTCGAGCCGGCTACTGTCTTGCCCGAGAGCACGTCGACGATCCGGCCGAACAGCACGGGCTCGGCGAATTGCGAGCCCGCCAGCAGCAGATTGGCAACCGCGAGCAGCCAGCCCAGCCGCGCCTCCTTGCCGAGCAGTTCGAGAACGCGGGTGTAGAGACGGAGGATGGACATGCGGGCGAGGAACTCGGCGACGACGGAGCCTGTATTCTAAGCAGGGATCGTACGCGAGATACAGCGGAAGCTTTCGGTTTTGTTCAGTTGATCAGCCGCCCCGCCAGCGGCGGCAGGAATTGGTCGTCGAAGATCTCGGTCGCTGTCGGTCGTTTGCGGAATTTGAAGTCCTGCGCGACCTGGCCGATCGAGCGATCGAGCCGCGCCAGGTCGATGCCGCCGAGGCCGTTGCGCCTGACCTCGTCGGTCAGGATGTTGTCGGCGAGGGCGGTGCGCAGGCGCTCCAGCTCCAGGTTGCGGTCGCCGTCCTCGATGCGGCTCGCGGCCTCCTCCGCCGCGCGCCCCGGCTCCATGACGGTCGCGTTGATGCCCGCGATCAAGGCGCGGACGAAGCCCCTGACGGCGTCCGGCTTTGCTGCGGCGAAGGCGGGATTGACCACCACGGCAAAGCCGTAGGCTTCGCAGCCGTAATCCGCATAGCGCAGCACGACGAGATCGGCTTCGGGCACGCCGCGGTCACGCAGGTTCACCGCCGACAGATAGCTGAAGCCGGCGACCGCATCGACCTGGCCCGCGGAGAGGATCGGCTCGCGCACCGCCGCGCTGATCTTGTGAAATTTGACGTGCGATACATTGATGCCGTTCTGCTGCGCCAGTGCGGGCCACAGCCGCATCGACAGGTCGCTGTCGGCAACGCCGACGGTTTTGCCGTCGAGATCGGACAGAAGGTGGATGCCGCGGCTCCTGCGCGCGACGATCGCGTAGGGTGCGCGGTTGAACAGCACGAACACCGCCTTGACCGGCGCTGCCTGCTCCTTGTCGCGAAAGCGGATCAACTCGTTGATGTCGACCAGCGCGAGCTCGCTGTCGCCCTTAACGACACGCGCGAGCGCTTCCGACGATCCGGCTGCGGTGTTGAAGGACACGCTGAGATGCTCGGCGCCGAATTTGCCGTCCTTTGCCGCCAGGAAGAACGGCGCCATGCTCGCGTCCAATGGCCGGTCGAAGGTGAAGTGAATCGCAACGGATGGGGCGGCGGTTTCGGCCACGCTGACATCGCGTGCAATCAGTGTCGCAAGCGAGATCACGAGAGCCAGCAGACAACGAAGGACGATCGTCTTGAATTCCGACATCGGGTGCGCCGGTCCCGCATTGTTATGGTTTCGTGACGCTCGCAGCGCCGGCTGGCAGTCAGTCTGTCCGCGCCAACATGAACGGCGGATGAGCGGAGGTTGCGTCACGATTACGCAACCCCGTTCAGCTTGTGTTGGGGTTGGGGAACCCAACATGGGATGCGGGTGTTTGACAGACACGAGCCTGTCTATAGGCACCATTCGAGGTCCCAAGGAGGGTCCACATGTTTGACAGTTTTTCGAAATTTGTCGGCCGCAAGGCCGTTCTTGCCACCGCCGCGGTGCTGGCACTGACCGCAATTGCCCCGGCCGCGTCATACGCCGGCGGCCGCCACTGGCATGGCGGTGGAGGCGGTGCGGCCGCAGCTGCGGCTTTCGCAGCCATCGGCACGGGTCTCGCCATCGCCGCAAGCCGGGACGCCTACGCCTATGACTACGGTCCGGGCTACGGCTATTACGGCGGACCTGCCTATTACAGCGGTCCTGCTTACGGGCCCTATTATGGTCCGGGCCCCAACTACCAGTATCAGCGCTATGGCGGTACGGCTCCGTCCGAGTACTGCGGCCAGGGCTACTACACCAACTGCTACTAGCTCCGGCTACCAAAGGTTGACCACAACGGGCCGTCGCGCTTGCCGCGCCGGCCTGTTTTTCGCTTTTATTGTCGCGCGTTAACGCGCTCGCCATGGGTTTAGAGTAGTTTGAGTACCATGAGTGATTCGCTTGAGCGGCTATATCTGGCTGTGCTCGCGGCCAGAGATCTTGATCCGGCAACATCGCGCACAGCCCGGCTGTTTCAGCGCGGGCCTTCCAAAATGGCGAAGAAACTGGCCGAAGAGGCCATCGAAGTCGTGATCGACGCGGTCAACGGCGATAGCGAGGCCGTGATCCGGGAGAGCGCCGACCTGCTCTACAATCTCACCGTGCTGTGGGCTTCGGCCGGGGTCCGTCCCGAGGACGTCTGGCGGGAGATGACGAGGCGTGAAGATATGCTCGGCATCGCCGAGAAGCTGCCGAAATCGCGGATGAAGCTGCCTAAGGTCGCGTCACCGCGAATTGCCTCAAGGCGGCCAATTGTCGCGCTCGAGGGCCGTGCCGCGCGCAAGCGCCACTAGAAACGTCATAATTCGCCTCAATCTCGGCATGGACAAATCCGTCCCATGGTGCTTCATCGCGGCGCCATGCTGAAACGTATCTACGACTGGTGCATCGACGCCGCCCACAAGCCCTACGCGCTCTGGATCATGGGAGCCGTGGCCTTCGCAGAAAGCTCGTTTTTTCCGGTACCGCCGGACGTGATGCTGATCCCGATGTCGCTGGCGCGCCCGCAGCGCGCCTGGGTCTATGCGGCGATCTGCACCGTGACCTCGGTGGTCGGCGGTATGGTTGGCTACGCCATCGGAGCGCTGCTGTTCGATTCGGTCGGCCAGTGGCTGATCCAGGTCTACGGCCTTGGCGACAAGGTCGATGCCTTCCGTGCTTCCTATGCGGAATGGGGTGCGATCATCATCCTGCTGAAGGGGTTGACGCCGATCCCCTACAAGCTCGTCACCATCACCTCGGGCTTTGCCGGCTACAATATCCTTCTGTTCATCCTGTGCTCGATCGTTGCGCGCGGCGGACGCTTCTTCGTCGTCGCGATCCTGCTCAACCGCTATGGCGATTGGATCCGCGTCAGGATCGAGAAGCATCTCGGCCTCTGGGTGGCGATCGGCGCCGCCGTGCTGGTGCTCGGCTTCGTGGTGGCGATCAAGCTGATCTAGCGTTTGCGCGAGGACCATGCTCGCTCAATAACCTCGCGGCGCTTTGCCGCCGCGCCGGCATCGGCTACGCTTGCCGTCATGATGGTTCGATCCGGCAAACCGGCCATGCGGTTCGGGACGCTGATGTCAGCAGTGCTGCTCCTGGTTTTCGCCGGCAGGACGGCATGGCCGCAAGCTGCGCCGCCCGTGCTCGGCCTCCAGGAGCAGGGGACGCAGGCCGCGCCGCCGCCGTCGACACCCGCTCCTTCGGCGCCGCCGGCGCGCGAGGAAAATCCCGGGCTGATCAACGAAATGGGCAAGCTGTTCGACAAGTTGCCCTCGATCCTGCCGCCGATCAAAAGCCCGAGCGAGACCATGAACGATTTATCGCGGCTGGCGAAGCCGTCCACCATGGTCTCGGGGCGTGCGGCCTGTCCGGCCTCCGCGAACGGCGCGCCCGACTGCAAGCAGGCCGCCGACCAACTCTGCCAGAGCAAGGGCTATCGCGAAGGCAAGAGCCTGAACGCCGACTCAGCCGAGAAATGCTCGGCCAAGGTCCTGATACCGGGCCGGCAACGCAAGCCGGACGATTGCCGCACCGACACTTTCGTGACCAGCGCGCTGTGCCAGAACTAACGTGATGGCCTGCGCGCATGCAACAAGGAGCGCCAATGAGCCGTACGGAGCAGGACTTCCTCGGACAGCGTGAGATCGCCGACGACATCTATTACGGCGTCCAGACCATCCGCGGGAAGGAGAACTTCCACATCACCGGCATTCCGATGAGCCAGGAGCCTTACTTCGTGAAGGCGCTTGGTTACGTGAAGAAAGCGGCCGCCATGGCCAACCGCGATCTCGGCGCGATCGACGCCAAGGTCGCGGACGCGATCATTCTGGGCTGTGACCGCGTCATTGCCGGCGACATGATGGATCAGTTCGTCACCGACTTCATTCAGGGCGGTGCCGGCACATCGACCAACATGAACGCCAACGAGGTGATCGCCAACCTCGCGCTGGAATCGCTCGGCTTTGCGAAGGGCGATTACCAGCAGGTCAGCCCCAACGATCACGTCAATTACGGCCAGTCCACCAACGACACCTATCCTACCGCCTTTCGCCTGGCGCTGATCCTGCGGCTCGAGAGCTACATGACGGCGCTGCGCCAGCTCCAGGAAGCTTTCTTCGCCAAGGGCCGCGAGTTCGACCGTGTGCTGAAAATGGGCCGCACGCATCTTCAGGACGCGGTGCCGATGTCGCTCGGCGCCGAATTCCGGGGATGGGGCACCACGATCGGCGAGGAGGTGGATCGCATTTCGGAGGCCCGTGCGCTGCTGCGCGAGATCAATCTCGGCGCCACCGCGATCGGCACCTCCGTGACCGCGGCCGTCGGCTATCCCAAGCTCGCGGTCCGGCATCTGAGCGCGCTGACCGGCGTCGAGTTCGTTCTCGCCGGCGATCTTGTCGAGGCGACCTCCGACACCGGTGCCTATGTGCAGCTCTCGGGCATCCTCAAGCGCACCGCCAGCAAGCTGACCAAGATCTGTAACGACATCCGCCTGCTTGCCTCCGGCCCGCGTGCCGGCTTCAACGAGATCAACTTGCCGCAGCTTCAGCCGGGCTCCTCGATCATGCCCGGCAAGGTCAATCCGGTCATCCCCGAGGTGGTCAACCAGACCAGCTTCCTCGTCATCGGTCTCGACACCACGGTGACGCTGGCCGCCAGCGCCGGCCAGCTCCAGCTCAACGTGATGGAGCCGGTGATCTCGTTCGCGCTGTTCTTCTCGATCCGCACTATGGAGCGCGCGGTCAACAGCCTGCGCGAGCATTGCGTCGTCGGCATCACCGCCAACGAGGAGCACACCCGCAACATGGTGCTGAACTCGCTCGGTATCGTCACGGTGCTGAAGCCGCTGCTCGGCTACAAGCAATGCGCCGAGATCGCACGCGAGGGCTACAAGAGCGGCAAGTCGCTGCACCAGATCGTGGTGGTCGAGCGCAAGCTGCTGACGCAGGAGAAGTGGGACGAGATGTTCTCGTTCGAGCGGCTGATCAACCCGGATCTGATCGGGTGAAGTCATCGCGTCGACTTCCGGTGCGCATGGGAGATCGATGCTTTTTCTGCACGTCATTGCGAGGAGCCCTTGCGACGAAGCAATCCAGAATCCTTCCGCGGAGAGAGTCTGGATTGCTTCGCTGCGCTCGCAATGATGAAGAAGACGGTTAGATTGTACGGGTAAGAATTCCGCGCGTTGGAAATTGCGGTAGCCACATCCGCCATGGCGTCACAACGCAATACTTGACAGTGGAAAGATTGCCTTGTTGGTATGATCCCAACCTTCGTTTGACCGCCAAGAGAGGACCATTCCGCAATGTCCATGCCTGCCTTATTCAAGGGCCGCCTGTCGATCCCCGTGATCGGTTCGCCGCTCTTCATCATCTCGGTGCCCGATCTCGTGATCGCGCAGTGCAAGGCGGGTGTGGTCGGCTCGTTTCCGGCGCTGAACGCGCGGCCGCCGGAATTGCTCGACGAATGGCTGGCGCGGATCACCGAGGAGCTCGCGGCCTATGACCGCGCACATCCCGATAAGCCGTCGGCGCCGTTCGCGGTCAACCAGATCGTGCACAAGTCGAACAACCGGCTCGACCACGACATGCAGCTCTGCGCCAAGTACAAGGTGCCGATGATCATCTCCTCGCTCGGGGCACGCGAGGAGCTGAACCAGGCCGTGCACGGCTGGGGCGGCATCGTCTTCCACGACGTGATCAACCAGAAATTCGCGCACAAGGCGATCGAGAAGGGCGCGGATGGCCTGATCCTGGTCGCAGCCGGCGCCGGCGGCCATGCCGGCACCATCTCGCCGCTCGCCTTCGTCGCCGAGACGCGAAAGTGGTTCGACGGCCCAATTGCGCTGTCGGGTGCGATCGGCAACGGCAAGGCGATCCGCGCCGCGCGCATTCTCGGCGCCGACTTCGCCTATATCGGCTCGGCCTTCATCGCGACCAAGGAGGCTAACGCGGTCGAGAAGTACAAGGAGATGATCGCCGGCTCGAGCGCCGATGACATCGTCTATTCCAACCTCTTCACCGGCGTGCACGGCAATTATCTGAAGCCCTCGATCCTCGCCGCCGGCATGGATCCGGAAAACCTGCCGACCTCCGATCCCTCCAAGATGAACTTCGGCACCGACGCCTCCGGCGAGCGCGCCAAGCCGAAGGCCTGGAAGGAGATCTGGGGCTCGGGTCAGGGCATCGGCAGCGTCGAGGGCATCCTGCCCGCCGCCGACCTGATCGCACGCTTCAAGAAGGAATACGACGAAGCGATCGATCCGCCGTTGTGATGGGCGGCTGTTGTGGCACGCCTAGTTCTCATTCGTCGTCCCGGCGAAGGCCGGGACCCATACCCCCGATAGGTTGTTGTTGCGGCTGATATCAGCCCCGATCTCGCTTCACCAAGTTCGGTCTGTGAGTATGGGTCCCGGCCTCCGCCGGGACGACACCTGTTTTTGAACTGCGAATGTGTGCGACGGAGCGACCATGCCCCCCATCTACCGCGTCGACGGCAACAGCGTCGTCACCAGCCCGGACGCCGCGGGGCCGTGGGACCGCCGAATGCAGCACGGCTCGGCGCCGGCGTCGCTGGTGACGTGGGCGGCCGAACGCATTCCGACGCCTGTTCCGATGGAGATCGCGCGGGTCACGATCGATCTGATGCGTCCGGTGCCGGTCGCGCCGCTGACGATCGCGACCGAGGTCTTGCGTGAGGGCCGCAAGATCCAGCTCTGCGAAATCAAGCTGCTTGCCGACGGCGTGCAGGTGGTCGGCGCCACCGTGCTCAAGATCAGGCGCCAGGCGCTGAGCCTGCCCGACGACGTCAAGGAGCTGCCGGTTGCGTTGCCCTCGCCCGAGGACTCCCTAATCGAGGATGGCCACGCTGCCACCAGCCCGTTCGTGCGCTTGGTCTCGATGCGGGCCGCGCGCGGCCGCTTCGGCCAGGCCGGCGCCGGCGCGATCTGGTTTCGCGTCGATCATCCCTTGATTGCAGGCGAGGCGATCTCGCAGGCGATGCGCGCCGTGGTCGCCGCCGACTTCTCCAACGGCACCGCCTCGACGCTCGACTTCCGCGCCTGGACCTACATCAACGCCGATCTCACCGTGAGCTTTGCGCGGCAGCCGGTGGGCGAGTGGATCCTGCTCGACGGCGACTCCTGGATCGGCCCCGACGGCGCCGGGCTGGCAATGTCGCGGCTGGCTGACCGGCAGGGCTATTTCGGCCGGGCGGTGCAAAGCCTGGTGATCGAGAAAAGGTCGTAGCTCGCGCGAAGTCCGCGCCTCAATCTCGGTGTCATGCTCCGCGACCCGGCTACGCCAAGGCTTCGCCGGGGCTAAGGTCCAGGGGCGCCGAAGCTTTAGCGAAGGCGGCAAGCGGGGCATCCAGTATTCCAGAGGCGGCTCTGATTGAATCGAGAGGCCGCGGCGTACTGGATCGCCCGGTCAAGCCGGGCGATGACACCTGATGTGAAGAGGCAGCGTTGCGGCTCACGACGTGGACGCTCACCCCACCATCCGGTCCCGCCCGCTCCAGAAGCCCGCGCGCAACACCTTCTTGTCGACCTTGCCGACGCCGGTCATCGGCAGCTGCTTGACGAACTGGATCTGTTTGGGCGCGTGCGCCGAGCCCTTTCGCGTCTTCACCAGGTTGATCAGCTCGTCCGGATCGGGCCTTGCGCCCTCGCGCGGCACGACGATGGCGGTGACGGCCTCGCCCCACTTCTCGTCGGGAATGCCGACGACAGCCACCATGGCGACGTCGGCATGCTGCGACAGCACGTCCTCGACCTCGCGCGGGAAGATGTTGAAGCCGCCGGAGACGATCATGTCCTTCTTGCGGTCGAGGATGAACATGTAGCCGCGCTCGTCCTTGCGCGCGATGTCGCCGGTGTGGACCCAGCCGTTCTTCAGCGTCTCGGCGGTGATGTCGGGCCGCTTCCAGTACTCCGCCATCACGTGCGGCGCGCGCACGCAGATCTCGCCGGCTTCGTCCGTCCTCACCTCCTGGTCGTCGTCGTCGAGGATCTTGGCCTCGCAGGCCGCGATCGGGAAGCCGCAGGACAGGAACAGCTCCGGTGTCTTGGGATCATGATCCGCCTTGCGCAGCACCGAGACGGGATAGCATTCGGTCTGTCCGTAAAGCTGCGAGAACACCGGCCCGATGCGCTCGATGCCCTCGACCAGCCGGCTCGGCGACATCGCGGAGGCGCCATAGAGCACCAGCTCGAGCGAGGACAGGTCGGTCTTGCCGAGCGCGGGATGATCGAGCAGCACATAGATCATGGTCGGCACGAGCAGCGTGAAATTGATGCGCTCGCGCGCGATCGTCGCCAGCATCGCCTCGGGATCGAAACTCTTGAGCATGTGCACGGTGCCGCCGCGCATCAAGGTCGGCAGCACCTTTGTGCCGGCGACATGGCTGATCGGTGCGACCGTGAGATAGCGCGCGGCCTCGGGAATCTCGAAGTCGGCGAGGATCGCGGCGGCGGCTCCGGCATTCTCGCGGTGATAGCGCAGCGCGCCCTTGGATTTGCCGGTCGTGCCGCCGGTGTAGTTCAGCGTGGCGAGATCGTCGGGGCCGGCGAGGCACAGCGCGCTGGCGTGTCCCGCAGTCTCGATCGCCGCCAGCAGATCGACGCCGTAGCTGGCTGGTCCCATGGTGAAGACCGCCTTGAGCCGGCCGGCCTTCGCGGCGAGGTCGCCGCCGCGATCGCGGAAGGCGGCCGCGTCGACCACCAGCATCTCGGCGTCGGAATCCTCGAGTTGAAACAGCTGGTCCTCCAGCGATCCCAAAGGATGCAGCCAGGTGATGCAGAGCCGCGACAACTGCGCCGCGACGCCCGCGCACCAGGTGTCGGCGCGGTTGGCGGTGAGGAAGGCGACGCGCGCGCCGGGCTGCAATCCAAGCCGCATGAACACGCCCTGGATGCGTCCGATCAGGTCGATGGTGCCCTGATAGCTCAGCGATCCCTCAGGCCAGGCGAAAGCGGTGCGGCCGGGATAGCGCGACAGCGCCCGTAGCGTCTGCGCACAAGCCGGGGACGATGCGTGGAGCGGATCGGACATATGTTTCCTCGTTGCTTTGTCATCGGCTTCTGGCGTGCCAATGTTGCTGATGACGCTAGCACAGCGAATGCGGGATGGAACGACAAAGCCCGCGCAGGGCGGCAAGAATGACAAGGAGATTTGCGTGCCATCAGACCGACTGCAGCGCTTTCGCGATCGTCTTGATCTGCCGCTGATCGCGGCGCCGATGTTTCTGGTGTCGGGCGTCGAGCTCGTGGTCGCGGCCTGCCGCAACGGCGTGATCGGCAGCTTCCCAACCGCGAATTGCCGTAGCGCGGAACAGCTCGACGAATGGCTCACCGCGATCGAAACCCGCTTGCGGCAGCACGAAGAGCAAACCGGACGCAAGGCGGCGCCGCTGTGTCCGAACCTGATCGTGCACCGCTCCAACGCGCGGCTGGAGCAGGATCTCGCCGTCCTGCTGCGGCACAGGCCGGAGATGGTCATCACCTCGGTCGGCTCGCCTGCGCCCGTGGTGAAGCCGCTACATGATGCCGGCGCATTGGTGCTGGCGGATGTCGCCTCGATCCGGCATGCCGAGCGTGCGGCGGAAGCAGGCGCCGACGCGCTGGTGCTGCTGACGGCGGGTGCGGGCGGCCAGACCGGCTGGCTCAATCCGTTCGCCTTTGTCCGCGCGGTGCGCGCATTCTACGACGGCATCATCGTGCTCGCCGGCGGCATCAGCGACGGCCACGCGCTGCATGCCGCGGAAGTGCTCGGCTGCGATCTCGCCTACATGGGCACGAAGTTCATTGCGACGCGCGAGAGCATGGCGGATGACCGTTACAAGCGGATGCTGGTCGAGAGCAGCGCCGACGACGTCCTGCTCACCACCGCCTTCACGGGACTGCAGACCAGCATGCTGAGGCCGTCGATCGTGGCCGCGGGTCTCGATCCCGACGACCTGCCGGCGCGCGGGGCGATCGACATTGCCAAGGACATCGACGTCGCCGCGCGCGAGAGCCGGCCGAAACGCTGGCGCGACATCTGGAGCGGCGGGCACTCGACATCGGGGGTGACGGACGTGCTCACTGTCGACGATCTCGTTGCGGGGACGGTTACCGAATATCGCGAGGCGGGCGGGCGGTAGACTTGTTCGCCTCTCCCTGCGTGCGGGGAGAGGCCGACGCGCGCCGAGCGATGCGAAGCATCGTCCGAAGCGCGGCGGGTGAGGGGGAGCCTCCGCGAGTCCGACTGTCACCTTGATTGCGGAGAGAGCCCCTCACCCCGACCCTCTCCCCGTAAGGACGGGGAGAGGGAGAAGAGCCTCCGGCGCCCCGATCACGGTTAATCCCGCGCTCTTCCGCCCCGCTCACTTAACGGCAGATTAACCATCGCCCGCCAAGAATCCTCTCAAGGCCGCCAATCAGGACCGAGAGGGACAGGCGATGGACTTCAACTATCTCAACGGCAAGACAGCCGCGACGTTGGACGAAATCCGCGTTCGCGTGGCCCACGCGCTGGCCCGCCATCCGCTGTGCCGCAACGTGCGCTTCGACATCGTCAGCGTCCCCCGTACTCGCCGAGGCGGCAACTGGACGGTGGCGCTGCAATCGGTCGAGCCGCGCGCGGTCTGGGAGGCCTCGGAGATCGTGGCCGACATCCAGGATGCCTACGAACTGGCGGCAGCTGCCTGATTTCGTTGAGCTTTTCAGGCGATGTCGCCGCAGTCCGCGCGATTGCCGCCGCAATTGCACGGTTAAGCCTTAATTATCGCCCAGTTTCCGGGCAGTGATCACGTGGACTTGAAAGTTGGGCGCGGAGAGACGTTTGTCCAAAGCCATCACCATCGTCGCGCTGACCTGTTTTCTCGTCCTTGGCGCTGCGACGACCGCCATTCTCGGCCGCGACAGCGTGCCCAGTGTCAGCGCGGAGATGATCACGCAGGCGCCTCCGGCCAAACCGCTCGCCACCAATCGCGCCGCCAAGGCCGACCGTCTGGTTCCGACGCTGGCGCTGGCTTCGGCCGCAATCGAACCGGTGCAGGTCGCCGCCGACAAGCTCGCCCAGACGCCGGTGCTGACTGAGCCGCTGCGCCAGGCCTTTGCCGCCGCGACGCCTTCCGATTTCCCGATGCCGAAGGCAAGTTCGCACGAGGCGCCCGCCGCAGCGGAGGTCCCCGCCGTCGAAGTCCCGGCCAAGCCGAAAGTCGTGGCCAAGCCGCAACCGCAGAAATCCTATGCGCTGTTGTCCGACGCACAGATCGCGGGCATCAGGGATCGCCTGAAACTGTCATCGTCGCAGGAATATTATTGGCCCTCGGTCGAGACGGCGCTCCGCAACGTCGTCCGCAAGATCTCGGCAAACAAGCTCTCCAATCCGAACGCGCCGGGCGTGCCGATCGATCCAAATTGCGACGAGGTCCAGCAATTGAAGTCGGCGGCGATGCCGCTGCTGTTCCAGCTGCGTGACGACCAGAAAGAGGAAGTGCGCAAGCTCGCCCGCATCATCGGGCTGGAGAAGGTCGCGCAGCAGATCTGACAGTTCCTTTGGGAACTGCTCCCGTATCAGGAACATCCGGCAATCAACGTGCGTTGCTCGCCCCAAAGAGGGAGTGGATCAATGCGCGCCTCGACAGCCTATTTCGTCGGTGCCGGAACCATTGTCGCGGCCATCGCCATTGGTCTCGGCGGCGGCATCGTCGCCGGCAACATCATGAATCCGATCGCGCCCAAGCAGGGGCCGGACACCAGCAAGCGCGCCGACGCCGCTGGCACAGCGGCGGCGATGAACGCACCGTCCGAGCGCGTGAATTATCTCACCGGTTCGCAGGCTTTTGGCGCGATCATTGCCGCGCCGGCGCAGGCCGAGGCAAAGCCTGAACCCGCCAAGCCCGATACGCGAACCTCTCAGGCCAACGCTGAACCGCCAGCACCGCGGCCGTCGCAAGCAGCCGCGGTCGAGCCGCCCAAGGAGCAGTCCAAGGAACTGTCCAAGCCGGCACCAGCCGCGCCCAGGCCTGCGGAGCAGCAGGCGTCGACAGAGCCGGCCGCCTCACCGGACAACGCCTATGCCAAGGCGCGGGATTCTGACGTGAAGCGCGCCGCGTCCGAACGGCGCCGGATGGAGCGCCGCGAACGCTGGGCCGAGCGCCGCCACTATTACGAGTCCCGCGAGATGCGCGGCCCGCGCGACCGCACCGATTGGGACGACGTCGCGCGCAACATCCGCGAAGACTCCGATGCCCGCGATATCGCAAGCCGCCCACGCAGCGGATTCCCGCAGATCAGGCTGTTCGGGCCTGACGACGACTAAAGCATGATCCGCAAAACAGAGTCCGGGCTCGCTCCGCTGGAGCGCTCCCGGACTTGAGGGCCGGCTCAGCCGCCGTGAGATTCCACGACCTTGCGGCAGGAGTCGGAGAGCTTGGTCTTGTTCTGACGCAGGCAGGCATTCATCTCCGGCGGCTTGCCGATATGTTCGGCGCAGAATTTGCTGGCATCGCCGCGACAGGCCATCTGCTCCTGCGGCGTCGGACCGGATTGCGCGGCGGCGGACATGGCGGTGGCGGCGAGCAGCAGCGCGGCAAGAACCGAAATCTTCATAAAACACCTCTTTGGGATTGTCGTTGGTCCCGCCTGGGATCAAGCGGGCCGGACGATCTCGCGAAGGCCGGGCGCAAGTCCATGCCATGTTCATGGCACCGGGTGCGCTCTCTCAGGCATGGCACCCCCATCTTCATGGCATGTATCCGCGCCCGGTCTTTTGCCATTCAGGCTGCACCTCGGCTGCGAACCCGGTGATTGCACCGGGACGCCGGACGGGAAGCAGGAGAGCAAGATGTCGAAAAGAGCGGGAGCGCTGAGCGCCGGGCTGACGATCATGGCGCTGGCGGGTGCGGCGATGGTGTCGCTGGGCACGAGCCCGGCGCAGGCCGTGGTCTATTGCAAGACGGTCGGCGTGCCCAAGGGCTGCGTGGTGCGGCCGACTGCGGCCGTGGTGGTCGCGCCGGGAGCTCCGGTTGCGCGGGCCGCGGTCGCGACGCCCGGTGTCGGCGCGCCCGGTGTCGGCGTGCGCGCCGGTACGCCGATGAACCGCGGCGGCCCGGTCAACCGCGTCGGCGTGCGCTGATATTCCATTCGGTTGATTTGATTGCATTGCTTCGGGCCAACGAAGCCCCTGCGGACGAACGCCCCCCGTCCTCCGCAGAGGACCGGCCCGTCCCCTCTCTCCGTGCGCCCCACACGTTCGGGGAGGGGGCTTTTCAGCCCGCAGCCGCATCGCTGTCGGGAAAACGCTGCGGCAATTGCAGCCGCACGCGCGTGCCTGAGGCATCCGAGCTCAGATCGAGCACCGCGCCGCAGCGGGCGGCGCGGCTCCTCATGTTGCGCAAGCCCCGCGCGGTCTGGCCGGCGCTCGCGCCATTGCCGGCGAGGGCAAAGCCTTTGCCGTCGTCCCGTCACGCTGATCACGCCATACGGCCCGTGATCGTCGTCGAGCGTCTCGATGCCGACCGCGATGTGGCGCGCCTCTGCGTGCTTGACGGCGTTGGTCACGGCCTCGTCGAGAATGCGCACGATCTGGATGACGTGCCATGGCCGCAATTCCGGATGCAGTGGCAGGCCCTGCGGCGTTGCCACGCGCCAGTCGAGCGCGATGTCGTGCGGCCGCAATTGCGCCGTCGCGCGCTCGCGCCAGGAGCCGAGCGCGAGCATCAGGTCGCCGCCGATGTCGTCCATGGAATCGATGACGAGGCGCAGATCCTTCAGTGCTGCGCGAGCGGCCTCCGTGATGGTCGCGCCCTCATGGCCGCGCTCGGAGAGCGCGACGATGCTGACGAGCTGGCCGCCGAGTCCGTCATGCAGGTCCCGCATCAGCCGCGTGCGCTCATTGGCGAGCGCAGCGGCACGGGCGCGCGCCTCTTCGCGGGCAAAGCTCGCCTTCAGCCGTTCCTCGGCCTCGCCCACCCGTGCAACGAGCTGGCCGGCAAAGCTGTCGACCTGGTTCAGCGCGCGCGCGAAGCGCCAGGTCAGCCCGGCGCCGATCGCGACGAGCATCGCCGAATAGGACAGGCGCGAGACGAAGATGCGATCGTTGGTCACGATCTCCAACACCGTGAGCATGTCCTGGACCCAGCAGACCAGCACGATGGTCACGGCGCAGCCGATCGTGAAGCTTGCCGCGTCCTGCCGCCGGACCACTGCGGCTGCGGTCACACAGGCCATCAGGAACAGGCAAAGCCCGACCGTGGGAATGCCGAGCACCAGAAAGAGAATGCGCGGCAGCGGCGGGCCCCCGATCAGTCCGACCACGAACACGACGAGGCCTGGCACGAACAGCAGCGTGCCGTAGCGCGGCCAACGCCAGCCGAAGAACAGCATGCCGAACACGACGATCAGCGCGCTCTCGATCGGTGCGGATGCCAGCAGCACGGCGGCGAGCCGCGACGTCGTGGCCGGCGGCACCGGCGGCGGCACGAACGCCTGCACCACGCCGAGCACCATCGCCGCCGCCAGCACGCCGTAAACCGGCTCGTGGCGCCGCATCAGCCACATGATCGCAAGGATGACCGCGAGAATCGATTGCCAGGCGGAGAACACGACGGGCAGCGTGACGAACAGCAGCGTGCGCGTCTCATAGGCAGGACGCAACGCGGCATCCGGCCCGACATAGACGGTATCGAGAAAGCCCTTCAGCGGCCCCCAGACGAACAGCCGCACCGTGAGATCGTTGGCGCCGTCGCGCAGCAGCGAGGACGGAATCGCAGCGATCTGCGGCGTGTTGCGGTCCGGCCGGTTGGCATTGGCATCACGCCGGGAATCCAGCACCACGACGCCGTTGACGGCGACCTCCACCGCGTTGCTGAAGCGTGGCAGATACACCGACCATCCCGATCCCGCATCGCCCCTGCGGAATGTGAAGGCACCAGTGTAGAGCGGCGGGTCGGCCAGCGAATAGCGCGATGCGGTGAAGTGCGGCAGCCTCACCGCGCGCATCGTGCCGTCCTCGCGCGCTGAAAAATCGCTCACCGCGAAGTCTTCGGGATCGCCGGGTTGCAGCAGCCGGAGCCCAAGGATGGTGACGATGACGATCAGGGCCTGGAGCAGTAGATAAGGCACGAGGCGCGACACGATCAGCCGGCGCCGCGGGCGCGTTGTTGTCTTCGCCGCGATCTCGCTCACAGCTTGATCAGGCCCTGCTGCACCGCTTCGAACACGGCCTCGCTGCGGGTGTGCACCTCGAGCTTGCGATAGATGTTCTTGATGTGGCCGGGCACGGTCTGCCTGGACAGGCCGAGATGGCTCGCGATCTCGGCATAGCTGAAGCCTTTGGCGATGCCCCAGAGGATGTCGATCTCCCGCGGGGTCAGCTTGGCCGTGTTGAGCGCGGGGCCGGGCGAGGGCTCCGCCGAACTCTGCGTTCGCCGCACGATGAAACGGGCGATCGAGGCCGAGATCGGCGAATGGCCGGCGACCAGATCGCGCACAGTGGTGGCGATGTCGGTCGGGAAGGCATCCTTCAGGAGATAGCCGGTCGCACCCACGGTAATCGCCGAGATCACGCTTTCCTCGTCGCCGAGCGCGGAGATCACCATGATCTCGGTATCGGGAAAGCGCTGCCGGGTTTCGCGAATCAGCTCGATGCCATGGCCGTCGGGCAGCCTGAGATCGGTGAGCAGCACGCAAGGCGTGCCCTCGCCGAGCGCAGACCGGGCCTCAGCGAGCGTGCCGGCACTGCGCACCTCGTAACCGGCCTTGACCAGCGCGTCCTGGAGCCGCCAGCAAGTCGGCGCGTCGTCCTCGACGAGGAGGATGGTGATGGCCTCACCCGTCTCGCCCTGTTCGCTCATGTTCATCGTCCCGCGACCCGCGTGTCCCCCGCGGCGCGAGGCAAGTCTAACCGCAGCACGGACGCCGTGACACCCATAATCATGGGGGCGACGATGACACGGGTCCCGCGCCAGACGCGGACAGGCGGTCGTCGCTTGCGCCTAGGCTGGAGCGCGTGCTCATAATCCGCGCTGCACTCAGGGCGCGGATGGAGGTCCGCTCCGCCTCTGACACCGGCCCGTTACGGCAGCCAACCAGACGTCCGAGTTGGGCCAGATCCGGAAGCCGCAGCTTGGGCGGCGAAATCCCGTTCGCTCCGGAATTGCGTGCTATCGAATGTGATAAAGATGTACGCCGTAGCCTTCAAATTGGTCCTCGAAAGAACCTTGCGCGAGGGATACGCTACGACCCTCGCCGATGACACGAGCGGTGGTCTGGTGAACGCTATTGACCGAGATCCGCGCTATCGATGGAGAGTTCTGCATCGCGACGGCAAAGACATACGTATCGCCTTTGTACACCTTCACCATGGTTGCAATCGGGACCTGCGAGCTTACGGATACAGCCCCGGATACGCTTGGGCTGTTCAACGCTGGCGAGAGAGACCGGATCAACTGGTTCGTTCTCGTGACCTCCTCCACGATATCAGGGTAGCGGAAGATGGCGTCTTCCCGGAAGGTTGGTTTAAACTCATGCACGAAATAAAAAATTCCCGTCGCGCCATGAATCAATGCCATCCAGATCTCCGCCCGAACCTCCGCCGCAGTCGGTCGACGGGTCGGATCTAGTGCTGTCGTCTCGATTGCCATCCATACGCTTTGCCCATCGGCAGCCCGCTTCGCGAGATTAGTGACGCCACGTGCAACATATTCCAGCCTTCCTTTAACTTGAGGAGTAGTGGATCCCACTGGATAGATGTCGTACGACAAGATGTCTGCCCCCTGGATCGCAATATCGTAGTAACCCTGATCACCGTTGCAGCTGCCACGACCGCGCCAGAATTCGTTGGCCACACCCTGTCCGAAATTGATCATCACCGGTCGCGTTGGATCCCGCGCTTTCATCTCTTGCGTGCGCCGAGCGACTTCAATTGCTGGGACGCATGTTCCGTGCAGTCCTGGCCCGATCGGTTGAGCATTGTCCGGTTCGTCTTCTTGCATCCATGCCTTGATAACGTGTCGATTGACCGATTTAAGCGCAAGGTCGTTTTGGTCGGCAACGGCGAACATGTGCTGCCTTGCCAATGCGGCGAGTTGCTCTTCAGTGGGTCCTTCGGGCAATCCCACAAAGGTATTGATCCCGATTGCCTTGTAATTGACAGCGAGAGTCGGCGACTGCAACCAAACGCCTATCGGGAAGAAATCGGCAGATCCATTTACCTGCAACTCGCCGCCCGATACCGAAGTGCCCACGAGGAGCAAGACTCCCACAACTGTCCTACAACCGAACGGCATGGCGCGACCTCCGGCTAAGTGTGTGACACCAATGAAGCGGCCCAATTCATCGCGTCGGTCCTAGAGCGTCCGATGAAGGCTAGCATATTCCGCCTAACTTCCCGCACAGATGATGCAGGCAGAACCGTTCTGGACGCGGCGCGGCGGCCTAAGGTCCGCTACGGGTCTTGGTTGTGTGCAAACGCATAGGCCTGACGCGGCGTGGTCGCCAAGTATTGCGCGCGGCCGGTATTTGCGTATCGAATCGTCCAATGACCGGCCAAAGTAGGTACCGCGACCGGGGGATTGTAGTTTTGGACGCACTTCCGGCCGTCAGGCGGCGCGGATGGCTGCAATCAGGCTTGGTTTGCCGAGGATGTTCATCACCCGTGTGAGGTTATAGGCGAGAACATGCAGCGCCATCTCAGCAGCGACATTCCGCAGGCGCTTCATCAGGAAGTGGGTCGCACCCATACGGGCCTTGATCGTGCCGAAGGGATGCTCGATCGTCTCGCGCCGCGTCCGCAT